>NZ_UCNR01000017.1:0-1195 GCF_900474045.1 Synechococcus sp. N19
GGGGAGAAGCAACTATGTGGTTTGCATTTCAGGTTTCCACGGTGTTTGGCGTTTCAGGATGATGTTTGCGGCCTCGATGAGCTTTCGCATAACGGCGACATTGACGAGCTTGGGCGGTTTTCCGGCGTCCTTAAGGCGCGCTGCGAAGCTGGCGAATGTCTGGCTGTTGCGCTTGGCCGTCAGGGCCGCGATGTAGAGGAAGCGCCGGGGGCGTTCGCGGCCACCGCTTATTCTTCGGCTTCCCTTCTGCGATCCGCTGTCGCGGTCGAAGGGCGCAACGCCGATCAGGGACGCAGCCTGGCCCCGGCTCAGATCGCCCAGTTCCGGCATGCGCACCACCAGCACGGCGGCCACGACTTCCCCCACGCCAGGCAGGGAGCGCAGCAGCTCGTAGCGCTGGCACAGCTCCGGGCAGATGCGGATCCGCGCCAGGATGTCACCCAGAATGCGGGTCTTGCTGTCCTTGCAGTGCCGTATCAGCACTTCATAGTGCCGCTTGAGCGCGTCCAGATGGACATGTTCGCAGGCGGTCTTCAGCCGGGCGATCTGGTCGGTGACCTGCTCGTAGGCGGTGAGCCATTCTGCCAGTTCCAGCAAGGCCGGGCTGGGCGGACGGGACGTGGTTGTTGTGCGGGCCGTGATCGCGGCGATCACCAGGGCATCGATCCGGTCATTCTTGGCGCGCACGCGCTGCAGGCGTGCGAACAGGCGAACTTCCAGCGGCTGGTGCCGGATCACGGTAAAGCCGGATGACTGCAAGTGCTGCATGAGCTGGCGCTCATACCCTCCCGTCGCTTCCAGACCAACCCGGGTAACGCCTTGCGATCGAAGCCAGTCGCCCAAGGCCCGAAAGCCGGCCTCGTCATGCTCGAACCGCCGGACCTCACCGGACCCCAAAAGCCCGACGTCCAGATGCGCCTTGGCCACATCGATCCCGGCCACACTTGTGCTATCTTCCAGCTGTCTCATCGACCCATCCTTGTGCTTGCGGACCTTAAAGTCCCTGCAACTATCCGGGTCAGTGAAACGGCGGCGGTGGTCCAGCTTCTCCGCGGGTTCAAGAGCCCAAGGTGCCCACGACCCGTCCGACGCCAAGCCTGTCTGGCGGTGGTGCGCCAGACAGGCTGTCCCGGAAGACAGCCCAATCTATCAGCTCAGTCACATACAAGGTGCCCGCAGGGCGGATGAGGGGCGC
>NZ_UCNR01000016.1:0-138602 GCF_900474045.1 Synechococcus sp. N19
CCATGCACAAGCGAGCGAGCTAGGCCGTCTCTTCCACCTGGGAGGGGCGGCCTCCCTTTTTAGGGATGACGAGCTGTAAGTAGTCCGTGCCCGATACGAGCAATCCAGCCAAAATTCGTCGAACGCTTAAAGCCCAGACTTCAGGAGTGATGCAGCCTCCCTTGTTTGATCCAATCACTCCCATCAAGGTGAGTGAGCGTTGGTTCCCGAAGGGTCGGAGATTTGGCTTGTATGAGTGTGGTGGACGTATAGCGCCGAACGTCACTTCGATTCTGGGTTGGAAGTTTCCTTTCGATAAAGCGAAGTGGAAAAAGTCTGAACCCGACATCGATCACGACGCAGTCACTAGAGAATCCGCCAAACGTGGAACGGCAGTCCACCTGGCAATGGAGAAGTGGTTGCAGAGTAAAGACCACACACCGGTTGAGGAGCATTTGCAGTGGATCAACCCCCTTCAGAGGTTGGTTTCACGAGCCTCGAAAACACTGGCAGTTGAGGTCCCGCTGCATCATTCGATTGATGGTGTTGGCGCGTATGCCGGTAGTTGTGATGGGCTCATGCTTGTCAATGACGATGTAGTTCTCATCGACTACAAGACCAAGCGTCACGGAAAAAATGTCTTACCTAAGTTCTGCGAGCAGCAGCGTTTGCAATTGGCTGCGTATTCACTTGCGATAAGCCATCTCTACGAAGACCAGCTCCCCTCCCCGGTAACGAGGACAAGTCTCTTGTTTGCACATCCAGAGGATGGCAAGCCTGTCACTGTTGTTTCTACCCAAGGCAACCTGCTCCTTGAGTATCAACAAAAGTGGCTTGACCTTCTGGGTGAGTGGTATGAGATTCACGGCGAGCAAGTGGCTTACGAGCAAACCATCTTTGATCAGCAACTTGAATTATCTGTGTGACGGATATCTATATTGATCTGGTGTGTTGTTGAAACAACCTGGCTGTCTGAGCCAAAACGGATTCAGGAAGAGGAATACCGATGGCATCCAGCTCCCGTGAACCCGAGGCTGCTTCAATCCCACTGACTCATATCGTTGTGGCTGTAGGTCTTGGGCTTGCTTGCTTATCAGCAGTGATGGCCGGCGGGACGTTTGTTGGGAACTCTCTCTCGGAGCTGCTGAAGAGCACTGAGCCAGTTCGGGCTGAAACTATCAACCCGTTGCGGTAATGAAAGACAAACCACTCTCACCAAAATGGTTCATCCAAGCCATGGCTTTGCTTGCTGTTGCTGGGATGACGATTCCGTTAGTTGCGGGAGTTGCTGGGTTCATCAAGGATGAGTTGAGGAGACCTACTGCTGTTGAAAGGACTCGTTGATTATCCATCAACCCGCACTTAAAGCATGCTGACAGCACTGATCGTTGTTCACCTACAAGCAGTTCTCGTACCCCTGTGGGTAGCGACACGTTGCAGAGGATGGTGGCTGAGATCTGGATTCATGTTTTTCGCTTTGGCGTCATTAGCGGAGATGGTCGATCACACCAACACCGACTGGGTTTACGTGAACCACAACAGTTTTTTCAATGGTGTCTTCTATGGCGCACTAGCCACCGGTCTGGCTCTGCTGACGGCAGCGGTTAGTCGTTCACGTAGATGGCGGTTGACGCTGCTTCTCATTACCACCGCGACACTTGCGGCTTATCCGCTCGTAGGCAAATCAGTTGCCATCAGTTTGCAGTCACTTCTATTGGTACTGATGCTGTGCCAGTGGTGGCGACGCTTTGCGGATCCGCGTCTGTGGCTTTACGTTCTTTTTGGAGTGGTATTGACCACAACGATGGGAATACTCCTTGTAGGAAGTGGAGATCCCATTTGGCATCTGTTCATCGGACCCTGCGGCTCTCTGAGCGTCATATCTCTTGGCTGGGTATTGCGACGATCGTCTATGACGAGCTAATGAGGCTTGCTGTTGTTGGTGAGGTGGTAGATGACTGACTTTCAAAAAGCAGTCTGGACTGTTCTCTTTAGTGCTGTCTACATGGTGGCTGGTGTGAGATTGATGCAGTGGCTAGCGACTGTCATATACATCACACCAAGTGGAAGCATCATGCATAACCTCTTCATGGCGATAGTGCCGCCAATCAATGCGTTGGCTGTGTCAGCCCCTGGTGGGTACCTGATATACAAAATTTGGAAGGATGGCTGACTTCCTTGCTCTTCTTTCGAGAGGCGGTCATGGGTGATTCTCCGGAATCAAGATTTTAAGTTTCTCGAGCTTTTCATCAAGCAGAGTCTCGCGGGTGATCCACTCTTTTAGTCGAAGTCGGACAGTGCCTCCTACAAAGAAGAGATCAAAGGCATCATTTAGGTTAGTGATTGGTTCAGTCATTAGTCGTGTGTTGTAGTTGATGATGTTCAGTCATCCAAGAATTGATAAGTAGTTGTTCAGTCGTAATCAAAAGAATTTCGTTCAGCAATCCAATATCAATAAGTAGATGTGTCGTTTGTGGTCCGTACTTACACGGCTTGTTCTCTTATGGAACAAGCGGGTAAGGGGTATTCAGCCTGTTCCTTGTCTTCCTCCCTCCTGTATACAAGAGTGACCTGACTACCAGCCCAGTTTTCTCAGGTGATCTGACCTCATTTGTGATAGGCGATTAATCGAGGATTGATTCACGCATCTGATTGACCAGTCGCTGCAGGTGTTCAGCCTTGTCTGAATTTCCTTCATTAACCGCGTTAGCTAACTGGCGTTCGTACTTCTCGAGCATCAACTGCTCCCATTCCTCGTACTCCTCGGGGTCCCATTTCTCAATTGGGATTTCTTTGACATGGATAATGCGGTCTCCGACATCCAAGAACTTGTTGGACTTTGGCTTGTAGTCGGGATCCTTTGGAGATTGAACCCCAACTCCATAGTTGGTGGCTGCGCGTTGTTGCTGGTACTCCCTCTGCTTGGCGAGTCGCTCTGGGGTAAGTGGCTTGTAGTGCAGCAGCAGGTCTTGCATCAGCCTGCTCATCGACTTACCAAGCGCAGTCCTGGCGCAGTGGATCTTGTTCCATGCGGTGCTCGTGATCCGCATGTTCAGCTGCTTGTCGCCTGTGCTGCCTTTGTATTTGACCTTTGCGCCGGCTCCGTAGATCAGTGACCAATCCCACTCGTACCTACGAGTTGGCAATTCACCGTGGTTTGCCCATCCAGCCTCCACGATGCCTGGGAATCCTTTGAGGATCACCCGGCTAACCATTTCCCACTGAGTCACCTCTGCTTGATCAGCCAGGGCTTTGAGCCGATCTGCGGCTTCCTGACTTACTCGAAAGGTGATCTGTTTCTTGGTTACGCGGATGCCTGGATAGGGCGAGTTATCCCGCTTAACTTTTCTGAAGTCTTTTTGGCCATCTTTTTTTAGTTTTCGATAGTACTTTTGGTCTTTTGTTTTCTTCTGCATGGGTGCTATACGCCTCTACAAGGCGTGTTGGTGAGTGTGAATAAGGGATTCATTGCTTTAGCTATTTGAGACGCCTTGCAGGCGATTCTGAGTGGACTCTATTCAAATGGATTTATTAGCAGTGACTCATCCTTTGTTTTCCAAATTCAATCTGTGTGATTTCGCGTGATCTCAATCGGATGTCCATTCTTTCGTAGTGACGTTGGAGGATCTTCACATCGTGACCAGCAATCCTAGATAACAAAAAGATGTCAGTACCTTTAACAAGGTGATCTTCGATGAAGGTAGATCGTAATGAATAAAGCGTATAAGGCTTTTTTGAAAACTTATGACCTTTGAGTTGTGGTCCTACGGCATTCCTTGCCTTGATCCATGCTTTACCAAATTGATTCCGCTCCCAAGGCCGCCAATCTTTCATTGGCTGCCCAAACACATGCGTATCCAAAGTTATCTCTGTTGAAATGTTGTGGTCATTGATGTACTGGCGTTGGAACTCAAGCCATCGCTGTAATTCTCTCCCCTGATTACAAGGGATCTCCCTGGCCTGCTTCGTCTTTGATCTGACTGTATTGATGTAGGTAACAATCCAATCTTCGGTACCTCCTCTTGATGTTCTTCTGGGTTCATTGCGGAACTCAATCTGCTTCCACTTCAGCTTGATCGCCTCCTCAGGCGACATACCGCTGTTCTTCAACAAAAGAGCAAAGTGCCAGAAAGCAGTTCTCCAGTAATGCCACTTGTGATTTGAGTCCTCTTCCACCTCCTTACGGAACGGACCACGTATCCAGTCAATGATCAGCTTCCAGTCTTCAGGGTTAATGGCTGGGTTTGCCATTAGGTCTGTCTGTCGGATCGGAAGCTTCCTAAAGAGTCCTTTGTCAGCCAGGAGTTCAGCTGGCATCAGGCGATGCCTGACCAGATAGTTCCTTAGGAAGTCGCGAATTTGAACGATTTCACGATTGATGCTCAAAGGAGACGCATTCGCTCGCCACAGTGCGTAGTCCTGAAAGCTGTCAGGCCTGATCTGATTGGTTTGAACGACGTATTTGGATTCCAGGAAAGGGATGAGGTGCTTCCTGAGCGTTCGGATCTTGTTCCGGTGGGTCCCCTCAGTGATGTGACCTGCTTTAACCCGGAGAAGCTCCTCCTTTTCGAATCCCCCTAAGGCCGATTCCATGGACAAGGACCTTGGCGTGCGGACCGAAGAAGTGACGTATTGCTTGTCTGCTCCGGTTCGCCTCTTAAGAACACCCCCTAGAACCGCTTGAGAGCCTGCTGAAGCGGAGTTCAGCTGGAATGCCAAATCAGTGGCTGCTGAGACGGCTTCCTCGAGCGTCTGGGCTCCTTCTATGCGCCTTGTTCTGTAGGACTTAGTCCCAGGAACCAGCTCCCTGTAGAACCAACCGCCAGCACTGCTTCCTGAGGCGTACTGAACAACAGCTCCTCGCCCATTTAGGACAGCCTGTTTTTGCGAAATCCGCGGCACGGACCTGAAATAAAGTTGGTATTTGGTTGGTATTGAGCGTTTTCAACGCCCAATACCCAGTTATAGGCTCATTTCTGCCAATCTTTGCTGAACTGCAGCATGCGTGGCCGGTATTGCCCCCGAATCCTATGGAGACATCTCCACTCGATCCAAGCCTTCCGGGGGTTCGGTTGCTGCAGAGCTGGATTCGTGAACAGCTCCCCCTCAGCATTGGTGTGGTGGGACAGGAGCCCATCGAGGGGCGTCTGATCTGGCAGGACCCTGAATTTCTGGCCATCGAACGGGCGGGTGCGAGCCGGCCCGTGCTGATCAACCGTCGGCAGATCAGCGTGATCCGCTCCCTCGGCTGAACGCCAGGCATGTGGCACGATCGCAACCTTGCCGAGCGCTGGTTCCGTGAACGCTGCCAACCCTGCCGTCGACGCCAGTGCCCAGACCGGTCGTTATGACCCCACTGCGCTGGAGCAGCGCTGGCAGGAGAGTTGGAAGGCGGATGGGGTGGACACCACAGAAGAAGGTGGTGAGAAGCCCGGATTCTTTGCCCTGTCGATGTTCCCGTACCCCTCGGGAAGCCTGCACATGGGCCATGTGCGCAACTACGTGATCACCGATGTGATCGCCCGGGTTCAACGCATGCGGGGCCATGCCGTGCTGCATCCGATGGGCTGGGATGCCTTCGGACTCCCCGCTGAAAACGCGGCAATCGAACGCAATGTGGACCCTGGCGAGTGGACCGACCGCAACATCGATCAGATGCGGGCGCAGCTGGATCGCCTTGGCCTTTCGATCGATTGGAGCCGCGAACAGGCGACCTGCCACAGCGACTACTACCGCTGGACCCAGTGGCTGTTCCTTGAACTGCTCGAAGGAGGGCTGGCCTATCGCAAGAACGCCACCGTCAACTGGGATCCAGTCGACCAGACCGTGCTGGCCAATGAGCAGGTGGATGGTGACGGCCGCTCCTGGCGCTCCGGAGCTCTGGTGGAACAACGCCAGCTGAATCAGTGGTTCCTGCGCATCACTGACTACGCCGAGCCGCTGCTCAACGACCTGGACGCCCTTAAGGGTTGGCCGGAACGGGTGCGCACCATGCAGGCCAACTGGATCGGTCGCTCGGAAGGGGCGGAGATCAGCTTCAGCGTTGAGGGAGCACAGGATCAGACGATCACCGTGTTCACCACCCGACCCGACACCCTCGCGGGGGCGAGCTACGTGGTGCTGGCACCGGAAAACGAGCTGGTGGACAGCCTCACCAGCGCTGATCAGAAGGACACGGTGGAGGCCTTCCGCAAAGAGGTGGCTCGTCTGAGCACGATCGAACGCACCAGTGATGACAGGCCCAAACGGGGGGTACCCATCGGCAGTCATGTGATCAACCCCCTGACGGGGGCGGTGCTGCCGGTGTGGATCGCCGACTACGTGCTGGCCGAGTACGGCACGGGCGCCGTGATGGGCGTACCGGCCCACGACCAACGTGACATCGCCTTTGCCCAGTCGAACGGTCTGCCGATCCAGCAGGTGATCGACGCCGAGGGAGCTGCTGAAGCCATCGCGGCCGGTCAGGCCTGGACGGATGCCGGAACACTGGTTAACTCCGGCAGTTTCGATGGCACGGCCTCCAGCGAAGCCAAGGGCGCCATCACCGGCCACGGCGCCGAGAAGGGCTGGGCCCGGAGCAAGGTCACCTATCGCCTGCGCGACTGGCTGATCTCACGCCAGCGCTACTGGGGCTGCCCCATTCCCGTCATCCACTGCGATGACTGCGGTGCTGTTCCGGTGCCCCGCGAGGACCTTCCGGTGGAGCTGCCCCGGGGCATTGATCTCTCGGGCAAGGGCGGTTCGCCCCTGAGCCAGCAGAGCGACTGGGTGAATGTGACCTGCCCCTGCTGCGGCAAGCCGGCCAAGCGGGAAACAGACACCATGGACACCTTCATGTGTTCCTCCTGGTATTTCCTGCGCTTCGCCGATCCCCACAACACCGAGAAACCCTTCAGCAAGGAGGCGGTTAACCGCTGGTTGCCGGTGAAGCAATACGTGGGCGGCATCGAACACGCGATCCTGCACCTGCTCTACGCCCGTTTCTTCACCAAGGCGCTGAAGGATCGCGGCCTGGTCGACATCAACGAACCGTTTGAACGGCTCCTCACCCAGGGCATGGTGCAGGGAATTACCTACCGCAATACGACAACCGGCAAGTACATCGCTCCAGCGGACGTGGCAGATCCCGAAAATCCCCGGGACCCCAACACCGGCGACAAGCTTGAGGTGTTGTTCGAGAAGATGTCGAAGTCGAAGTACAACGGCGTTGACCCCGCGGCGGTGATCGATCGCTACGGCGCAGACACAGCCCGCATGTTCATCCTGTTCAAGGCACCGCCTGAGAAGGATCTGGAGTGGGATGACGCCGATGTGGAGGGCCAGTTCCGCTTCCTGCAACGGCTTTGGCGCCTTGTTGAGGCGGGTGCTGCCCGCATCGATTCACTCGAGCCGATGCAACGGCCAGCCGATCTGAGCGATGCCGACAGCGACGTACGTCGGGCGCTGCACCTGGCCATCGAAGCCGTCAGCGAGGACCTCAGCGACGAGATCCAACTGAACACGGCCATCTCCGAGCTGATGAAGCTCTCCAATGCCATCAGCTCCACCGGCATCGAGGCTCTGAGTGCACCTGTGTTGCAGGAAGCTCTTTCCGGACTGGTTCGCCTGCTGGCTCCGTTCGCGCCTCATCTGGCGGAGGAGTTCTGGAGCCGTCTGGGGGGATCCGACAGCGTGCACCGTCAAAGCTGGCCGGTTCTGGATCCAACGGCACTGGTGCAGGACAGCGTTGAAGTGGTGATCCAGGTGAAGGGCAAGGTGCGGGGCAAGCTGCAGGTTCCGGCCTCCGCAGACAAGGAGGAGCTGGAACGGCTCGCCCTGGCCAGTGATGTGGCCGAAAAATGGTTGGAGGGCGCAGCCCCCCGTCGGGTGATCGTGGTCCCCGGAAAACTGGTGAACCTGGTGCCCTGATCCCAGGCTGGATCAGCCTTTGCTGAAACGCATCGAGGCGGGCTGGCTCCAGTCGCCCTGGGCACTGAAGCCGCGCTGGTTGCCGGTGAGGTGACGCAGAATCCAAAAGATGGATTCATCGGTGCCATCCCCGAGGGCCAGGCGGATTTCATCGGCGGAGCGGGCCACACCGTCGGCCAGGATCGCTTCCACACGACCTTGAAGGTCGAGAATCGCCGCCGCTGCCTTCTTGCCGGCTTCCACGCCGGGCTGGTGGTAGGCGTTGATGTTCACCAGTTCGCCGTAGAGACCGACGGCACGCTCGAACAGAGCGATCAAGGCGCCGAGACGGCGGGCATCAAAGCGACGCATGCTGATCGTCATGCTCTGGCGGCCACCCTCGGTAAGGGCTGAGCGGGTGCCCTGCAGGAAACCATCGAGGAAGTCGCCGGGGCATTCCCCGCCAAGCGTGGGGATGTCGCTCACGTCTTCGAGCACCTCGATGAAGGTGGCGAAGAAATTGTCGACACCGTCGCGCAGCTGCTGCACATAGGCGTGCTGGTCGGTGGAGCCTTTGTTGCCGTACACAGCGATGCCCTGATGCACCACGTCACCGTTGCGATCCAGGCGCTTGCCCAGGGATTCCATCACCAGCTGCTGGAGGTAACGGCTGAACACCTCCAGACGATCGCGGTAGGGCAGAACAACCATGTCGCGCTGACCGCGACCACCACCGGCCACGAACCAGGAAGCGGCCATCAGGGCGGCTGGATTGCGGCGCAGATCCGCTGCGCGGGTTGCGGCATCCATCTGAGAGGCGCCGGTGAGGAAATCGCGGATGTCACAGCCAATCAAGGCACCGGGCAGCAGACCAACGGCACTGGTGATGCTGGTGCGCCCCCCCACCCAATCGAACATGTCGAAGCGATTGAGCCAACCTTCCTTCTGGGCCTGCTGATCCAGCTTGCTGTCAAGCATCGTCACGGCAACGGCCTGGCCGGCCCACTGGCCCCCAGCGGCCTCGAGGCGATGGCGAGCCTGCTCCATGCCGAGGTGGGGTTCGGGCGTTCCCCCCGACTTGCTCACCGTCACCACCAGGGTGCGGTCGAGACGACCCTCCAACCCCGCCAAAACGTTGCTCATCCCATTGGGATCGACGTTGTCGAAGAAATGAAACGGAAGCCCCTCGCCGGGGTTCTGGAGCGCCTTGATCATCAAGGCGGGTCCCAGGCCACTGCCGCCGATGCCGATCCAGAGCACATCGGTGAAGGCTTCGCCGTTGGGGGCCTTGATCGTTCCGTTGATCACATCGCGCCCAAAGGCTGCGATCAGATCAATGTTCCTGGAGATGTGCTGTTGAAGCTCTGACGAGGGAGCGAGTTCAGGGGTACGAAGCCAGTAATGCCCCACCTGGCGCTGCTCATCGGGATTGGCGATGGCACCGGCTTCCAACTCCTTCATCGCTGCGAACGCCTTGTCCATTCGCGGCTGCAGCTGATGCAGGTCGGTGGCGTTCACATGCATCCGGCTGATGTCGAGCCAGACGCCCAGATCATCGTGATACCAGCTGAGATCGCAGAACCTCTGCCACTGAATATGAGCGTCGGAAGCGTTGAAATCCGGAAAGCTCATGCCGGGCGGACGGTGCAGTCCTGTCGAACGTATCCAGAATCTGACGGGATGCCCGCATACAAGGACACCACAGCTAGTTTCATGTCATCTTCCGCTGACCCGATTTCCATCCCCCATGGCTGAGCCATTGCGATGGACAACAGCCCTCTTGGCGACGGCAGCGAGCCTGTGCCTGGTTGGTCAGTGGTCACACCCGGTTGCTGAGGTTGGGGATCAAGCCCCACTTGTGGTGGAGGACAGTCTTGAGCCCACAGATTTCTCACCCGAAGAACTGAAGCTGCTGCAACGGCGCTTCGGGGTGCACGGCCCCCAGACGCAGCTGGCCCAGCTGTTCACCAGCGGGATGGATCAGCTCCAACCATTGCGCGCATCCACCGTGGATCGTCTTCGCGAGCTGAAGCCGGTGATCCTGCGCCAAGCAGCGGCGCATCAGATGAATCCAATGCTGATCACCGCCGTTCTTTTCGACGAAATTCAGCACTCCAAGCCGGGGGAGAGCCTCCCCTTCATCGCCCATTCCGGTCTTGTGAAGACCCATGGGCCGGCCCAGATCAGCGTCTCGGAACTGATCCATCAGAACCGACTGCCGGCGAAGCCAACACAGGAGGAGATCACCTGGGCCCGCAATCAATTGCTCGACCCCGAGATGAACATCACCCTGCTGGCGGCAAAGTTTCAACGGCTGAAGCTGGCCCTTGGTCTGCCGGAGAGCTTGATGCTTCAGGCGAGCCGTTCATATTTGGATGCCAAGGCGATCGCCACCCTCAACTATCTCCACAACGGAAAATTGGATTACCCAGCACGGGTATTGGGCTACATGCAGGACCCTGAACTGCACGGGTTGATTTACGGCGGTCGCCAGCCAAATCCCGACATCACGGTTTAGGGATCTACGACGAGCACTTGGCTGCATGAGCGGCCCAACCCAAACCCTCGTCTCCTTATCCCTCAGTTGAGGGAGTTCGTCAGCTCTGCCTCTCCCCCTTATGGGGGATGTGGACGCCCCCCTTTCTGTTGAAGCATCGATCCAGCAGGGCAAACCGATGAAACAGCTCCTTCCATTGCCGGCATTTGGCCTGCTTGTCCCATCAACCGCACTCGCTCAGGTGGACGCCGAAGTAGCGGCACAGTGCAGAGACGCCAGGGATTTCTATGGCTGCGTCAGGGCCTTCATCACTCCAGTACTGCGTTCCGATGACACTGCCTCTTTTGACGGCGTGATGGGGCAGATGGCTGCAGGCTTGATCTCAGGCCCGAGCTACCGCAACGAACCCCAGACTTTCCCCCGGGGCATGAATCCGGCTGGTCTTGTTGAAGGGATCCTGCGGGGCGTCCTGCGCTAAACCGATCGAAGCGGCTGATGGCGGCGAAGTAACAGTGGCCGAAGAGGGCTTTCAGTCCCTTCGAGAGCTTGATGCGGGTCCAACTCTTGATTATCTAGTCGATGTAAGAGCGTTAACCAAGACGCAAAACGTTGCCACTCCGAGAGAAAGAAGCCACGTCATCACCAGGTGTCGCGAAGGAGGCGTGGGCCGATATCGCCTTGATAGGAAGCGCCTGAACCGAGACCTGCATGGGATGTTTTGCATTGTTGCGCCATAGACGATGTAGATCGAATGGCGCCCTCTGCCGGGACAAAGAGCCTCGCAGTGAACCGACATGACCCTTCAAACGCGAACGATTCCGCGTTTGAACCCGTACAGCGTTATGTCATCCATGGGCACTTCGATGACTAATCAACCGATAGCCACAAACCATCAAAAGCCACCACCAAGAACACCAATCGATCAAGACAGCAAAATACTCATTCCGGGCAACAGCAGAAAAGTCGAAAGGATGCTTCAGTCGAGTGCACAAGACAAACAACACAACCACCACAGGTAGCGGCGCAAGAGAAGGGCAACGCTAGAAAACCAAAAAATTAATTAAGCCGATGGGAGTAAAAACTCAAACTGGGCATGTTCGAAATGGATACCCAAACCTCAAATGTTCGGCATTTTCCGGAAGCCCGCTTCGATCGGCATTGACCTCGGCACAGCCAATACTTTGATGTACCTTTCGGGGCAGGGAATTGTCCTTGACCAGCCATCTGTTGTCGCCATCAACAAGAAGAGTGGCGAACTACTCAAGTCAGGAAAACCCGCCAAACAAATGATAGGCAAAACGCCTGAAAATATTGAAACAGTAAGACCTGTACGAGACGGTGTTATTGCCAATAAAGCAGCAACAGATTTGATGATGCAGTCATTCATGAAAAACAGTAATACACAAAATGCGAATGCTCCTCGCATGGTGATCGGAGTTCCCTCATGTATCACCGATATTGAAAGACTTGCCGTTCGCGAAGCTGGAATACTGGCCTCACGTGAAGTTCACCTGATTGATGAGACGGTTGCAGCAGCGATTGGCGCAGGATTGCCGATCAATGAACCAACGGGCAGCATGATCGTGGATATTGGTGGTGGAACAACAGATGTAGCCGTTCTCAGCCTTGGTGCTCCGGTTACAAGTGAGTCGGTACGAGTGGCAGGCGATGAGATCACTGAAAGCATTGCTGCATACCTAAAGCAGAAATATTCATTGATCGTGGGTGAAACAACATCTGAAGACATCAAATTGACCATTGGATCAGCGCACCAAAGCGCATCTGGAGAAATAAATCAAATCGAAGTGTGCGGCTTGAACTGCCAAACAGGATTACCCCAAAGCGTTACCGTCACCTCTGGAGAAATATGCGGAGCGATCCAGGAACCACTGCGATTTATCAATGATGCGATCAAGAAAGTTCTCGACAATGTCCCTGCAGAACTGGCTGCTGATGTCTACACCAATGGAATTGTTCTCGCTGGAGGAGGCGCACTTATCCCAGGCATCAGCGAGTTGATCACTGAAAGCACAGGTCTTCGGACCATGGTGGCCAATGATCCGCTTCACTGCGTCGTGAATGGATGCGGAGAAGTGGTGGAGAATTGGGAGGAATACAAAAACTGTGTATCGCAACAAGAAGCATAGGCAGATCAACAAATTCAAACCATTTAAACGACAAGCCGGCATGAGCCGGCTTTTTTCTTGCCTGCAAAAAATTAAGTGTGTTATGCCTATGGAATGGACAGCCCACGAGCGACAGAACTAAGACCCATCCTCGACCTTCTTGATCGCGCAGTTTGCCAGCCGAATGGTGTAGCACAGGCTTTCTGGGGTCTTCAATTGATAACTAAGATCAAAGAAAATGAGATGACACCCCAAAGTGTTAAAGCCTCGTGCGAGTTTGTGCGATCACATCATGCTATGGCCACATATATAAAAGAAGCAGATAGCATAATTGAAGCATGGGACCGCTATTTATTCTTATGCGATACCACTAATAACTTACTTGCCTGGGGACTAGAAATGAATATCATCAAACTAAACAAGAAGCCCTAACGCATCTTTGCCACAAGCAAACACTAAAACTTCAAGCCACTACAAGACCTCTCTAGCCTCAACAAAAGTCGTCAAGCCCCACCTTTGTCCTGCCATTCCCTTTGCACGAAAGGATTAAATTCGGGCAACATCGACCTACTTTAAACGCTATTTTCGCTCCAATAAAGCCATAGATTAACAGCCAGTCTGCAAAATGATTTCACTTTAAGATAAATACTCAGGCTCCAGTTTTATTTCTGCTAAGCGCCAGACAACAAAGGGTGGCCGACAACGCAAACCACCAGAGGATTTCAAATTCTTGCAAAATCTCCAACACACCAACATTTAGCGGAGTCCAGACCCAGTATCTAGAGAAGATTTGAAGCCCCATCGAATGAGGCCTCCACTCTTCGTATTGCTGCTTAACCTGCCAACGCTTCCATTGGCAGCTTCTGAGGTATCAGCACAAGCTGAACATGCGATGCTCAGGTATCATAATCACCTCGAAGAATTTTCAAAATCCGGCAGTCTTGATAATTACAAAATGGCTTGCCTGGAATTGAGGATGGCTTCTACACGTTTAAACAACAAGCTCAACAAGCTTCAGGCGAACTCTTCAAGCCATAGGTCTTTTTTGGTAAAAGATAAGATCATGAATACACTTGCCGGCGGATGTAAGCCCTATGGGCTTTAACCGACAATACCCAACCCAGCAGCAAGTGCAGTAAAAATGGTTTTATTCAATTTTTTCTAAAATATTTACCATAGCCATGCCTTTATACACAAAAGTTTTAAGGATTTAATCGCCAAAGAAAATCAAAAACATGATCAAATCACTCGGTACAGGTAGACAAACAGCTCCGCATCCCCCCCATGCAGAATTCAGAGGTGCGCTAATGGGTGGGATATCGATCCACCACAGGAGATCAACGAAACAACTCCTGGAGTGCTTTAGCCAAAAATTTTTCTTGAACCGTTATCTAGCTACTTGCAGCTCTGATGTACAGCCCGACTTACCGCAACGCTCCAACGTCTTTCCCCCGGGGCATGAATCCGGCTGGTCTTGTTGAAGGGATCCTGCGGGGCGTCCTGCGCTGAACCCAATCGGGCTCCATTCACTTGTGGCAGCTCGCCCGGAATCGATTGGAGCGGCTGGTGGCGGCGTGTTTGGTTTTGCGGCCGCTGACCCGCTTGCGCCAAAGCTTGAACGATGACGCTTTCATCTCTTGCCGCATCACTGCGATCACCTGCGGCTCGGAGAGTCCGAATTGAAACTCGATCGCCTCGAAGGGCGTTCGGTCTTCCCAGGCCATTTCGATAATGCGATCAAGATCCTCGCTGGGGAGAGTTGTCACCGACGCAGTACACAGGAATGCGAACGCTAACGACGCATCAGCTCACGCAGAGGTCGCCGAGGGCCGCCAGCCGCGTCTGAAGTTTCGACCAGTCAAAACTGCGGGGATCATCCCGTTCTCCGCCCAGATCCACATGGCGATGGGTGGTGATCGCCGCTGGCGGCAGATTGAAGGAGCGGATCCAACCCGACAACACAAGGGCCAGCGCGTCGTATTGCTTGGAGGTGTAGCCAACGTGGGAACGGTTGGCATTCGCGCCTGATGGTGGAGTCTCCAAGCTCAGATGCAGAGCAAAGTTGTTGATGGAGCCCTTGAGCTTCTTGTTGGTGATCGCCCACTCCCCCAGAAAGGCCGAAAAACCTGCGCCATAGGCCCGGCTCAAGGGATCCACCAGATCCAGAACGCGTCCGTCCTGGCCCACCAGGGTGTGATAACTCACCTGATCCTCATCGCGGGGGTGGGGCGTCATGAAGGTGTTCAGAGCGGAGCTCAAGGAGTAGACGGTTTCGTGCAGCACCACCACCCTCGGCGTGGCATCGATCAAACGGCCGTAGGCGTCCTTGTCGTAGCGCTCACCAAAATTGGTGGGATCGATCTTCACGAACGTCCGCCAGGAACCCGAACGGGCATCGAGCTGGTTCAAACGCGACCGCAACGCCCTGTCCACACCCGAACACTGCCGGGCCAGGGGCGAGCGCCAAGAGCGCGACTTCGGCGGTAACGGCACCGAAGCGGAGGGGTTGTCCTCCCGTTGGCGACCACGCTCCATCCTCACAGAAGAGAGCTTCCCTTGCTCCATCAACGACCAGCTAGTCAGCCCCAGAGCCAACATCCCCGCTGCAGCAACGCTGATGGAGAGCGGACGGTGCTGCTCAACGCGGTTCCACAAACCGGTGCAGAAACGGCTTAAACGATCTCGAACCATCGATCCCGCAACTGCCGTTGTTCCGTCGTGCACCCAGGATCCCAATCCAACGCCCAATGGTCCACACCCGCATCAGGGAAGAGCTGGGTCTCCTTGAGCAGGCTGCGTCGTGAATAGGTGACGCGCACACACTCCTGCTTCTCAAGCAGAACTGCGAGGTCACTGCTGCGACGCACCCGGTAGCCATTGATCGCCAACAGCTCATCACCCACCACAAGCCCTGCCTGTTGTCCGGGACTGTCACGCCGCACCCGCTGAATCAAAGCGGCGCCCTCAGCATCCTTGAGGGTGAGTCCATGGTCGGGATGCTTGAGCGGCACAGGGTCCATGCGCAGCCCCAAAGCCTTCACGCAATCAAGCAGGGGAACGGCCTCGGGCTGGTCAAGCCATTGATCCAGATCCGAGGCAAGATCGCGATCCCATCGAGCCACTGCCGCCTTGATGTGATCACGGCTGTAGCCACGGGCCTGACGGCCGGGGCCCTGCCACAACTCCCGCAGGATCGCGGCCATGGAGTGGCCGCGCTGCCGCAGGCGCACGTCGAGGCAGAAGGCCACCGCTGCACCGAGGCGGTAGTAGCTGATCTGGCTGTCCCGTGAGGCTGGCGTCGCTTTGTACAGCTTGATCCACGCCTCACGGGCACTGGCCGCCAACGACTGGATCGAGCAACCGGGTGACATCAGCACGCTTGACAGCTCCTCCCCCAGATCCTTGAGCAGGGTCGGTCGATCCGAACAGCCCGCCAAAAGGGGGAGGCTGAGGTCGAAGTAGCTGGTGATTCCCTCGGCAAACCAGAGGCCTTCGGTGATCACCGCCTGCCCGTAGTCGTAGGGGCGAAGCTCAACAGGCCGCAGCCGCCGCACATTCCACTGGTGCAGGTATTCATGGCCGATCAGCTGCAACAGCTGCCGGTACCCCTTGGGCTTGGCCAGAGCCGACCAGCTGAACTGCAGCACAGCACTGTGGTCGTGTTCGAGGCCGCCGTAACCCTGATCAAGCAGTTGCAAAACAAGCTGGTAGCGGTCCCCCGCCGGGGGAGGGGTTCCCAGCAAGCGACAGGTGGCACTGCACACCTTTTCGATGTCGCTGATGAAGTTCGGCGGCCAACCCATCGGTGGCGTTCCGATCAGCAACAGCTCATGGGTCTTGCCCTCCACCATGAAGGGTTCTGCCTGAAAAGGCCCCGCATGCAGCGGGCTGTCCACGAGGGCATCGAAATCGGCAGCAACCCAGCCCTCAGCGCTGGGCTCCAGCGGCAGATGCACACTCCAGTGCTCCGGAGCCGTGACGGCAACGTGGTGTGGTGACCAGCGGCAACCGTCGATGTCCATCGCCACAGCAGCGAGACAGAGCGATGCGCAATCAGGATCCAGCAACCCGGTACGTACGGTGAGATCCCGGGCTTCAAGCTGATAGTTGAGCGTGAGCGGGCTCAGGTCCGGCAGATCACAGAGCCACTGGTGCGGCGCCATGCGACGCACCGGCAGCTCCTCACCATTGGCCAACAGCTGCAGGCTGTGGAGGTGCTGGGCGTGATCACGAACCGTGTACGACCCCGGTGTCCACACCGGTAGTTGGAAGGTCTGGCGTTGGGTCTGCGGTGTCCACTCGATGGACACGGCGATGGTCTGTGTTTCGGGATGGCTCAGATCGAGCCGGATCTGAACCGGTTCGAACACGTCAGTTGGTCTGCAGGATCAGCTCAGCGGAACCCATGCCACCAAGGCGGACTTCGTCCATGGCGTGGAGCAGGGCGTAGCGGCGGGTCACCCGTTGCAAGCGCTGTTCAAGCCCGGGCTGGCGGCTGATGCGTTGGATGTCGCCATGCATCACGATTGTTCCGTCCTCCCGCTGGGTCCAGCCCAGGGGCATGGCTGAGCCCTGAAACGCGAGCACATCCACGGCATGGGAGTCGTCCACGAATCCCTGCAATTTTGTCGATCGCTCCACCGTGAAGCCCTCATCACAAAGAGCCTGAACCAGACGCTCGAGGTCGGTGAAGACAGTCGGCAGGATGGAGAGATGGGACATGGACCGAACCCCGCTTTGACAGACCCTAGCCACAACAATCGAGCTGACCAGGCCCCGCTGCAGCTGGGGGTGATGGCATCCGGAAGCGGCAGCAACTTCGAGGCCCTGGCCCAGGCGATTCAGGCGGGGGATCTCAATGCACGGATCCAGCGGCTGGTAGTGAACAATCCGGGCTGTGGTGCCCAGCAGCGGGCGGAACGTCTCGGCATTCCGGTGACGGTGCTTGACCATCGCCTGATCAAGAACCGGCGCGAGCTGGACGGCGAACTGGTGCGCCTGTTCCGCGCCGACCAGGTGGAACTGGTGGTGATGGCAGGGTGGATGCGGATCGTCACCGAGGTGCTGGTCAGCGGCTATTCCGATCGCCTGATCAACATCCACCCCTCACTGCTGCCCAGCTTCCGTGGCCTGGATGCCATCGGGCAGGCCCTGCAGGCCGGGGTGAAGGTCACCGGTTGCACGGTGCACATCGTCACCGAGGAACTGGATGCCGGTCCAATCCTGGCCCAGGCTGCCGTTCCCGTTCTCGATGGGGATGACCACGCCAGGCTCGCCCAACGGATTCAGGAGCAGGAACACCTGCTCCTGCCCAGGGCACTGGCTGAGCTGAAGCCCACCTGGCGTCAGGGATAGAACGACTGCAGGGGCAGCCCCGTCTCCTGAGCGAGGCCCGCCATCAGGTTGAGGCACTGCACGCCCTGCCCGGCCTGACCCTTGATCAGGTTGTCGATGGCACTCATCAACACCAGCTGGCCGGTGCGGGTGTCCACCTGAACCGACAGCAGAGCACGGTTGGTGTGGCGCGCCCACTTGGTGGCGGGATAGGTGCCCACCGGCAGAACCTGAACACAGAGGTGGTGGCGGTAAATTGCCTCCAGAACCGTGGTGCAATCCTCGGCGGTGAGACCGGGGTCGCGAAGGCGGGCATACACCGTGGACAGAAGACCACGCACCATCGGCACCAGATGCGGGGTGAACTGAAGCCGCACCTCCTGGCCAGCTACCTCCATCGCCATCTGCTCTATCTCAGACGTGTGGCGATGGCCGATCACGCCGTAGGGCGCGATGGATTCCGAGGCCTCCGCCAGCAGCATGGCCTCCTTCGGCACGCGCCCTCCGCCGGAGGTGCCCGTCTTGGCATCAATGATGATGCCGCTGGTCTCGATCAGGCCCTGCTTGAGGAACGGCAGCAGGGGCAGCAGGCTGGCGGTGGGGAAGCAACCCGGAGCAGCAACAAGCTTCGCGTCAGCGATGGCAGGGCCGTTCCATTCCGGCAGGCCGTAGACGGCACTGCTGCAGAGTTCAGCGTCCTGACGGTTGAGGGAGCCGGCCTCCTTGGCGTACACCTGCAGCCACTGCTCTAGGGAGCGGTAGCGGAAGTCGGCGGAGAGGTCCACCACCCGCACACCCCGCTCCAGCAGTTGCGGTACCAACTGACAGGCCAGGCCGTTGGGGAGGCTCAGAACAGCAAAATCGGAACAGGCCGCAATCCGATCCGGATCCGCTGATTCCACCGTTGGGTCATCCGGCAGGGGCAGGAAGGAGCAGACGGAGCTCCAGCGTTGGCCAGCACTGCGTTCACCGCCAAGAAAACTCACAGACAGGCCGGGGTGGCCCTGAAGCAGACGGATGGTCTGCAGGCCGCCGTAGCCTGAGGCGCCGATCACAGCAACCCGTCCGCCCTTCACCGTTGCCATCGCTTCAACCGCCGACGTTGTCCTGCCTGCCATTGAACCAACCAGCCAACGGTCGATCGTACAGAGATCAATAATGAAGTCATATCCCGGCTACCAGGCTCCTGAACCCCAGTTCCCTCGACCCCGCGAACGAACCGATCGCGTTTGATGCCATCAGCGACGCCCTGGCGGCGATCCGCAATGGGGAATGCGTTGTCGTGGTGGACGACGAACAACGGGAGAACGAAGGCGATCTGATCTGCGCGGCCCAGTTCGCCACCCCGGAAGCGATCAACTTCATGGCCACCGAGGCACGGGGCCTGATCTGTCTGGCCATGGAGGGGCAGAGGCTGGACGAACTGGATCTGCCGCTGATGGTGGACCGCAACACCGATGCCAACGAAACGGCCTTCACCGTGAGCATCGATGCCGGCATCGAACATGGGGTGACCACCGGCATCTCCGCCGAAGACCGCGCCGCCACGATTCAGGTGGCCCTCAACCCAGCCACACGGCCAGCGGAACTGCGCCGCCCTGGGCACATCTTTCCCCTGCGCGCCCGTCCCGGCGGCGTGCTCAAACGGGCCGGTCACACCGAAGCCGCCGTGGATCTGGCTCAGCTGGCGGGCCTCAGCCCCTCCGGAGTGATCTGTGAAATCCAGAACAGCGATGGCTCGATGGCCCGCTTGCCCGAGCTGCGCAGCTACGCCGATCGCTGGGGGCTGAAGCTAATCAGCATTGCTGACCTGATCCGCTACCGGCTGGAGAACGAGCGCTTCGTTCGCCGCATGGCCCAGGCCCAGATGCCCAGCCGCTTCGGCAGCTTTCAGGCGGTGGGCTACCGCAACGAACTGGATGGCTCAGAACACGTAGCCCTGATCAAGGGTGAGCCCAATGCCCTGAGCGAACCCGTGCTGGTGCGCATGCATTCCGAATGCCTCACCGGCGATGCCTTCGGCTCACTGCGCTGCGACTGCCGGCCCCAGCTCGAGGCAGCCCTGCGTCAGATCGAAGCGGAGGGCGAGGGTGTGGTCGTTTATTTGCGCCAGGAAGGGCGGGGCATCGGCCTGATCAACAAATTGAAGGCCTACAGCCTCCAGGAAGCCGGGCTCGACACCGTTGAAGCCAACGAGCGGCTTGGCTTCCCGGCGGATCTGCGCAACTACGGCGTTGGCGCACAGATCCTCTCCGACCTCGGCATCCATCGGCTGCGGTTGCTCACCAACAACCCCCGCAAGATTGCCGGCCTTGGCGGCTATGGCCTGCAGGTGGAGGAGCGGGTACCTCTGGTGATGGACCCCGGTGCCCACAACGCCGACTACCTGGCGGCCAAACGGGAGAAGCTCGGGCATCTGTTCGAATCCGAGAGTCCCTGCGTGGTGCTGGCTCTGGCGGTGAACGTGGGCCCCGAAAGCTGGCCCACCATTCGCCAGGAAGTAGAAACCATCGCCCAGCGCCTTGGCTTCAGCCTTGAGGCCCTGCATGAACCCCGATTGTTAGCGCTGTGGGATCGACCGCAATTCGTCTGGAAACTGATTCCCGACGGCGCCGATGCAGCCCCCCTGCTGAAGAGCCTGGCGGCCCTGGCGGCCACCGAGCGGGTGGGTCTGATGCGCGTTCCTACGGAGCGGATGGCGTTGCACCCGCCCCAGACCCTGGAACGGGTGGAACATCAACTCGATGAGTTGATCAACCTGGGCAGTGACGAACTGCTGGAAAACAGCCCGTCACTGCTGCATTGGACCCGGAGCTGATCAGCCTTCCTGGATCGTCACTTTGTTGATCTTGGAGCCGTTGGCCAGCTTCAGCACCACATCCATGTTGCCGGTGTGGCCGAACACGGTGTGCACGCCATCGAGGTGAGGCTGGGCTTCATGGCAGATGTAGAACTGCGAGCCGCCGGTGTTGCGACCGGCATGGGCCATGGCCAGGGTGCCGGCCTGGTGCTTCTGCTGGTTGATCTCGCAATCGATCTGGTAGCCGGGGCCGCCGGTACCGGCCATGCCGCGGGCGCCTTCACGGCTGTTGGGGCAGCCCCCCTGGGCCATGAAGCCGGGGATGACGCGGTGAAAGGCCAGACCGTCGTAAAAGCCATCCTTGGCCAGCTTCACGAAGTTGGCGACGGTGTTCGGGGCATCGGCTTCGAACAGCTCGAGCTCGATCAGGCCTGCTTCAGTGTCCATCAAGGCCTTGGTCATGGTGGCGCGAGCAAAATTGGAGTGTAAAGAGACGCCGACCATGCCTGACCTCTCCCGAGCCCGCGTCGGTGTGATCGGCGGCAGCGGCCTCTATTCGATCCCCGGCTTGCGGCAGGTGGAGGAACGCACGGTCGACACACCCTTCGGGGCACCATCCGATCAACTGCGCCTGGGAGAGCTCGAGGGCGTCGAAACCGTCTTCCTGGCCCGCCACGGCCGCCATCACCATCTGCTTCCCAGTGAAGTGCCCTACCGGGCCAACATCTGGGCGATGCGTTCACTGGGGGTGTGCTGGCTGATCTCGCTCTCGGCGGTGGGGTCCCTGCAGGAACATCTGCAGCCGCGCGACATGGTCGTGCCCGATCAGTTCATCGACCGCACCCGTGACCGGCCCGCCAGTTTCTTCGGGGACGGCTGCGTGGCCCACGTCAGCCTTGCGGACCCCTTCTGCCCCAATTTGAGTGCCCTGTTGGCCGATGCCGCCGAACAGGGTTTGCCGGAGGGTCGACGGCTGCACCGCGGTGGCACCTATCTCTGCATGGAGGGCCCCGCCTTCTCCACCCGCGCCGAAAGCAAGCTCTACCGCTCCTGGGATTGTTCGGTGATCGGGATGACCAATCACACCGAAGCCCGTCTGGCCCGGGAAGCCGAACTGGCCTATGCCTCCCTGAGCATGGTGACCGACTTCGACTGCTGGCACGAGAATCACGACGCCGTCTCAGTGGAAATGGTGATCGGCAACCTTCAGGCCAATGCCTCAGCCACCGAACCGATCCTGAGTGGATTGATGCAGCGGCTCAAACAGGACCCACCCGCCTCGCCGGCCCACACAGCCCTCGCCAACGCCCTGATCACCCCCAAAGATCAAGTCCCAGAACAGACCCGGTCCAACCTTGATCTGTTCACCGCCCCCTACTGGGGACCGTTCGATCAGGCTTCCGCCAGCTGAGCGCCGCAGGCGGCCAAGGCCGGCCGCAACTGTTGGTTGTGCTGCTGCAGAAGAGCCTTGGCCTGGTCCACCGACAAGGCTGCAGCGGCCATCAACAGGGCGAGTTTCACCGATCCGCCGGCCTCCTCCAGCAGCGTCAGCCCCTGCTCACGCTCCACACCGGCAAGATCCCGCAGGATCCGTAGGGACCGGTCCACCAGCTTGCTGTTGCTGGCGGCCACATCCACCATGCGGTTGCCGTAGACCTTGCCCAGCTTCACCATCACGGCGGTAGAGAGGGTGTTCAAGGCCAGTTTTGTGGCGGTTCCAGCCTTCATCCGGGTGGATCCCGTCAGCAGCTCAGGGCCCGTGAGCAGGCGGATGTCGATGTCGCAGGGCAGGGGCGCCTGCTCCGTTGGAACGCAGGCCATAGCGATGGCGAGGGCTCCGATGCTTTTGGCGAAGGCCAGCCCACCGCGCACGTAGGGGGTGGTGCCGCCTGCGGCGATGCCCACCAGACAATCCTTGGCGCAGAAGCCCCGCTCCTCGAGATCGGCACGTCCGGAGGCCTCAATGTCCTCAAGCCCTTCCGAGCTGCGCAGCAACGCATCGGAGCCACCGGCGAGAACACCTTGCACCTGCTGGGGATCACTGCAGAAGGTGGGCGGACATTCCGCGGCATCCAACACCCCCAGCCGTCCGGAGGTACCAGCACCCAGGTAGAAGAGCCGGCCGCCGGCACGGAGGCGCTCAGCAACAGAATCAACCGCCTGGGCTAGCGCTGGGGCCACCGCGGCGACAGCTTCCTGAGGGCGACGATCCTCGTCTGCAAACAACTCCACCAGCGCCAGGGTGTCGAGCTGATCCAGGCGTGAACTGCGCCGGTTGCTCTGCTCGGTGAGCAGGTGGCCGCGGTCGCTGGAGGGCTGCAGATCGGGGTCGAACACGGCCATGGCTCAGAGCAGACCCTCCAGGCGCCGACGCAGCTCATCCAGTTCAGGATTCGATTCCGGTTCGGTCTCCAATCCCTGGCGCGCGGGCTCCACGCCCTGTTGCTCTGCCACACCGTCATTCGAAACCGCGTCGTTCGAAACCAAGTCGTCCTTCCAGTTGCTCACATCGCGGTTGCTCTGGGGCGGCGCCATGAACAGACGCTCCTCGTCATTACTGGGCACAAAGCCCGACTCGATCAGCCTTGCCTCGTAGCCGGCCTCACGGCAGAACAGATCAACGTCTTCCCGATCGAGGGCCTCCACCGTCGGAACCGGAAAGTCCTGGGCCTCCAGAAGACCGGCATAACGCTCGGCATCGTCGGGGTTCTCAAACAGCAGAACCACGGTTCGTCCGGCGATTTCAAGCGAGTGGATGCCTTCGCTATCCGTACCGGCATCAAAGAGCAGGACGTGGACGCGCATCGGGAAAACCGTCAGATCAACCGGACCGGAGTCTCACCCATCGTCAACCACCCTGCTCGGATTCGCTCGCCAGTTCCTGAAGACGTCGGTAGAGAGCCCGTTCCGCATCACCCAGATCAGACGGAATCACCACAACGATCTCCACCAACTGGTCACCCCGCTCGTCATCCAGCTGCAAACCGCGCCCCCGCAGTCGCAGCAAACGTCCACTGGATGAGCCTGGAGGAACCTGCAGCGTCACAGGACCATCCAGGGTCGGCACATCCACAGCGCAGCCGAGGGCTGCATCAGGCGGGAACAGCATCAGCTTGTAGAGCACCCGCAGACCATCAATCCGCAGGCCGTCGTCGGTCACGACCCGGAGCTGCAGGAAATGATCACGGCCGCCGGGGGCAACGCCCTCAAGCCGCAGACGCCAGCCATCCCCTGCAAAGGGGGGCGTGTTCAGCTCGATCACTGTGCCGTCATCGAGCGTCAGTTCCACAACGGTTCCCTGGAGAGCCTGATCCGGAGTGAGATGAACCACCGACTCAAGATCTTCCACGGCACGCACCGGCGGCGGCGGCGGCGGTGCCGACACCGGAGGTTCATGGCCTCTGGCTTCACGGCTGGCGTCATCACCACTCGCGTCATCACCGCGGAAGGGGGGATCGGGCTCGTCCTCAACCTCAACTGAGGAACGTCCTGTTCCACCGCCGAAGATCACATCGAGGTAATCCTCAAAATCAGGGAAACCCTGGGCAAAGGGATCGACAACATCCGCACGGGAACCACCCCCTCTCTGCCAGGCCTCACGCCGGCGGGGATCGCTGAGCACCGCATAGGCCTCATTGACCAGCTTGAAGCGCTCTTCAGCAACGGGATCGTTGCTGTTGAGATCGGGGTGCCAGCGGCGCGCCTCCCGGCGAAAGGCCCGTTTCAGTTGCTGATCGGTGCAGTCGGAATCAACCCCCAGCAGAGACCAGTAATCAGGCTCAGCGGTAGATGTCATCGTCCCAAGGTGCAGGGTCACGCCGGCTCAGACCACGGCCACGTTCACCAGGACGACTGGGGGGACCCCAGGGGTCGTCGTCCCAGTCATCGGCGAACAGCTCATCCTTGAGGGAGCCCAGGGTGTTGCGGATGCCCTGAAGCGGGCTGCCATCGGCCTGACGTTCCGCCGACAGCCGGCGGTTCAACCCGAACAACGCCTCCTCGAGACCACTCACGCAGAGATCAAGCTCCTGGAGGTCGTCATTGGCGAGGCAGTCCTGCACGTCACGCATGGCCATTTCAACGGCGCGTTGCTGCCGTTCAGCGCCAAAAGGCCCCAGCTCAAGTGAGGCATCCCGCAGCCGCCGTTCCGCCTGGGCAAGCAAGGTCTGAGCCCGGTTGCGGCGCTCGATCTGGTTGCGTTTGCGCCTGTCCTCATCAGCCCTCGCCTCCGCTTCCGCCAGCAGAGCGGTCACATCCTCCTCATTGAGGTTCGAGCCGCCCTGAATCGACACCGACTGCTTGCGGCCAGTGGTGCGATCGGTGGCACTGACCTGCAGCAGGCCATTGGCATCGATGTCGAAGGCCACCTGCACCTGCGGCACCCCCCGCGGAGCCGGTGGAATCCCGGAGAGCCGGAAACGTCCGAGGGATTTGTTATCCGTCGCCATCTGGCGCTCCCCCTGCCAGACATGGATTTCAACGGACGACTGATTGGCTTCCGAGGTGCTGAACACATCGGACTGACGCACGGGGATCGGTGTGTTGCGGGGAATCAGCACCTTCATCAATCCGCCGATCGTCTCCAGTCCCAGTGACAGGGGGGTGACGTCGTTGAGCAGCAGATCCCTGAGTTCACCGGTGAGGATTCCAGCCTGTACAGCAGCACCGATGGACACCACCTCATCGGGATTCACCGATTGGCAGGGATCGATCGGCACGAGGGTGCGCACCAATTGCTGAACCATCGGCATCCGCGTGGCACCACCCACCAGAACGACGTCATCGATGTCGTCAGCCGACCAGCCTGAGTCGCGCAGCGCTGCCTGGACAGGACTCAGCAGACGATCCAGCAGATCGGGGCAGAGCTCTTCGAAGGTGGCGCGGTCCAGGCGGGTTTCGATGTGCAGCGGACCATCGCTGCCGGTGGCAATGAAGGGAAGCGAAATCGGGGTGCTCAGCACGCCAGAGAGTTCCTGCTTCGCCTTCTCAGCCGATTCCGTCAACCGCTGCAGGGCCTGGCGATCGCGGCGCAGATCAACCTTGTGCTCCTCTTCAAAGGCATCGGCAAGCCAGTTGACGATGCGTTGATCGAAATCGTTGCCGCCGAGTTGCGTATCACCGTTCGTCGCCTTGACGTCAAAAACGCCGTTGGCGATGCGCAGCAGCGACACGTCAAAGGTGCCGCCACCAAGGTCGAAGACCAGGACCCGTTTGACGGCGCTGCGGTCAAAGCCATAGGCCAGAGCAGCTGCAGTGGGCTCATTGAGGATGCGCTCCACTGAGATGCCCGCCAGGCGTCCGGCGTCACGGGTGGCCTGGCGCTGTGCGTCGTTGAAGTAAGCGGGCACGGTCACCACTGCCGCTTCCACCGGTTCACCCAGATAAGTGGATGCGTCATCGACAAGCTTGCGAATGATGCTGGCCACCAGTTCTTCGGGCGCGTATTCCCGCTCGGTCACCGGACAGGGCACCCGAACCTGCCCCTGGTCGTTGGCACGAACCGTGTAGGGAACCGACAGGCTGCTGTCCTCCAGTTCGTCCCAGTCCCGGCCGACGAACCGCTTCAGGTTCGAGAAGGTGTTGCGGGGGCTGAGCACCAGCTGGCGCCGGGCCAGCTGACCCACCAACAGTTCCTGATCCTTGGTGTATCCGACAACGGATGGGGTGGTTCGGCCGCCCTCGGCATTGGCGATCACGTGGGGACGACCTGCCTCCAGCACAGCGACAACCGAATTGGTGGTCCCCAGATCGATTCCGACGATCCGCCCCATATCCCTGAAAACTTGATCCCCACGCTAACGGCAGGTTCAAACCGGCTCCAGTCCCTCCCTTAAGCGGTTGTTAATGCCCCCAAACCGTTCGGGTCATACGTTGTAAGGGCACGCCATTGGATGCATGTCCGACCCGGACAGTCGTTACTTGCTCCGAAGCCGTCCACCAGCGGAAAAGCTGGTGGACATCAGTTTCAGAAACCTCGCCATCGCCATGGCCTCCGTTGTGGCGATCGTTCTGTTCTCAATCCTCGTGGTGGTTTTCCAGGGGAGCCTGGATTCCATGGCCCGCTACGGATGGCAATTTCTGGTCACCTCAGACTGGAATCCCGTGGACGATCAGTACGGGGCCGGAGCCGCGATCTACGGCACCTTGATCACATCAATGCTCGCGTTGATGATCGCGGTGCCCCTCGGTGTTGGCACAGCCATTTTCATCACCGAAAACATCATTCCCAAGCGGATCAGGGACGTGATCGGCCTGATGGTGGAACTGCTCGCGGCGATTCCATCTGTGGTGCTTGGCCTCTGGGCCATTTTTGTGATGGAACCGTTCATTAGGCCTGGGCTGGAACTTCTTTATCAGCTGTTCAATTGGTTCCCCCTGTTCAGCACCCCACCGATGGGTCCTGGCACCATTCCCGCCGTGTTGATCCTGGTGGTGATGATCCTGCCGATCATCACGGCGATTTCCCGTGATTGCCTGAATCAGGTTCCGCCGCAACTGCGCCAGGCGGCCTATGGGGTAGGCACAACCCGCTGGGGAGCCATCATCAATGTGATTCTCCCGGCAGCGATTTCCGGAATCATTGGTGGTGTGATGTTGGCCTTGGGCCGGGCCATGGGCGAAACCATGGCCGTGACCATGATCATCGGAAATTCCAACAACTTCAGCGTTTCGCTGCTGGCCCCTGGCAACACCATCGCAGCGATGCTGGCCAATCAATTTGGTGAGGCGGATGGCTCCCAGGTGTCATCACTGATGTACGCAGCATTCGTGCTGATTGTTCTCACCCTGTGCGTGAATATTTTTGCCCAGTGGATCGTGAAGCGTTTGAGCCTGAAGTACTGACATGACACAGACGCTCACCCACAACAAAGCCGAGTCAGCATCTGACCTCAGCTACAAACCCTTTCAACGCAGAAACATCAGCAGCAGGGCGCTCTCGTTTCTGGCAGCCCTGTTTGCCGCGATTGCTGTTCTGCCCCTGATCCTTGTGCTGGGCTACGTGCTCGTGCAGGGGGGCAGCAAGATCAGCCTGGCCCTGCTGACGCAACTTCCACCACCGCCAGGCCTCGAAGACGGCGGCATCGCCAATGCGATCTTTGGAACGCTGGTGGTGACGGCCATCGCTGCACTGATCGCTGTTCCGGTGGGCGTCGGCGGCGGCATTTTTCTGGCTGAATATTCCCGATCGGGATGGTTCGCTCAGTTCATTCGCTTCGGGACCAATGTGCTGGCCGGGGTGCCATCGATCATTGCCGGCGTTTTCATTTACGGCACGATCGTCACCAGTCGAATCCTGTTTGGAAACGCCTACAGCGCCGTGGCCGGCGGCATAGCACTGGCGGTGCTGATGCTTCCCACAGTGATCAAAACCACCGATGAAGGTCTGAAGCTGGTGCCCGACGATCTCCGGCGCGGCGCCCTCGGCGTGGGGGCATCCCGGTTCGTCACCGTTGTTCGCATCACCCTGCCTGCCGCATTAACCCCGATAGCCACAGGGGTTGTGCTGGGCATCGCCCGAGCAGCAGGGGAAACAGCTCCCTTGATCTTCACCGCTCTGTTCTCACCGTTCTGGTCGGATCTGCTTACGCCCGAAGGGATCTTCGCTCCAATCGCGACCCTCTCGGTGATGATCTACAACTTCGCAATCATGCCCTACGAATTTCACAACGAGCTGGCGTGGGCCGCATCGTTTGTGCTCGTGGTGATGATCCTGGCCCTGAACCTGTTCTCTCGCTGGCTGGCGCGATTTGCTGCCAAATAAACCTTTTTCTGCATAAAACAATGACGACTCTTCAACAGCCCCAAGCCACCGAGTCCCACAACGCAGACGTCGCCCTTTCCCTGCAGAACGTCACGATCAGCTACGGCAATTTCGAAGCCGTCAAAAACGTCTACTGCGAGATTCCCCGCGGCAAGGTGACAGCCTTCATTGGCCCATCCGGATGTGGAAAGTCCACGGTGCTTCGTTCATTGAATCGGATGAACGATCTGATCGAAGGCTGCTCACTGAAGGGAAGCATCCTGTTTGGAGGTGTAGACCTCTACGGGCCTAGGATTGATCCCGTGGAGGTGCGCCGCCGGATCGGAATGGTGTTCCAACAACCCAACCCATTCCCGAAAAGCATCTACGAAAACATCGCCTTCGGCGCTCGCATCAATGGCTACACCGGAGACATGGATGAGCTCGTTGAGCGCTCCCTCCGCCAGGCGGCGGTTTGGGATGAGTGCAAAGACAAGCTGAATGAAAGCGGGTATTCGCTCTCCGGCGGACAGCAGCAGCGCCTCTGCATCGCGCGCACTATCGCGATTCAGCCAGAGGTCATTCTCATGGATGAGCCCTGCTCAGCCCTTGATCCCATCTCAACGTTGAAGATCGAGGAGACGATGCATGAGCTCAAGAAGAGCTTCACCATCGTGATCGTCACCCACAACATGCAGCAGGCCGTTCGCGTCAGCGACATGACCGCCTTCTACAACGCAGAGGCCGTTGAAGGAGGAACCGGAAAGGTGGGTTACCTCGTGGAATTCAACGAGACCGACAAGATCTTCAACGCCCCCCAACAGCAGGCCACCCAGGACTACGTCTCCGGTCGTTTCGGCTGATCGCCGAGCCGGCCCCAGGCAAGGCCGTGATTGGGCCTTCAGGCCTAGAAAAGGGCAAAAAAAATCCGGTCCTGAAGGACCGGAGAAGCGGAGAGCGAGGGATTCGAACCCTCGATAGAGTTGCCCCTATACAGCATTTCCAGTGCTGCGCCTTCGACCACTCGGCCAGCTCTCCACCGGCTAAATGGGGCAGGTGAGAATGTAGCAGGGCACTGCCAGCAGACCTTCATGCGTCCCAGCCACAGGATCACGATTCACTGGCGCCAAGAGGGTCGCACCATCACCCACGACGTGCCTGAGGGGGACTACATCCTTCACAGCTTCGAAGAGCAGGGTGACCCACTTCCTTTCTCCTGCAGAAACGGATGCTGCACGGAGTGCGCCGTTCGCGTGCAGAGCGGCAACCTCGACCAGCGCGAAGCCATGGGTCTGTCGCGGGAGCTGAGGGACAAGGGCTACGGCCTGCTCTGCGTGGCCCGCGCCATCGGGCCCCTGGAGGCTGAAACCCAGGATGAGGATGAGGTGTACGAGCTCCAGTTCGGTCGCCACTTCGGCAAAGGGCGCGTCACTGCTCGCATTCCCCTCGAGGAGGAGTGAACATGCCGAAATCGATCTGCACCCGTGCCGCCCACGAAGCCGGTCTCACCTCAAGCGATCTGGAGCGTCTTGTCGGCGTGGCCCGCTCAGCGGCCGATGCCGGTGGCCAGGAACTGATGCGCCACTACGGGCGCCTGTCGTCCATCGAAAGCAAAGGCCGCATCGGCGACCTGGTCACCAATGCCGACCTTGCTGCCGAACGCATCGTCTTGGAGCTGCTGGCGGAGCAAACCCCTGAGATTGCCGTGCTGGCGGAGGAAAGCGGGGCAGCCGGTCAGCAGGACGGCCTGAGGTGGTGTGTTGACCCCCTCGATGGGACCACAAACTTCGCCCACGGCTACCCCTTTTTTGCCACTTCGATCGGACTCACCCTGGGCCAGCAGCCCATCCTCGGGGCCATCGCTGTGCCCTTTCTGAAGGAGATGTACTGGGGGGCACCGGGGGTCGGAGCGTTCTGCAACGACAGACCACTGCAGGTGAGCAGTTGTGATCGGATCGAAGACTCCCTACTGGTCACCGGGTTCGCCTACGACCGGCACACCCGACTCGACAACAACTACGCCGAGTTCTGCTGGTTCACCCATCGCACCCACGGCGTGCGCCGGGGCGGTGCTGCAGCGGTGGACCTGGCCTTCGTGGCCGCTGGCCGCCAGGACGGCTATTGGGAACGGGGCCTGTCTCCCTGGGATCTGGCCGCTGGCGTGGCGTTGGTGGATCTGGCCGGTGGAACCGTCACCGGCTATGGCAATCGACCCTTCGATCTCTCCAGTGGCCGGGTCGTTGCCGCTGGCGCCAGCCTGCATGCGGCGATCACCGAGGGGCTGTCTCAGGTGCAACCACTGCCTGGAGCCGCCTTCGGAGCGCCCGAGGTCACGGCCATGGGATCCTGAGGCGTGGCCGAGAGGACGTGAGATGGCGCTGCAACCTGCAGCTGGCGCAAAGGATCTGAATCCACGTCAGGTGGAGACCAACCGACTGCTGACGGAACGTCTGGCGTCGGTTTACCGCCTCTGGGGCTACGACGAGGTCTCGCCACCCCGGGTGGAACGCCTGGCCACACTGATGGCCGGCGGTGCCATCGACAGCTCAGACATTGTTCGTCTGGTGGCTGATGACCCCCTCGGGCTGCGCCCGGAGATGACGGCATCCATCGCCAGAGCCGCCTGCACCCGATTTGCGGATCGCCAGAGACCGCTGCGGCTCTGGGCCTCTGGCACGGTGTTTCGCACCCGTTCCGCCGATGAGGGTGGTCAGTGCATTGAGGAAAACCTTCAGAGCGGCGTTGAACTGTTTGGCGTCAGTGGCAGCGAAGCGGAGATGGAGCTGCTCAGCCTGCTGATGGCCTCCGTTCAGACCCTGGGGCTGCAGGCCAGCCAGAAACCAAGGCTTTTGCTAGGGCACACCGCTCTGATGGATCTGGTGCTCCGTCCGTTCAGCGGTGCGTTGCGTGATCAGATCCGCACGGCATTGATCGATTTCGACCGATTGGCCCTAGAGGGCTTCGATCTGGCCGACGCTGAGAAGACCAGGCTGCTCTCCTTGTTGGACTGCCGTGGCACCCCCGACAAGGTGCTGACGCAGCTCGGCAGTCTCTGCGGGGAACAGCCGGTCTTCGATGAGCTGCGGCGCCTCTGTGCGCATCTCGCCTCGGCAGCTCAGGCTCAGGCGGTGACGATCCAGCTGGATCCAACCTTTCAACCCCATTTCGAGCTCTACACCGGCCTGGTGTTCCAGCTGGTCTGTGATGGCCGCAGTTCACCGGTGGTGATTGCCCGCGGCGGCCGCTACGACGATCTGGTGCGCCGTTGCGGCGCAACGGATGACCGGGCTTTTGGCGCAGGGTTCAGCCTCGCGATCGATCCGATCCGCGAACTGATTTCAGACCTGGATGCTGCCGAACAGGAGCAGTCCGATGTTCTCGTTGCTTTTTCAACGGCCTCGAATCTGGAATCCGCCATGGAGCGTCAGCGCGGCTGGCACGAGCAGGGACGCACCGCCGTGATGGCCCTGGAGCCCCTGGCGTCCAAGCAGGAGGCTGAGCAGCAGGCGAAGGTCCAGGGTGGTCTGCAGCTGGATTGGGTCGATCCTTAGGATCCCGCCGTGAAGCAGGACCTCCATGGCTCATTCCATCGTCACTGACGTTTGCGAGGGGATCGCTGATTGTGTTGATGCCTGCCCTGTGGCCTGTATCGACCAAGGCAAAGGAAAGAACAAGAAGGGCACTGACTTCTACTGGATCAATTTCGACACCTGCATCGATTGCGGTATCTGCCTGCAGGTGTGTCCCGTTGAGGGGGCCATCGTTGCTGAAGAGCGCCCCGACCTGCAGAAGACACCCTGATCTGGACCAAGGGACGTAGGTAAAAGGTACGGAGAACCCCCTGAAACAGCCGTTGAGCCCGGGTAAAACCTGTCCCTAGTGTCTGGTTTTCACAGCAAAGGAATGGCGGTGCTGGAGGAACAGGGTCAGATTCAGATCCACACCGAAAACATTTTCCCGATCATCAAGAAGGCCGTTTATTCCGGCCATGAGGTGTTTCTGCGGGAGCTGGTGAGCAATGGCGTCGACGCCATCAGCAAGCGCCGCATGGCGGCGATGGCAGGCGACTGCAGTGAAGGGGATGACGGGGCCATCCGGATCAGTGTGGATCGCGAAGCCAAAACGCTCACCATCAGCGACAACGGCATCGGCATGACCGCCGATGAGGTGAAGCGCTACATCAACCAGGTGGCCTTCTCCAGCGCCGAGGATTTCCTGGAGAAGTACAAGCAGGAAAACGACGCCATCATTGGCCACTTCGGCCTGGGCTTCTATTCCAGCTTCATGGTGGCCGAGCGGGTTGAGCTGCTGACCCGTTCAGCCCGGCCCGAGGCTGAGGCCGTGCGCTGGAGCTGTGATGGCTCCCCGAACTTCAGCCTCACTGCCGCCGAGAAAGACCAGCCCGGCACGGACGTGATCCTCCATCTGATGGAGGACGAGCTCGAATATCTCGAACCGGCTCGGGTCCGCACCCTGATCAACACCTACTGCGACTTCATGGCAGTGCCGGTGCAGCTGGAAGGGGAAACCATCAACAAGATGGATGCCCCCTGGCGCAAAAGCGCCAGAGATCTGAGTGATCAGGACTACATCGACCTGTACCACTACCTCTATCCCTTCCAGGGCGATCCCCTGCTCTGGGTTCACCTCAACACCGACTATCCCTACAACCTCCAGGGCATTCTTTTCTTCCCCAAGCAGACCGGACGTGCCGACTGGGAGAAGGGTGAAATCAAGCTGTACTGCAACCAGGTGTTCGTTAGCGATTCGATCAAGGAGGTCGTTCCGCGCTACCTGTTGCCCCTGCGGGGAGTGATCGACTCACCCGATATCCCCCTGAACGTGAGCCGCAGTGCTCTGCAAACCGACCGACGCGTTCGCTCCATCGGCAACTTCGTCGCCAAGAAAGTGTCCGACCGGCTGCGGAACCTGCAAAAGGAGGATCCCAAGGGTTACGCCGAAGCCTGGGATGCCCTGGCACCCTTCGTGAAGATCGGCGCCATGGAGGACGAGAAGTTCGCCGAACAGGTGTCTGAACTGATCCTGTTCGCCACCACTGCTGCAGCAGGGGAAGGGGACGACGCTGACCCGATCGCCTGCGATGGCCGTGCCTTCACCACCCTGGAGGGGTACCGCAGCCGACTGGCCGCGGATCAAAACAAGCGTGTGCTCTACAGCACCGATGACGTTGCCCAGGCCGGTGCGCTCAACCTCTGGACCTCCCAGGGCGCGGAAGTGCTGAAGCTGGAGACGGTGATCGACACCCAGTTCATCCCCTGGCTTGAACATCGCCATGAGGAACTCAACTTCCAGCGCGTCGACTCGGAACTGGACGAAAGCCTGAAGGACAACGATGCCGAACTCACCGATCAGGACGGCACCACGGAGTCAGACCGACTGCGTGATCTGATCAAAGCGGCCCTGGCCAACGACAAAGTGACCGTTCAGGTGCAGGCCCTTAAAGCCGAGGGGGCACCGCCGGCCATGATTCTTCTGCCGGAGCAGATGCGCCGGCTGAACGACATGGGCGCCTTGATGGAACAACGCCTGCCGGGCCTTCCCGAGCATCACGTCCTGCTGGTGAACCGGCGCCACCCTCTTGTGGAGGGGATGCTGAAGTTGCGTGCCGGTGGCGTGCTGGTGGGAGCGGCAGAAACATCGCCGACCGCAAGCCTGGCCGAAGATGTGGCCCGCCATCTGTATGACATGGCGCGCCTGGGCGTCGGAGGTCTGGAGCCCAATGAACTAGCCGGTTTCCAGACCCGCAGCGCTGAATTGATGGGTGCCTTGATGCAGAGAGGACTCTGAGCTGAAGACCTTTTGCTAAATTGGTCGTTTGGAACTGGCTTTTCAGCTCCAAACAACCTCTCAGTAGAAGGACATCGTCATGTCACGGGTGTGTCAGCTCACCGGTACTCGCGCCAACAACGGCATGGCCGTGAGCCATTCCCACATCCGCACCAAGAAGCTGCAGCAGGCCAACCTGCAGCAGCGTCGCCTCTGGTGGGCGGAAGGCAACCGCTGGGTGAAGCTGCGTGTCACCACCCGCGCCCTCAAAACCATCCAGAAGAAAGGCCTGGGCGCCTACGCCAAGTCTCTGGGCATTAACCTGGCCAAGATCTGAGATCTTGAACTGGTGAATCGGCGGGAATTACTGGTCAAGTCCGGCCTTTTCCTTGCAGCTTTGACGCTCACACCCTCGCGGGCTTCGGCCCTCGGGGGTGTTGTTTTGGAAACGGGTACAACTGTGCCTGATTTCGATCTGCCCGGATCCAGTCAGTCCGAACCCGATCGGAAGCAATGGAGCAGCCGTGATCTGCGCGGCCGCTGGCTCGCGGTTTACTTCTATCCAAGGGATTTCACCGGCGGATGCACGATCGAAGCCCGGGGCTTCGAAAGCCTTCACAACGACTTCCTTCAGGCCGGTGCGGAAGTGATCGGCATCAGCGCCGACAGCGTTGACGACCATGAATCCTTCTGTGAGAGCGAAGGATTGAGCTTCCCCCTTTTGTCTGATCCCGACGGGACCGTGAGCAAGGCCTACGGGTCGTGGATGGCGCCGTACTCGCTGCGCCACACCTTTCTGATCGATCCGGACGGGGTCTTGCGTGAACGCTGGGTGGCTGTTCGACCCAACGGTCACGCCCGCGAGGTGCTGGATTCGTTGGTGTCTTTTCAGACCAAAGCTGCCGTTTGACAAAAGAGGGCTTTTGCTGAATGGTGGACCGAACGAAGCGTTGTTCGAATAAATGGGTGCGGGTCAGAGTTCATTTGTAATCCTCTATCACCGCACGCCGTTCGACGAATCAAAAGACAAGAACGGGAAAAGAATATGGGTCGATCAGAAAAGCCCTAACGGAATTATTCCAACCCTTCGCAACCTCTTCCGTAGCTACGAAAAAGGCACGTGGATTGCCTGGAGACGGGTAGACGATCAGTCGAATGAAGGCACAGAACGGTTTGAGATGGAACACCCTTCTCCGTTCACTCTGTGCCGAATCCCTCTAGAAGATGAACAAATCTCCAGTTTTTATCACATCACTTCCAAAGAATGCTTCTGGCCAATTCTTCATACGTTTCCAACGTATTTCAATGTCAACAACGCGAACTGGAAGATCTTTGAAGAGGTCAACAAACGTTTCGCCAAGGCGGCATGCGCTGAAGCCGCCGAGGGTGCAACGGTATGGGTGCATGACTACAACCTTTGGCTGGCTCCCGGATACATCCGAGCCGAACGTCCAGACCTAAAGATTGCCTTTTTCCATCACACTCCTTTCCCGGGGAATGATGTTTTCGCCATCCTTCCCTGGCGCGAGCAGATCCTGGAAAGTTTGCTCTGTTGTGATGTCGTCGGCTTCCATATTCCCCGCTACACCGAAAACTTTGCCCGTGCCGCCACAACCCTGGTGGGCGCCAAACGTGGGCCCAAAGTGCCGGTAGACAAGAAATTCATTGAGGTCGGAACCGCCCTTTCGGAAGGCACGGTCACCAGTCACCTCGAGCACAACGGTCGCACCATTCAGCTGCTCAGCTCTCCGGTGGGCACCTCACCGGATCTGATTCAGGAATTGTGCTGGAGCCCGTCGGTTGAAAGTCATGGCGAATTGATCGTTCAAGACACCAAAAAAGGTCGAAAATTGATCCTCTCTGCCAGTCGGGTGGATTACACCAAGGGCAACGAAGAGTTGCTGCTGGCGTTTGAACGGCTGTTGGAACGACGCAAGGATCTGCACGGCCAGGTGGTGCTGATGCTGGCCTGTGTGGCCGCTGCCAGTGGAATGAAGATCTACGAAGACACCCAACGCTCAATCGAGGAGATGGCCGGACGCATCAACGGCCGCTTCAGCCAGATCGATTGGGTGCCCATCCGCTTTTCCACCCGCCGGATCCCCTACGACGAAATGATCGCCTGGTTCTGCCATGCCGATGTCTGCTGGATCACTCCGCTGCGGGATGGCCTGAATCTGGTGGCCAAGGAGTACGCCGCTGCTCGACGCAACCGTGGCGGCGTTCTTGTGCTCTCGGAATTCACCGGAGCCTCGGTTGTGCTGGATGGCGCCGTGCTCACCAATCCCTATTCCAATCGCCGCATGGATGAGGCCATCGAATCGGCACTGGAAATGGATGAAGACGAGCAGCGCGACCGCATGAGCCGCATGACCGATGCCGTGGAGAACTACACGGTGAGCGACTGGGCCGAGGAGCAGATGTGTGGCCTGTCGCCCTCCACCCCGCAATGAAACTGCGCCGCTGGCTCGTGGGCGGCGCCTTGGCGCTGGTGATGGCCCTGGGTGTTCTAGTTGGATCAGCCTCTTCGCGCGCGGAGGAGGTGAGCATCCTCATGCCCTCCTCCTTCACCGATGCCAGTTCCGATCTGGTGAAAGCCTTCAACCGCGAGCATCGCGGCCGGATTCATCTCAAGTTGATTCGCGGTCCGTTGGACACGGAATCGATTTCAGACCTGGCGATCAGCAGTCTTCTGCTCGGTGATGCACCGTTCGACGCGCTGTTGATGGATGTCACCTGGTTGCCGAAATATGCCGCCGCCGGCTGGCTGGAAGCCCTGGATCCCTGGTTTGGACAGGGCGACCAGGAGCAGCTGGTGCAAGGTGCACGGCTCGGCAATGACTTCGACGGCCATCTCTACCGTTGGCCGCTGGTGGCCGATGTGGGACTGCTCTACTGGCGCAAGGATCTGATGGAACAGCCACCAGCAACGCCCGATGCGCTGGTGGAGGTTGCCGGACGCCTCGTTGAAAGCCAGGCCGTTGCCAACGGTTTTGTCTGGCAGGGGCGTCAGTACGAAGGATTGAGCTGCGACTTCCTTGAAGTGCTGGAGGGCTTCGGCGGTGACTGGATGGACACCACCACCAACGCCATGGAGCTCGATACGCCTGAGGCAACGGCGGCAGCAGCCTGGTTGAACGGTCTGATCAGCGAAGGCATCAGCCCCTATGCCGTGACCAATTACGCCGAGGCTGAGTCGCTTCAGGCCTTCAAGGCCGGTGATGCCGCTCTGATGCGCAACTGGCCCTACGCCTGGGCTGAACTCCAGAAGGACGACAGCGCGGTGAAGGGCAACGTCGGCATCAGCCTGATGGTGGCCCAACCGGGTGAACGCCCCGGAGCCACCCTCGGCAGCTGGGGGCTGAGCCTGATGCGCCAATCGCAGCACAAGGAAGCAGCGGTGGAAGCGATTCGCTACCTCACCAGCGAAGACGCCCAGCGGCAGCGTTTTCTCAACAACGGCTACACCCCGATCCATGCGGATCTGTTCAACGACCCCGAGATGCTGAAGGCCTCTCCCGTGCTGCCGGATCTGCTGGTGGCCTTGAACCATGCGGTGGTTCGTCCGCCTACCCCGCTGTATGCCCAGCTGAGCGATGTGGTGCAGCGGGAACTCAACGGTTTGTTCACCGCGGCCGGGTCTGCCGATGAGGCCATGGCCACCAGTCAGCAGCGGAGCCAGACTCTGTTGCGGGCTGCGGGAGCCACGCCATGACGATGCTCCTGGCTGCACCTGCTCTGCTGTTGATCGCGGTGGTGTTCGGCTGGCCGATGCTTCGCTACGCCTGGCTGAGCTTCCACGCTGATTCCGTTCTCACTGGCCTCGAACCGGTGGCCAACGGCGGAGCCAACTGGTGGCGACTGGCGGCCGATCAGCGCTTCTGGCTGGATGCCGGACAAACCGCGCGATTCGCCCTGATCTCAGTGGGTTTGGAGTTGCTGTTGGCCCTGGCCATTGCGCTGCTGCTGCATCAACGCTGGCGCGGCAGGGGAGCTGTTCGCGCCCTGACCCTGCTGCCCTGGGCCCTGCCCACAACAATGATGGCCCTGGGCTGGCGCTGGATCTTCAACACCCCCTACGGCCCGATTGAGGTGCTGGCACGAAGCCTTGGCCTCAACTCCCTGGATCTGCTGTCCACCCCATCGATCACCTGGCTGGTGACCGTGTTTGCGGATGTCTGGAAAACAACGCCCTTCATCACGCTGATTCTTCTGGCGGGACTCCAGAGCATTCCCGACGACCTCTACAGCGCCTTTCGCCTGGAAGGGGGAACGCCCCTTCAGGCGCTTCGCAGGGTCACCCTGCCGCTGCTGCTCCCCTACATCCTGCTGAGTCTTCTGTTCCGTCTGGCCCAGGCTTTCGGGGTGTTCGATCTGGTTCAGGTGCTCACCGGTGGCGGTCCCGCCGGCAGCACCGAAAGCATCGCCCTCTATGCATACCTCAACGGAATGCGCTTCCTCGATTTCGGCTACAGCGCCACGGTGATGCTCGCGGGCTTCCTGTTGCTCACCGCGCTGATTCTTGCGGGCACGTTGCTGCTGAGGAGCTTCGGTCTGTTGAGCTCCCTGGACCGATGACACGTGGATCGATGACACGTGGACCGATGACACGACGTTCCCTCTGGATTGCTCTGCTGCTGGTCTGGTCCCTCGCTCCGATGCTGTGGCAGCTGCTGAGTTCCTTCACCACCGCAGATACTCTGGTCAATGAGCAACTGAGCTTCTGGAGCCGTTGGACGCTGAACAACTACCGGGATCTGCTCAGCACCGATCCGCCCTTCTGGAGTTACCTGCTCAACAGCAGCTTGGTGGCTTCCCTCACCACACTGCTCACCTTGATGCTGGCCATCCCCGCCGCCTACGGACTGGCAAAGCTTCCTCAGCGGTTGAAAGGAATCCTCCGCACTGCCGTGGTGGGCGCCGCTCTGTTCCCTTATGTGCTGCTGTTTCTGGCGCTGCTCGAACTGGCCCGCACCTTTTCCCTCGGAAATAACCTGATCGCCATCGCGCTTCCCTACAGCGCTTTGTCGATGCCTCTGGCCCTGCTGCTGCTCACAGCGGCCTTTGAAGCACTGCCCAACGACCTCGAAGACGCAGCAAAGCTGGAGGGATTGTCGTTGTGGCAGCGGCTGCGCTGGGTGCTGCTCCCCTTGATTGCCCCGGCCTCCGCCAGCACAGCAATCCTGGTGTTCCTGTTCGCCTGGAACGAATATCCCGTGGCGCTCACCTGGCTGAGCCGCAGCGATCTGCTCACATTGCCGGTGGCGATGGCCCGAATTGCGGGATCATCCACCTATTCCGTCCCCTACGGCACCTATGCGGCAGCCACCGTGCTCGGTGCCATTCCTCTTCTGGTGCTGGTGCTGGTGTTTCAGCGCCAGATCGTCAGTGGACTCACCAACGGAGCCATCAAGGGATGACACTGCAACTTCGGGCCATCAACAAACGCTTCGGCGAGCGACATGTTCTCCACCAGCTCGACCTCGATGTGGCCAACGGCGAATGCGTCGCTCTGCTTGGGGCCAGCGGCTGCGGGAAAAGCACGGCCTTGCGTCTGATCGCCGGGCTCGATCAACCCGATCAAGGGTCGATTCGCATCAATGGTGCGGAGATGGTCGACGTGCCCGCTGAACGTCGCCGGGTGGGGATGGTGTTTCAAAGCTATGCCCTGTTCCCGCATCTGAATGTGTGGGACAACCTCGAACTTGGGCTGCGCATGCGGGGCGGCAGCGCCGCCGCCCGCGATGAACGAATCCGCGGCGTCCTGGAGGTGTTGCAACTCAGCGGGCAAGCCCGGCAACGACCCTCACAACTGTCCGGCGGCCAGCGCCAGCGCGTCGCCCTGGCACGAGCCCTGTTGCGGGACCCCCTCGTTTACCTGCTCGATGAGCCGATGAGCAATCTGGATGCCCAGTTGCGTGAGGACCTGCGGCCTCAATTGCGCCGCCTGATGATCGGCGGTGAGCAACCTGTGGTTTACGTCACCCATGACCAGCAGGAGGCGATGGCGCTGGCGGATCGCATCGCTGTGATGCGCGAGGGAAGGATTGAACAGATCGGAACACCTCGCGAGCTGTACCTGCAACCGGCCAGCACCTACGTCGCCCAGTTCATCGGCCGCCCGCAGATGAATCTCTTGCCAGCCAGAGACGGAGTGATCACCGGCATCCGACCGGACGATCTAAGGCTCGATCCCGCGGGCTCACCCTGCACGATCCTCAGCCGTGAATGGTTCGGAGCCAACCAGATGCTTGTGGTGCGCTGCGATCGCGGCGACCTGCGGCTGGTCTGCCCCGGCGAAACAGCGATCGAGGCTGAGCCACGCATCAGTTGGCCCAGCGCTTGTGAGCATCGCTTCGATGCCGTCAGCGGCCGTCGTCTGCCGTCAAATCGGCTGCCATCCGATTGAGAAGCTCGCTGTGCGCTGACGCCTGGCGGCGCAGGGCTTCGGTCTGATCAGGATCGGCTGGACGGTCCACTTCGGACCACCAAAGCGTCAGCAGATCATCCACAGAGGGAAGCGAGCGCAAGGGGATGCAGGGCACCGTGGCCATGGCCGCTGCAGCCTCCACCTTCGGGTCGTAGCTGAGGGCAGCCATGGGGCTGTTGGCCAGTCGAGCCAGGATCAGGGCATGCAACCGCATCGGCAGCACCAGGCGCGCCCGCTGCACCAGATCGGACACAGCCTCCAGGGACTGGGGCACCAGGGTTGAGCTGCGCGCCTTCAATCGCGCCGACAGCAGACCTTGATCACCAAGGTGCTCCATTAGGGGGGCGTCCTGATGGTGATGGAAGGCCAGCCAGATCACCGGCGCATCCAAGTCGGCACTGAGCCGATCCAGGGCTCCGGTTAAGCAACGCCAGCCCGCGGAATCCAGCAATGGTGTGGGACGCCAGCTGAGCACGATGGCGTCGCCACCAAGCCAAGGGCGCGCCGGCATCTGCCAGACCGGATCGGCGGCCAGCACCATCGGCAGCTTTGGGGCCCAGCGCAGGGCCCAATCAAGGGAGCGCTGATCCCTCCAACTCGCTGCCTTGCAGAGGGGCAACACCGTGCGAACCAACAGGCGACTGATCCGACGCCGCAAGGGTCCAAGGCCCTGCCCCCAGAGAACCACCTCGGCGCCACCGAGACGGGCAACCGTCATCAGCAGCAGGTAATAAACGAGGCTGCTGAAGCTGGTGCTGTCCTGGAGCAGGCTCCCGCCACCAAGCACCAGAACATCAGCTCTCAGGGCCGCACGAAGACAGCGCCGCAGGGAACGGCGGTTCACCGTCTGCGCCGACGGAGCCAAGGCCAGAACGGGGGCTGGATCGCGGGCTGTGATCAACAGCTGCTGCGGCTGGGGAAGGGACGACACCAGCACCTGAAGCAGGGCATCGTCGCCAAGGTTGTGCTCTCCGTAGTAGCCGCAAAGCAGCAATACAGGCGCAGTGGGGCGGACCACGGGCAGCAGCCTGTTCACTCCGGGCATTATCAACCGATTCCTAGGATTCAGGGCATGCACGCGTTGTCGCTGGGAACCTGGTGGATCCATGTCGCCTCCGTGGTGGAGTGGTGCGTGGCGATCGTGTTGATGCATCGGCGTGGGCTGCAGGGCCTGGCCTGGGCCATGCTTCCGGCCCTCGTCAGTGCCATGGCTGCCTGCACCTGGCATCTGTTTGACAACAGCGAAGCGCTGCGAGGTCTTGTCACCCTTCAGGCCCTGTTCACCGTGATCGGCAACTGCACCCTTGCCATGGCGGCCTGGCAGCTCCAACGTCGCCGGCAGGTGGACGGAGCCAGTGCTCCATGAACTTCGATCCCGCACCGCTGTTCGCCGCCTCGCTGATCCCCTATCTCCTGTTTCTGCACTGGCTGCGGAAAAGTGAGGCGCTTCCGTTGATTGCGGAGCGGGGCTTTCAGCTCACCCTGCTGTTTGTGGCCGTCACGATTGGTGCTGCCATTGCCGCCCTGCGCTGCTGCTCAGCGGAATTGGTGGAGATTGACTGGTTGCACGGTGGAGCAGAAGCCTTCCTCACCCTCAGCAACACTGTTTTGGTGATCGGTTTGTTGTACCCAACCCCCAAAAAAGGGTGAACAACTCTTAAGAGAGGCAGGCAAGGCGTCGCTAGCGCCGGAAGATGAGGTGTCGCTCATTGGCTCGAATGCTGACCCACCTTTTCGCGATCGCTCCCGCCTCCGTGTCCTGGTCTCCCAAGGTCGCCCTGGTGATGATCCTCTGCAATGTGGTTGCCATCATGGTCGGCAAGGCCACGATCAAGCACCCCAACGTTGGCGCCGCACTCCCTAACGCTTCCTTCTTCGGCGGCATGGGTCACGCAGCCCTGCTCGGCACCACCAGCCTTGGCCACATTATCGGCATCGGCGCCATCCAGGGTCTGGCCGCCCGCGGCGTGCTCTGAAGCACATCTCTTGAGGGAGGAGCCAGTCTCCTCCCTGAAACAACCCTTGGCTCAGAGCAGATACGGCAGCAGTCGCAGGCCGTAACGCTCGAAGTTGTAGTTGAACAACAGCTCTGAGAGAGCGGGGGCTTCTGCGGTCGCAGACAGCCCATTTATCAAACGTGCCAGACGTCGGTCCGCCCTTGGATTGTCGAGGCCCCACCAGGTGCGCCGCGCCAGCCGGCCCGACACCAACCAACGCCAACTCCGTTGGGCCTTGAGTTGCTCTTGGTAGCGAAGGGCCATGGCCGGGGAGTCCCCAGACATCCCTTCAGCGATCAGCAGTTCGGCCAGTTGATCCGCGCTGTCCATCGCATGGCGGATCCCTTCGCCCCCAAGCAGATTGGCGGAACTGGCCGCATCCCCCACCGCCAGCAGAGCACCCGCCACCAAAGGTTCGGAGCGGGCGATGCTGCTGGACACCGGCCCGCCATGGCGATCCAGCACCGGGCAGGCGCTCAAGCCGCAGCGTTGAATCAAGCGCTGAAGGGGTCCAGCCAGGCTGCCGGGAGTCGGACGATCCGCCGGTGGGAGGTGACAGACCCCCACCTTCAGCCGTTGCCCCTGCATGGGAAAGATCCAGCCGTATCCATGAGGGATCCAGGCGGTACCTAGAAAGAAACTGATCCGATCCCGCCAGGCAGCCGCCTGACGATCATCGGTCTGCAGCAACCACTCAACGCCGATGCCCTGCAGCAGAGGATCCTCGGGATTGGGGCTGAGGCCGGCCTGCTGCAGCAGATCTCGGCGTGCACCGGTGGCATCAATCAGCCAGCGCGCTGAGCGCAATGACGAACGCCCATCACGTGTTTGCAACCGCACGCTGGCTTGATCGGCCGTGAGCGTGCTCAGCGCGGCCCGGCAGCCCTGGATCAACTCGACCCCATGGCGGCGCGCTTCCTCCCAGAGCCAGGACCGAAGCCGGCCGAAGTCGAGCACCACCCCCAGATCGCCGGACGACCACCACTGATGAACCAGACCCGAGGGATCGTGCAGCTGCCAGCCCTGCCAGGTGGCGGCAATGGCGTCATCCGGAAGACCCAAGCGACGAACAGCCTTCAGAGGCAGGGCGCCACTGGAATAGGCATGGCGATGGGGATCAGCCAGGCGATCCACCAGGGTCACCTCAGCACCCGCCCGCGCCAGTTGAATCGCCAGACGGGCACCGGACGGTCCCGCGCCAACGATCAGGACGGACACCGAGCCCTCAGCTTCAGGCCTGGAGGGCCTTGATCGAAGCGGTGGCTGGCAGATCACCAGAGGTGTTGCTGAAGCGCTCAAGGATGCGTTCAGCCATCTGGGCAGGAGTGAGGCCAAGAGCTTCCTTGCTCTGCTGCGGCGTGGCGTGATCAACCAGCTGGTCGGGGATGCCGATGCGCAACATCGACACGTTGATGTCCTGATCGATCAACGACTCCAGAACCGCTGCGCCAAAACCACCGGGCAGGGCTCCCTCTTCCATAGTGACCACGCGGGGGATGCGACGTGCCAGGGGATGGATCAGCGCCTGATCCAGGGGCCTCAGGAAGCGGGCGTTGATCACGGTGGTGGAGAGTCCGGCTTCCTCCAGAAGCGTTGCTGTGGCGAGGGCCGGAGCCACCATCGAGCCGTAGGCCACGATCATCAGATCGTCGCCTTCCCGCAGCAGTTCACCGCGGCCGATCGGCAGCGATTCCCAACCCTCTTCCATCAAGGGCACGCCTTCCCCGGAGCCCCGCGGAATCCGCAGCGCCGTGGGCCCGTCGTGCTGCAGGCAGGTCACCAGCATGCGCTGCAGCTCAGCCTCATCCTTCGGTGCCATCACCGTGAAGTTGGGAATAGCCCGCATGTAGCTGATGTCGTACTGACCCTGGTGGGTCGGCCCGTCGGCACCAACGATGCCGGCACGATCGAGCACGAAGGTGACCGGCAGCTTCTGGATGCCCACGTCGTGGATCAACTGGTCGTAGGCGCGCTGAAGGAAGGTGCTGTAGATGGCAACGACAGGACGCAAACCCTCGCAGGCCATGCCTGCCGCCAGGGTGACGGCATGTTGCTCAGCGATGCCCACGTCCACGTACTGGTCCGGAACGGCCTTCTGAAGCAGATCGAGACCGGTACCAGTGGCCATGGCCGCAGTGATGCCGATCACCCGACTGTTCTGCTCACAGAGCTTGACCAGGGTCTGCCCAAACACCTTGCTGTAGCTGGGGGGCTTGGGTTTGGACGACGGAATCGCCTTGCCAGTGCCGAGATCAAAAGCTGATTGGGCGTGGTAGCCCACCTGATCGGCCTCGGCGTAGGGATAGCCCTTGCCCTTTTTGGTAACCACATGCACCAGCACAGGGCCACCCTCACGGTGAGCCGCCTGGAAGGTGCGCACCATTTCACCGATGTCGTGGCCGTCGATCGGCCCCATGTAGGTGAAGCCAAGTTCCTCGAACACGGCACCCACCTTGGGAACCGCGAGGCGACGCATGCTGCCCTTGAGGCGGTTGAGTTCCGCAGGAATCTCACCACCCATGAAGGGCAGATGCCGAACGCTTTCCTCAACACTCCCTGAGAGGAACTGCATTGGTGGGCTGAGCCGCGCACGGTTAAGCACGTTCGAGAGCGCACCAACCGGCGGGGAGATCGACATGTCGTTGTCGTTCAGCACCACCAGGAGAGGTGTGTTGGGAAGGTGTCCGGCGTGGTTGATGGCCTCCAGAGCCATGCCGCCTGTCAGGGCTCCATCACCGATGACGGCAACGCATTTGAACAACTCGCCCCGGTTGTCCCGCGCCATGGCCATGCCCAGCGCCGCTGAGATGGAGGTACTGGCATGACCCGCTCCGAAGTGGTCGAAATCGCTCTCTGTGCGCTTGAGGTAACCCGCCACCCCGTGCTGCTGGCGCAGGGAGTCGAAATCATTGAACCGGCCGGTGATCAATTTGTGGGGGTAGGCCTGATGGCCCACATCCCAGATCACACGGTCATGGTCGAGATCCAGCGTCTGGTACAGCGCCAGGGTCAGCTCCACAACCCCCAGGCCAGGCCCAAGGTGGCCACCGCTGGTGGACACCACCTGCAGATGCCGCTCACGAATCTGCCGAGCCACGTCCTCAAGCTGGGCCGGGCTGAGTCCGTGCAGCTCATTCGGATGCTTCAGATCTCCGAGATGCATGCACTGCCAACTCCAATACGTGCAATCTACGGGAACCAACCCGGATCCTGTCTGGATCGAACCCTTGGAAGAATGGTGAGATGACCGACTACCTGCAGCGGATCCTGCGTGCCCGCGTCTACGACGTGGCGCGGGAAACCCCTTTGGATCCTGCACCCAATCTGAGCCGCCGGCTGAACAACACGGTCTGGCTGAAGCGTGAGGATCTCCAGCCGGTGTTCTCGTTCAAGCTGCGCGGCGCCTACAACCGCATGGCGCAGCTCAGCAGAGACGAGCTCAAGCGCGGTGTGATTGCCTCCAGTGCCGGAAACCATGCCCAGGGCGTCGCCCTGAGTGCCCAGCGGCTTGGCTGTCGGGCCGTGATCGTGATGCCAAGCACCACACCCGAGGTGAAAGTGCGCGCCGTGCGTGCCCTGGGTGGTGACGTGGTTCTCCATGGCGAGACCTACGACGAGTGCTCCGCAGAGGCACAGCGACGCTGCAAGGCTGAGGGGCTCACCTTCATTCACCCCTTCGACGATCCGGAAGTAATCGCAGGCCAGGGAACAATAGGCATGGAGATCATGCGCCAGGCCGAGCAGCCACCCAACGCGATCTATGTGGCAGTGGGTGGTGGTGGCCTGATCGCGGGCATCGCCGCCTACGTCAAACGGCTGTGGCCGGAAACGGAGGTGATCGGTGTGGAACCGGTGGATGCCGATGCCCTGAGCCGCTCCCTCGAGCGAGGGCAGCGGGTGGAACTGGAACAGGTGGGACTGTTTGCCGATGGTGTCGCCGTGAGAAAGGTTGGGGAGCACACCTTTGCGCTGGCCCAGCAGTTCGTCGATCGGATGGTGCGGGTCGACACCGATGCCATCTGTGCCGCGATCAAGGACGTCTTTGAAGACACCCGTTCAATCCTGGAACCCGCCGGTGCCCTGGCGGTAGCAGGACTCAAACAGGATGTAGCCGAGCGCCAGCTGGCGGGGCGCAATCTGGTGGCGGTGGCCTGCGGGGCCAACATGAATTTCGACCGGCTGCGCTTCATCGCCGAACGGGCTGAGCTCGGGGAAGAGCGGGAAGCAATGCTGGCCGTGGAGATTCCCGAATCACCCGGCAGCCTGAGGCGGCTTTGCGAACTGCTGCGGGAGCGCAGTCTCACTGAATTCAGTTACCGCATGACTGATGGCGCCTCGGCGCAGATCTTTATCGGTGTGCAGGTGAGCGATGACAACGACCGAGCTTCCCTACTGGGCCAGCTGGAGCGTGGCGGCTTCCCCTGCCTGGATCTCAGCGACAACGAATTTGCCAAGGTCCACCTGCGCCACATGGTGGGCGGCCGTCTGCCGGCTTCAGCCCGAACTGCCTGTGCCGGCGAATGCAAAGAACTGCTGTATCGCTTCGAATTTCCCGAACGGCCGGGTGCCTTGATGAGCTTCGTGGATGCTCTCCACCCCAGCTGGAGCATCAGCATCTTCCACTACAGAAACCACGGTGCTGACGTGGGGCGCATCGTTGTTGGCGTGCTGGTGCCGGAACAGGACATGCAGGGCTGGACCGAATTCCTCAATGCCCTGGGCTATCGCCACTGGGATGAAACCAACAACCCGGCCTATGGCCTGTTCCTCTGAGTTTCAGGGCGGTAACTTGAGTGCTCTAAAGGGGTTGTGATGACGTCTCCATCCCTGCCCACCAGGCTCGAGGCGATTCTTTATCTCAAGGGTCGGCCCGTCAGCATCGGCGAACTGGCCGAGCTGGCCGACGCCGATCGCCGAACCGTTGAAGAAGCTCTCGTCGCCCTGACGGCCTCCTACGCCCAGCGGGACAGTGCCCTGGAGGTCGTTGAACAGAGCGGTCGCTATGGGCTGCAGCTGCGTCCGGGCATGGGCGATCTGGTCAAGGACCTGCTGCCTGTGAACCTCTCCACAGCAACCCTGCGAACCCTCGCCACCATTGCCCTGAAGAAACGCATTCTTCAATCGGATCTTGTGGATCTGCGGGGCTCGGGGGCCTACGACCACATCAAGGAGCTGCTGGCGCAGGACTTCATCGAACGGCGTCGTCAGAGCGAGGGGCGGTCCTACTGGCTCACCCTCACCGAAAAATTTCACCGCACCTTCTCAGTGCTTCCTGATCTCGGAGCAACCGATCTGACGGAAGCTGCATAAAGTCGGAGCAGATCAGCTCCCGTCATGGAATCTCTACCCGTCACCTTGCTGCAGGTGCTGTCCCAGACCCTGCAGATCTATTCCTTGGTGCTGATCGTGCGGGTTCTGCTGAGCTGGTTCCCGAATCTGGACTGGGGCAATCCGGTGCTCAGCAGCGTGAGTGCGATCACCGACCCTTACCTGAACGCCTTCAGGGGTTTGATCCCACCCCTGGGGGGCATTGATCTCTCCGCCATCCTGGCCTTCCTGGCCCTGAACCTGTTGCAGAGCCTGGTGGGGCAGTCGATCAGCGCCTTCTACATGTCGGGCTCCAGCTGGTGATCACGTCTGGGTAATCACTGCTGATTAATGCCCCGTTCCAACGGCAGCAGGTCATCCTCGTCAACATCAACGCGGCTGCGGACCGGAGCATTGAATCCACGGGCACGGGGATTTTTGATCACAAACGGTCCTGGGGTTCCGGCCGGAACTGAGATTCTCAGGGCGAACGGGGAGTGACCAGGGTTCACATCCCCGATGGAACCCACCCGGGTTCTGTTGGGAAGAACCGGTTCACCACTGGCATCCAGGATCCGTGCGTACACATCGGTGTCGATGACGCTGTTCTTGCTGCGGTTCTCAACGTCTCCCGTCAACACATAACAGCTGGCACCAACCGGGCGTCTTAATTCAGGTTGATTGCCGGCATCCAGCTCTCCGCAGGGATCCAGGCGAACCTCACTGAGCTGCAGTTCAGCGGCGTCACAGGGAAGCGCCAGCCCCAGCAGCAGGGGCAGGCAGAACAACACGGAAAAAAGTCGACGGAGCATCAGGAGATCAACGTTGGTCACCACTGCCTCCGATGCGCCCACGGGCAGCCCGGCTCGACAGTTTCTGCAGGTTGGCGTCAGCCACCTCATTCAGGTCATAACCCAGTTCGCTGGCCAGCTGAGCCACGTACCAGAGCACATCTCCCAGCTCCAACTTGATCGCTTCGCGGGTGTCGGCGTCAAACACACCGCCACGGTCGCGAATCACCTTTTTCACCTTGTCGGCCACCTCGCCGGCTTCACCGGTCAAACCGAGGGTCGGATAGATGGGATTACGGCCCACATCCGGGTAGGCAGCCGTCTTTCGGGCGGCGTCCTGATAGGAATTCATCTCCATAGGGCCAGTTGGGAAACGCCCGGATGGTAGTTTCCGCAAGGATTTTCAGCCGCGATATGGGCCAGTTCGACCTGAACCGACGGACCAAGATCGTGGCCACCATCGGCCCTGCCACCGAGAGCCCGGAGCGGATCAAGGAGCTGGTGAAGGCTGGTGCCACCACCTTCAGGCTGAATTTTTCCCACGGGGACCACAGCGAACACGCCGCTCGCATCGCCACGATTCGTCAGGTGTCTGAGGAATTGGGGCAGACCATCGGCATCCTCCAGGACCTTCAGGGGCCGAAGATCCGGCTCGGGCGGTTCGCTGAGGGGCCGATCACCCTGGCCAACGGTGATCCGTTCACGCTCACCTCAAGGCCGGTGAGCTGCGACAAGACGATCGCAACGGTCACCTACGACAAGCTGGCGGACGAAGTCACCGCAGGAAGCCGGATCCTGCTCGACGACGGCCGCGTTGAGATGAAGGTCGACACCGTCGATAAAGCGCAGCAGACCCTGCATTGCACCGTCACCGTGGGCGGTGTTCTCTCCAACAACAAGGGCGTCAACTTCCCGGACGTTCAGTTGTCCGTTCGCGCCCTCACGGACAAGGACAAAACCGACTTGGCCTTCGGACTCAGCCAGGGCGTGGACTGGGTGGCCCTCAGCTTCGTGCGCAATCCCTCCGACATGGAGGAGATCCGCGGACTGATCCGCGAACAGGGCCATGAGACCCCTGTAGTGGCGAAGATCGAAAAGTTTGAGGCCATCGATCAGATCGATTCGATCCTGCCGCTCTGTGACGGCGTGATGGTTGCCCGCGGTGACCTTGGCGTGGAGATGCCGGCCGAGGAAGTGCCGTTGCTGCAGAAGGAACTGATCCGCAAGGCCAACAGCCTGGGCATCCCGATCATCACGGCCACCCAGATGCTGGATTCCATGGCATCCAGCCCCCGGCCCACCCGAGCCGAAGTCAGCGACGTGGCCAACGCCATCCTGGATGGAACCGACGCTGTGATGCTCTCCAACGAGACCGCGGTGGGGGATTTCCCCGTGGAGGCCGTTCAAACCATGGCCACCATTGCCCGACGGATCGAGAAGGACTACCCCCAACGCTCGATCGACAGCCACCTGCCCAGCACCATCCCCAATGCCTTGAGCGGTGCGGTCAGCACCATCGCCAGCCAGCTCAATGCCTCCGCGATTCTTCCCCTCACGCGAAGCGGGGCCACTGCTCGCAACGTGAGCAAGTTCCGGCCTGCGGCACCGATCCTTGCCATCACTCCCGATCGCACGGTTGCCTGTCGTCTGCAACTGGTTTGGGGCGTGACACCGCTGGTGATTCCCCAGGGCGAACGCACCACGCAGACCTTCCAGGCGGCGATGGTCAAAGCCAAGGAGCTCGATCTTCTGAAGAAGGGTGATCTCGTGGTGCAGTCCGCAGGCACGCATACCGGCGTTTCCGGATCCACAGATCTGGTCAAGGTGAGCATCGTCGGCAACGAAGCTGAGGCGACACTGATCTGAGCGACGCCACACCATGAACCGGCGCATGCCCGCAACGGAAACGGTGCGGATGGCCCTGTCCACACTGCGCAGCAACCGCCTGCGCAGCCTTCTCACGATGGTGGGCATCGTGATCGGCAATGCCTCGGTGATCACCCTTGTTGGGGTTGGACGGGGAGCGCAATTGCTGGCTGAAGGCCAGTTGAACAACCTCGGCGCCAATGTGTTGTTTGTGGTTCCGGGCAACACAAATGCCAGACGCCAAGGGGTTACGCGACCGAAAACGCTCGTGCTGGACGATGCCGAAGCCATCGCCACCCAGGTTCCCAGCGTCAAGCGCGTGGCGCCCGTGATCAACACCAATCAGGTGGTGCAGGCCGGAGCCCGCAGCTCCACGGGTGCGGTCTTCGGCGCGACATCGGAGTTCCCCCCTGTGCGCGGATTCGACGTGGCCAAGGGCCGTTTCATCAACGCCAAGGACGTGGCCGGTGCGAAAGCCATCGCCGTGCTCGGCTCGGATCTACGCACCAAGTTGTTTCCCACTGGCTCAGCGATTGGCCAGCAGGTGCGCATCGGCAATCAAAGCTTTGAGGTGGTCGGTGTGATGGCCCCCAAAGGGGCCGTGTTCGGCAGCAACCAGGACGAAAACACCTATATCCCCATCACCACGATGGTGAACCGGATCACCGGTCGGGATCCGATTTATGGCGTCAGCCTCAACTCCATCAGTGTTGAAGCCAGGGATGAAAAAAGCATCAACGCAGCCAGCTTTCAGATCAACAACCTGCTGAGGCAGCGGCACCGGATTCTCCGGGACGACGATTTCGTGGTGCGATCCCAGAAGGACGCTCTCACCATCGTGGGCACCATCACCGGAGGACTCACCCTGATGCTCGGGGCCATTGGTGGGATCTCCCTGCTGGTGGGAGGCATCGGGATCATGAACATCATGTTGGTGTCCGTCAGCGAACGCACCGAGGAGATCGGTCTGCGCAAAGCCCTGGGGGCTCGCAGCGGTGATGTTCTGCAGCAGTTTCTGGTGGAATCCCTGGTGCTTGCCAGCCTTGGCGGCGCCATCGGCACGCTGGTGGGTCTTGCAACGGTGAGCCTCGTGGCGGCGGTCACGCCCCTGCCAGCGACGATCGGCGCAACGATGGTGGTGGTCACCGTTGGACTCTCAGGATCCATCGGGCTGTTCTTCGGAGTTGTTCCAGCCCGACGCGCCGCAAAGCTCGACCCGATTGTTGCCCTGAGAAGCCTTTGAGCAGGCCTCAGAAATCAGTCCGACTCCTTTACACTCGTTAACGAATTTCTTCAGCTCATGAATCAGCGCTGGCGCCTTCTTGCCCTCTGGCTGTTGCCAATTGGCGTCGTGTTGCTGATCGGCTGGCAGGTGGTGAGCAACGGAGGCATCAACGGCCTCAGCCAGGACAGCAATGGCACCACCGTCGCTCCCCGCAATGCTGCGGTGGCACGGATGAGCTACGGCCGCTTTCTCGATTACGTCGAGGCCGGTCGCGTGACAGCCGTTGATATCTACGACGGTGGCCGCAACGCTGTGATCGAAGCCGTCGATCCCGACCTCGACAACCGCGTTCAACGCCTGCGCGTTGACCTTCCTGGTCTGGCCCCTGAGCTGATCAACACGCTGAAGACCGAAGGCATCAGCTTTGATATCCATCCGCCCCGCACAGCACCTCCGGCCCTCGGCGTGCTGGGCAATCTGGCCTTCCCGCTGCTCCTGATCGGTGCCCTGATCTTCCTGGCCCGTCGCAACAGCAACATGCCTGGCGGCCCTGGCCAGGCCATGCAGTTCGGCAAGAGCAAAGCCCGCTTCATGATGGAAGCGGAGACCGGCGTCATGTTTGATGACGTGGCCGGCGTTACCGAGGCCAAGCAGGAACTCCAGGAAGTGGTCACCTTCCTGAAACAGCCCGAGCGATTCACCTCAGTGGGTGCTCAGATTCCCCGCGGCCTTTTGCTGGTCGGCCCTCCCGGCACCGGCAAAACCCTCCTGGCCAAGGCCATTGCCGGTGAAGCGGGCGTTCCGTTCTTCTCCCTTTCTGGTTCTGAGTTCGTTGAGATGTTCGTTGGCGTGGGTGCCAGCCGCGTCCGCGATCTGTTCAAGAAGGCCAAAGAAAACAGCCCTTGCTTGATCTTCATCGACGAAATTGATGCCGTCGGCCGCCAGCGCGGTGCCGGCATTGGTGGAGGCAACGACGAACGCGAACAGACGCTCAACCAACTCCTGACGGAGATGGATGGCTTTGAAGGCAACAGCGGCATCATCATCATTGCCGCCACCAACCGCCCCGACGTTCTGGACTCAGCTCTGATGCGTCCCGGTCGTTTTGACCGCCAGGTCACCGTGGACGCCCCCGACATCAAGGGTCGCCTGGCCATCCTCGATGTGCACTGCCGCAACAAGAGGCTCGAAGAGGAGCTGTCCCTCGAAAGCATCGCCCGCCGCACCCCTGGCTTCACTGGTGCAGACCTGGCCAACCTGATGAACGAGGCGGCCATCCTCACCGCCCGCCGCCGCAAGGAAGCCATCGGCTTGAGCGAGATCGACGACGCTGTGGATCGGATCATCGCCGGTATGGAGGGTCGTCCCCTCACAGACGGTCGCAGCAAGCGTCTGATCGCTTACCACGAAGTCGGTCATGCCCTGATCGGCACATTGGTCAAAGACCACGACCCTGTTCAGAAGGTCACCTTGATTCCCCGTGGCCAGGCCCAAGGCCTGACCTGGTTCTCCCCGGATGAGGAGCAAACCCTGGTCACCCGTGCCCAGCTCAAGGCACGCATCATGGGAGCCCTGGGTGGTCGTGCCGCAGAGGACGTGGTGTTCGGACACCAGGAAGTCACCACCGGAGCCGGTGGCGACATCCAACAGGTGGCGTCGATGGCCCGCAACATGGTGACCCGACTCGGCATGAGTGATCTCGGCCCAGTAGCCCTCGAGGGCGGCAGTCAGGAAGTGTTCCTGGGGCGCGACCTGATGTCACGCAGTGACGTGTCGGAATCGATCTCCCAACAGATCGATGTTCAAGTGCGCAACATGGTGAAGCGCTGTTATGACGAGACCGTAGAGATCGTGGCTGCCAACCGCGAAGCCATGGATCGCCTGGTGGAACTGCTGATCGAAAAGGAAACCATGGATGGTGATGAGTTCAAGGCTGTTCTGGCTGAATTCACCGCTGTTCCAGAGAAAGACCGCACCGTCGTAACCCTCGACTGATTCTGGGTCCAGCAATAGAAAGTCCCCGCCTTGCTCAGACGGGGGTTTTTTTATGGATTGGATTTGTTCTTGCGTCGTCGACAACGCTCGGAGCAGTACACAACTTCATCCCAGCAATTTCTCCAGGCTTTGCGCCACTCAAAGGGGCGCTCGCAGACCGGACAGATCTTGCTGGGACGGTTGTTTTTAGAACTTCCCTTCTTCAAGCAACAGCCTGAACGGGACGCTTGTCGATCACCGAATCAATCAAGCCGTAGTTCACGGCTTCGGTGGGTGACATGAAAAAGTCACGGTCGGTGTCCTGCTGGATCCGATCAAGGGGTTGGCCGGTGCGATCGGACAGTTCCTTGTTGAGGCGATCCTTGAGGAAAAGGATTTCGTCCGCCTGAATGCGGATGTCGCTGGCTTGGCCCTGGGCACCACCCAACGGCTGGTGAATCATGATCCGGGAGTGCTGCAGGCTGCTGCGCTTGCCCTTGGTGCCGGCACAGAGCAGGAAAGCTCCCATACTTGCGGCGAGGCCGACACACACCGTGTGCACATCCGGTTTGATGTGCTGCATCGTGTCGAAGATGCCGAGGCCGTCGTAAACCGAACCGCCGGGAGAGTTGATGTAGAGGTAGATATCTTTCTCGGGATCCTCAGCTTCGAGGAACAACATCTGGGCCACGATCCGGTTGGCGGAGTCACTGGTGACAGCCTCACCAAGGAAGATGATTCGCTCGCGCAGAAGCCGGGAATAAATGTCAAAGGCCCTTTCTCCCCGGCCGGACTCCTCAATCACAATGGGGATCATCTGAGCATCTTTAGGGTCGAGCAATCCTAACGGCGATGTCTGCGACGCTAGGGTTCCGGCCATTCATTCTTGGACTGCACGTTGGCCGCAAGTCAGACCATCGCCGACAGCAAACGCGCGTTTCATCAGGCCTTTCCCCACGTCATTGCGCCGCTGTACCGCCGCCTTGCTGATGAGCTGCTGGTGGAGCTGCATCTGCTGAGCCATCAAAGTCGGTTTGAAGCCAACGGGCTGTTCAGCGTTGGGCTCTGCACAGTGTTCGACACCTTCACCAAGGGCTATCGGCCTGAAGCGCAAACCGAGGCACTGTTCAGTGCCCTGTGCAGCAGCAATGGCTTCGACGCAGCGAAGCTGCGCAAAACCAACGCCTCTCTGGTGGACCAGGCCAAAGGGAAGGATCTCGAAAGCCTCAAAAGCTTGCTGTCATCCCACAGCCTCAACGAGGGCAGCCACTACTCCCGTTTGATGGCCGTTGGACTGATGAGCCTGCTCAAGGCGGCTGCAGCGGATGCCACCGGTACGGACACCGAGGCCATCGTCAAACAGAGCAAGGAACTTGCTGAGGGACTCGGTTTGCCCACCGATCGCGTTGAGAAGGATCTAACGCTGTTTGGCTCCAACAGTGAACGGATGGATCAGGCCGTTGAACTGGTGGAAGAGACCATCGCTGCCGAGAAGCGCAAGAAGGAACGTCGCTTGGAAGAGCAGGCTCAACGCACGTCCAGCTGAAGCCGAAGCCATCCGGGCTGTTGCTGCTCCGGCAGTGCCGTCATCTCAAGCTCCAGTTGAGGTGCCTTGCCAACCACCCGCGGCCAGCCCGGTCCGAGCCAACCCAAACGAGCCAATTGATCCGGTCGTGCGCGAAGGCGAAGCTGCTGTTGGCCCATCCGTTTCAGCGGATTGCTGCGGAGGTTCGGGGCATCCCCCAGGGCCAGCAGCAACTCCACCTGACCTTGGAGTGCAGGACCCTGTGACCAACCACCTTGGGGATGACCCTGGGGATCCAACCAAACAACGGCCACATGGTTTGAGGACCGACCATCGGGAGACAACAGGGGACTTTCAACCCGTTGAAACCCGCGCTTCAACAAGGCGGTGTCAACGGCATCAAGACCTCGCTTGGTCATGTCGATTTCACCAGCAGCCAGCATCAACCTGGCTTGAATCGCAGCCTGGAAACGACCACCCTCCAGCGCATCCAACCGCACAAGGACAGGTGCCTTGAGCAAAACGTCGCACAACTGCTTCGGCAATCCCTAGCGGCTGTCGAGTTGTTGGGCGAATAGTGAATTGTTGAACAAGGATCCCAGCAGCAGCTGCTGGGAAACGCTGTTGAGCTCCAGGTAAGCCGACGGCGGATCGAAGCGAACGAAATTGGCTTGGCGTTCCGGGTGGTGAACCTGCAGGGCCGCGAAAGGGCTTGAGGCCACAGGCCCTTCAGCCATCAGACGATCGCCCCGGAGCGCAACACGCAGACAGCCATGCGACACGCTCGCCAAGGCGGGAAAAAGGGAACCGCTGATCGAAGCCAAGCCTGAGGGTTGCCACTGAACGGCCGATCCGCTGGTCAGCAGCCGCAAGCAGCGCTGTTCCAGAACCGAGGGCTCCCGTCGTTTCAGCGACGGAAGTTGATCAAAACTGCTGCGGTGCAGTTCATCAGCGAACAGCAGATCCAGAGCAGACGAATGCGGTGCGGACGGAAGAGCCAGAAGGGGTTCACCGTCGTCCAGCCAGATCAGCCACCAGGTGCCGCGACCATGACGGGCCCAGCGATCAGGAGCTTCCGAAGAACCAAGCCGCTGCTGCCAGAGCTTCGGCACCAGTGCGGCGGGGTCCGCCTCAAAACTCTGAACCAACCATGCCCGCCGACTGATCTCAAACAGCTCTGCTGTTCCACGGCGATTCAGGGAAGGCGTCTTCAGGCTGGAGGTGCCCAGCAGCAGGGCGGGCAAAAAAAAGCACAACCCCAGGAGAAGGGCTGTGCAGGGATGAAGTCCAATTTGACGTCGGACGGACGGAATCAGGAGGATGACTTGGTTGAACCTTGACGGCGTCGACGATCTCTCCATTCGATCGTTGAGAGATAGATCACGGCAACGCTGACGAAGACAAGAAGCACAGCTGCCGTGACCGCCAGGGTCTGGCTGAGAAGGGGTGCGTCTTGAAGCACAGATTCGATCAGAAGTTCAGGGTGCCGTCACCATTGCGTCCCCAGACGACCATGGCGATGGAGAAACTGAACATGGCGGCCAAGGACGCCCAACCCAGAGTGAACAACATGCGCTTGACCACTTGACTGTCCGGATCCTACCTAGAGTTCGACACCTTTTCGTCCGCCCGAAGGCATCTGTCATGACCAGCTCCAGCCCAGGTTCATCAGCAGTGCTGGAGCGTCAGGGAACAACACAGCGCTACCCCCAGGCTCGCGTGATCGTTCTGGACGACGATGTGAACACCTTCCAGCACGTGGTGGATTGCCTGCGCAAGATCATTCCCGGCATGAGTGAGGACAAGGCATGGAACCTCGCCAACAAGATTGATGGGCAGGGTGCGGCTGAAGTTTGGTGCGGCCCCCTGGAGCAGGCCGAGCTTTACCACCAGCAGCTTCAGGCCGAGGGCTTAACGATGGCCCCTCTGGAACGCTGCTGAGTCAGGCCGCCGGCTTACGGCTGGCTTTGGTGAGGCGCAGCAGATCAGCCACCTGCAAACGCTGCAGCTGCTCGTCCATCACGAAACGGACCACCCGGCCAGGGCACAAGGCCAGGCCCCGAACCTCCGTTCCGTGCACCTCAGCGGTGAGCATGCGGGCCTGGGGGCCGCAGGCATCCTGCAGCGGTCCGCTGATCACGTGGCGGAGAGCGTCTACTGATTTCAGCATCACAGCCCCGGAGCGCTCTCTCTGGCATAGCCAAAGTGGCTAACTTTCACCAGTTCTCGGGTTTTCATTCAGCTTTGGGCCGGGTCGTCATCACCCACAGCACCTATGTGGACGGCTTGATCCCATGGCTGAAGGCCCTGTCCCACGAGACGGAGATCCAGACGATCACCCCTGCCGTGATCAGCCGGGTGCGTGGCCGCAGTCCTGAACTACAGCTGAGGGTGTCCACCCCGATCACAGGGGGATACAAGCTGGTGGCCCGCAAGGGGACATCCGCCCAGGAAGTCTTTGTGGTGACCTCAATGAGTCGGCCAGACCTGGAACAGGCCGTCCTGCATCACCGCCCCTGAAGGCGATTGCCTGACTCAAATCCAGCAGCACGACAGGCCTGAGGATGACCATCGGCAACGCTGGGATCTCGGGCACAGAGTTCAGCGCAATCGGATCGGCGGAAACATTGGGGAAGGATGGCCCGGCATGCGACTTCAGCGTCATCCGGCAAAAAGGTGACAGCGTCAGCCGCGGGGCTGCCGAAACAACCCACAAGCGGTGCGCTTACCACCAGGCCGAAAACAGATGAAAAGAAAGAAACCAGCACGGAAGGATGAACAATGAAGCGATGCGGAAAAGTGATTCTCAACAACACCGACAGCCAACCAACTCAATGGGAGAGACAACTGGGTTCCCTCGGTTCATGCAAAGTGGTATCAACAATTGAGATCAACCAGCGGCATTAATCATTGGAGTCAGATGCAGGAATCTTGAATTCCATGAACAGCGCCTCCGCATCAGCATAATCTTTCTTTTCGCGCAAATAAAAAACCTGAGCTTTCCACCAATCCCAGGTTTGCATTTGGATCATTTCGTCCAGGCGTGGATCACGCATCTCAGCACTGCAACCAAACAAACGCTAAGGACAGGAAAAGCGCTGACAAGCTTTGTTCACACAGCCGTAAGCATCATCGACTACACAACAGCACAGGGGTAGCCTTGAAAGCTGCAGCGATCGATCCATGCCCCTCGAAATTGCCGTCAAACAAGGGCAACAAACGATGGAGAGCATGGGCAGTTTCGAAGACCTCGAAGACGCTTTGACCGAATTCAACGAATTGATCAACCGTCGAAACTGGCATCAGAGCGTGACCACCATCTCGCTGACCGACACCGATAAAAACAAATGCCTCGCCCAGTACGCGCTCCAGGAGTTCAACCACTCCGAAAACTAGCTCCACCAAAAATCTCCACTCCAACCCAGACGAACGTATCTAGAGTGCAATAAGAGCGAAAAATTTCAGCATGAATGGCAAACTACTGGTGATTAGCATCGGCTCATTCTTCCTTCTGTTTTTTGTGGTCGAGTCTTGGCTGATGAGGGGCCTGCCCCACTAACGAAGCTGAAACCTTTTAAAGCAGCACCTAGAGAGAAGGCAAAAAAGTCATCCGGTAAACCAAGCCCAAAAAACAAAGTTTCAGAATATTGACGCAGAAACTTGGAGATATTGATTGTGTGATGGCTTGGCGAAGTCCAAGGCACCCACCACATTCATCAAGCGAAGGGGGTGAACCGCCATGCCGTGCGAGCCCCAGTGGTCGACCTGGAAGAACCAGAAGGGGCGACAAAGTGGGGTTTCGTTTCCGGCTGCATGGCCGGTCTACGTCACCGTCACGACAGTCTCCCCAAGTCGAAAGAGAGTCAGATCAGAGCACTAGAAAAAGGCCGTCACCAACACAGCAGTTCGCTACCAACCCTAGTCCTGACTCTCGCTCTCGAGGGGCCAGATCCGGCGAATGGCGGCAAGTGCTGACTCAGCCTCATCGCGCCGCTTGAGGAGCGTGTCACCCTCAAGCAGCAGCGTCACGTGCCCCAACTTGCGGCCCGGTGTTTCCGGTGACTTGCCGTACCAGTGCAGGTGAAGCCCCGACATGGCCTGCAGGGCCTCAAGCCGCTGATCCAAAGGAGGATGACGCTCGGGGTCGAGGCCGAGCAGGTTGACCATCAAGGCACCACGGCTTTTGAGCTCGGGATCAGGCACGGGAAGACCAGCCGCGATGCAGAGCTGCTGATCGAACTGACTGCTGGTGCAGGCCTCGATTGAGTAATGCCCGGAATTGTGGGTGCGTGGAGCAATTTCATTCACCTGCAGGCCAGCGGGCCCATAGAAAAACTCCAGAGCCAGCACCCCCACATAGCCGAGCTTCGTCATCAGAGAGGCCTCCACGTTGTAAGCCAGGGCAGCCACCGAAGGATCCACGGGAGCAGGGGCCAGAACCCAGTCGCAGACTTGTTGATGTTGGTGGGTTTGCACCAGCGGAAAATGGCGGATGCGGCCGCGCTGATCGCGGCTGACCACGAGAGCCAACTCCAGCTCGTAGTCCACCCAGGATTCCAACAACCAGTCGTCGGCAGGGACCGCCCGCAACAACTGCGCCAGGCCATCGATGTCGCGCAACACCACCGTGCCCTTGCCGTCGTAACCACCACGGGAGGCCTTGGCCATCACCGGAAAGGTCCAGCCCTGAGGAAGCGCGGGCTGGGCCGGTGAAATCAAACTGAGCGGACACCAGGGCGGGCTCGGGATCGCCAGTTCGTCGAGCAGCTGGCGCTGCGACAACTTGTCGACCAGGGGCGAAAGCGCCGCCAGCGAGGGCTGGAAACGAACCCCCTGCTGCTCCAGCGGCAGAAGGGCATCGATATTGACCCACTCGTTCTCGAAGGTGATGCCGTCACAACCCACCACCAGCTCCCGGGTTCCTGCCACATCCCGGGGATCCGCTGCCACGAGGCGCGAGGCCAAACCAGCCGCGGGATCAGCTGCATCGGTCGTTTGAACAGCGATGGGAACATCGCGTTGCGCGGCGGCCTGCACAAGCATCCGTGCCAGCTGACCACCTCCAACAACGCCGATCATCGTGTCCGAGCTGATGTCCGCAGCTTGCCAGTTTGCAGGGTCGCTGACAGCGTCAAATCAGGGGGCGATCGCCGGCAAAGGCCAACCGGATCATGGTGAACAGCAACACCAACAGGAACAGCGCCAGGCCCAGGGTGCAGGCGTAGCTGATCTCCAATTCGGCAAAGGCCTGGTCGTACACGTAATAAACGATGGTTCGGGTGGCATCCGCAGGACCTCCCTGGGTCATCAGGAACACTTCCTCGAATACCTTCGTGGCCGCGATCGACGACACCACGGCGACCAGGGTCACGTAGGGACTCATCAAGGGCAGGGTGATGTCGAGATGCTTTCTCCAGCCCTCGCTGCCATCCAGCTCCGCAGCCTCATAGAGCTCCTGGGGAATGCCCTGCAGACCCGCCAGAAAAATCACCATGTAATAGCCAAGCCCCTTCCAGAGGGTCACTAACGTCACGGCGGGCAGTGCCAGCTGCGGCGTTGTGAGAAAACCAATCGGGCTGAAGGCATCACCGAGCAGGGCACTCAACCATCCATTGATCAGTCCGTTCTCGGCATAGAGCCAGCGAAAGGCGATGGCTGCAACAACGATCGACACCAGCACCGGGGTGTAGAAGGCGCCCCGCAGAAAAGACCGACCGGGCAGCCCCTGGTTGACCAGCACCGCCAGCGCCAGCGCCCCCAGAACGATGGGAGGCACCACACCAACCAGATAAAGGAAGGTGGTGACCAGCACCTGCCGCGCCATCGGATCCGACAGCAGGCGCTCCAGGTTGGCCAAACCAACAAAACGCAGGGGTTCACTGACATCCAGCCCCGTGGCGGTGAAACTCATCACCAGAGCCATCAGGGCCGGCACCAGCACCGACAAACTGATCAGCACCACAGCCGGCAAAAGGAACGCCCAGGCCGAAAGGGAGTTGCGCACTGATCTTTCGCGCACAGGACCAGCGACACTGTTGCGAGAGTAGGTGGGTTCCAACGGTTTCATGACCACAATCACCCCGTTGCATCACATCCGCGTTGCGCTGGAGCGCAACCCCTACGACGTGGTGATTGGAGACGGCGGCCTGGCCAGGCTTGGTCAGCAGATGCTGGACGCTGGAGTGCAGGCGGGTCGGCGTGTGCTGGTGGTCAGCAATCCGGATGTGGCCAGCCCCTATAGCGACACCTGCCTGAACAGCCTCAGAGCGGCAGGTTTCAGCGTGGAGTTGTTGGTGATTGACGCCGGCGAAACCCAGAAGACACCAGCCACGGTGGCGGAAATCCACGATGCTGCTTACAACGCCAAGCTCGAACGCAGCTCCCTGATGGTGGCCCTCGGCGGCGGCGTTGTGGGAGACATGACCGGCTTTGCGGCAGCCACCTGGCTGCGGGGCATCCAGGTGGTGCAGGTGCCCACAACCCTGCTGGCCATGGTGGACGCGTCAATCGGTGGCAAGACCGGGGTCAACCATCCCCGCGGCAAAAACCTGATCGGCGCCTTTCACCAGCCGCGGCTGGTGTTGATCGATCCCTCCACCCTGAACACCCTGCCCGAACGCGAGTTCCGGGCCGGCATGGCTGAGGTGATCAAATACGGAATCCTCGGTGACACGGCGCTGTTCGAGGAATTGGAGGCCTGCCCCGACCCGAGCACGCCCGCTGGGCTTGGATCGGAACGCCTGAGCTCGATCCTGCAGCGATCGGCCGCGGCCAAGGCCCGGGTGGTGGCAGCCGATGAAAAGGAGGGTGGCTTACGCGCGATCCTCAACTACGGGCATACCTTCGGCCATGTGGTGGAGACCCTCTGCGGCTATGGCACCTGGCTGCATGGCGAGGCGGTCGCCATTGGCATGGTGGCCGTGGGTGAACTTGGCGTGCTGCGGGGCAGCTGGAGTCGCGACGACGCCGAGCGCCAACACCGACTGATGGACAGCGCTGGACTGCCCACCGCCTGGCCCGATCTCGCCGCCGATGCGGTTCTGGACAGCTTGCAGGGGGACAAAAAGGTGCGCGACGGTCGCCTGCGCTTCGTGATGCCCACCAGCATCGGAACCGTTGAGATTCGCGATGACGTCAGTCGCGACGAGATCCTCAGCTGCCTTGAGCGCCTGAAAGGCTGAAGCCATCTTCAGGCAATCCGCGCCGGTAGGTGAGCCAGCGGAACGCACCGAGCCCCGCGGGGTCCACCAGGCGAAGCAGGGCTTCACGCCGTTGCAGGGCTTCTGCCAGCTGTTGGCCCGGTAGCTGCTGCAGTCCATGCAGACGCTCTGCAAGCCCCAAGGCCAGCAGGGCCTCGCCCTGCTTCGCCTGATCACCCACCATCCAGCCGTTGCGCTGAGCCGCCTCATCCACAAGCTCAATGCAGAGGTGGGCCGTGAGGTCCTGCTCGCCGGGCTGATCCAAGGGCGACAGCCCCGCCTGCTGAGCGCAAACAGCCATCAAGGTGCCGTCGGAGCGCCGGGCGGTGAAATAGCGCTGGGCCTCCAGGGCGTAATCAATCGCCAGCAGCACGCCCGCATCCACGGCAGCCGCCGCCGCAGCGAACCAGTCGGGCAATGCACTGTTCCACTCCGTGGTCCACCCCTCTTCGGCATCGGGGGGCGGCAACTGAATGCCGCCTTGGCTGCACACACGCCTGATCTCCTGGTGCAAACCATCGGGGAGAGGCCGATGCGTCGTTCGCAAACCACCGTTTGAAGCGAGCTCCACCCACTGCTGCTGGAGGGATCCCTCCCGCCAGCTCAAACGCTCCACCGGGAGGGCATCCAGCAACTCATGGGCGATCACCACCCCATGAACCGGAGCGCGGCGCAACTCGTCCAAGGAACACCAGCGCATCGGCAGATCGTCTGCCTCCTGCAGCAGAGCCTGTTGCCGCCGTCGCATGCCGGGATTGGCCTCCACCAACACCAATTCGATCCGAGCCAACAGCTCTGGATCAGCACCACGCAACGCAGCAACGAGATCCCGGGCCAGATGGCCTTCGCCAGGGCCGATTTCCACGATCGACAGGCGTTGATCCGGATCACTTCGGGACATCGACGTCAGCCAGGCCAGGATCTGAGGAGCCAGAAGGGCTGCGAAATCACTGCCCAGCGAGGGGGAGGTGACGAAATCACCCTGGGCTCCGATGCGTGCACGGCCTGAGCCGTAATACCCGTGCTCCGGCTCATTCAGAGCCAGATCCATGAACCGGGAAAACGGAAAGGCACCCCCCGCCTGATGCAGATGCGTTGCCAACCAGTCGGGACAGGACGCAGCCATCGGTTCCATTGGAGAGAATGCCGGTCGCTGCAGCAGTTCCATGGGAACACATCACATCCGACATCTGTGGAGCCTCGTCGTGGTGGCTCTGGTCAGCCTGGGTGTTCTGGTGACCCCGGCTGAGGCCTACGACAACCCGGAGCTGCTGCCGGATCACCCCACCCCGGTGATCGACCTCGCCAAGGTGTTCAGTGACAACCAGCGGGCCCAGCTGGAAGCATCCCTGGCGGATGTGGAGGAACGCACCGGCTGGAAGATGCGGGTGTTGACCCAGTACGAACGCACACCAGGTCTGGCCATTCGCGAGTTCTGGGGGCTGGATGAAAGCAGCCTGCTGCTGGTGGCCGACCCCCGCGGCGGGAACCTGCTGAACTTCAACGTTGGCGATGCCTACTTCGCGATGATGCCGCGCACTTACTGGGTGGAGCTGCAGACCCGCTACGGCAACCAGTACTACGTAAAGGATCACGGCGAAGACGGAGCCGTGCTGGATGCCCTCAATGCGGTGGAAATCTGTCTGGACCGTGGTGGCTGTCAGGTGGTGCCTGGCCTTCCCCAGGAACAGTGGCTTTGGACGCTGACCACCTCAATCTTTGGCGGTTTGATTGCTGGCTTTGCGGCTTATCCCCGCAAGGAGGGCGAAACCATCGCCTGGGCATGGTTGCTGTTGCTCTCACCGCTGTGGGTGATGCTGTTCGGCGTCTTCGGCGTTGCCCCTGTGATCACACGCACGTCTGAAGTGATGCCCCTGCTACGCAATGGAGTCGGCTTCCTGGCGGGAGGCATCGCCGCGTATCTGATCGCCCAGGCCACGGTTGGTCGAAAGCTTCAGAACGACGCCGAAGGCTGAGGAACGTCGAGAAACGTGAATGCCGTCAGAGCAGGGTGGCGCATTCAATGCGCGACCCGGTGCAGAGAGCCGGAGGGGGAGTGACGAGCGCCTGGCGCTTGACGTCACGCAGACGCCGCAACTCAGCCAGGTTCACGTCATAGAAAGAACGCAGTCGTGCGTATTTCTTGACGGGTTGGCCGTAGTAGCTGCGACCGGCGAGGGTTGGAAACGACGCCCATTCCGGAGCCAGCATGGCGGCGAGCAGCGGGCTGAGAACGCCGGTATCGGTCAGACCCAGGGCTTTGCGCCGCTGAATCAGAAACAACGCGCCCTGATCCTGAGCCTCAGGGCCGAAACCGCGCACGCCGATGCTGCGCTGAACCAGATTCCAGGTGAAGGGCATGAACTGGTAAGCCCCCGCGGCTGCACTGGCGTAGCGGGAGCTGTAGATCACCCGGTTGGGATGCCGGTCGAGCGATGGCATCAAGCCACCGCCGAACATCACCCGATAGCCCACATCCAGACCACCTTTCCAGGTGCCTTCCGCAAAACGGATCGTGTTGAGCATCGCCCGACGTTCGGGCGTAATCACGTAGGGAATGGCCCGGCTGGGCTGGAAGTCAGAGGTATGGATCAGCTGCGCCCGAGAGGCGGGGGGGAGCAGGCTCGCCTGGGCAGGAAGAAGGGAACTGAGGGCAGGCAGAACTCCGACGATCACGGCCGCATGAAGCGTCTGACGACCGATGAATGCAGAGATAGCCATAAAGAGCGTTCAAGGAGCATGCCCTCGAAAGAGGACGATGAGCAGATCAGAAGCGGATGAAATGCTCGAGCGGAAAAAAAATCCACACGAGATGACCTTCTCGAATTAAAGGCTCAAATCAATAGGTATATATGCCAGTCAAATAATCGGCCAGACCACTAACAGGCAGGCAAATCAGCTCAAAAAGATGATGAAAAAGACCAAAAATTAAAAACGACTTGCAACCCAACCCACCAGTGCCAGAGCGGCTTCTTCAGCCCCTGATGCAGAAAGAGGGGCTTCGCTTGGCGCCAACAACGGCTGGTCCAGCTGCCATGCGCCGGTGTCCAGCTCCTGACGGCTGAGGCAACGGTGCTGGCCGTGGCGACGCAAACCATCCATCAGCGCCGAAGCTTCGGCAAATCCGCTGCGCTCCACGACGTGCATCCCAACCCGTTGGGCCATCGCCTCGCAGAAGCTGCTGAAACCCGGCTTGCCCAGAAAACGGGAGCAACGGCCGAGCACATCGACGGGGCGCAGCCCATCCGGCAGAAACGTGAGGTTGGGGAGCGCCGCCAACTCAGGCGCTTGCGAGGCATCTGCTGACGCCGGAAGCAGGAAATGGTGGTTGGGCCAGAGCTGAAACACATCCCGCGAAAGGGACAAGCCCAGGCCTCCAAACCCCACCAACACCAGGGGAGAATCCTGAGCATCAAGGCAAGCCTCAAGATCCGCCGGAATGGGACGCGGGCTGGCGCAAACCAAACCGAGCCTCTGTTCAGGCAACCCCCAATGCATGGCGAGGTCAAACGGGCAGCGCAGCAACAGATCACCGCAGCGGTAGGCCTCAGCGGCAGCATCGGCCCAGCGTTGGAAGGCAGAGCCCAAGGGGCGATAGATGTCATCCCACCCGAAATTGCTCATCCACACCAGAGGTGCATCGAGGCGCTGGGCCAGGGCGGCTGCGGCCGGTGGAATGTCCCCGATGATCAACACCGGCTGCCCCTGCGACGCAAGCCAGAGAGCCTCAGCCTCGATCAGAGCCGGCAGCCGTTGCTCCAGCTCATCCAGGGCCATGAGGGTGGTGGCGCAATCCACACCGAGCGCGTCGGCCTGCACCATGCCCACATCCCATTGACAGGACCGCTGCTCAATCGCTGCATCCCCCAACAGCAGGTTGAGTACGGGGGAGGGCAGACCCGAGCTCATCACCAAGGTCCACTCAGGACGCAAACGACGCAGGTGCTGGAGCACCGCAGCATCGCGAGCCGCATGGCCGAAGCCATGGCTGCTGCTGCAGAAATAGATCAGCACGGCGACGGAGCATCGATCGGCAACTGCTCCTGATGGATCAACTCAGCATCGGGGGTATACCAGCGATGGGCGAGCTGCGTGAGGCGGGCCCCCTGGAATTCAGCCCAGGAGAGATGCAGAAGCGATCGACCTTGCCCATCCACACCTGAACGGGGCACACAGGCGGCATTGATCAGCGCGGTTCCATGGCGATGACGCAACAGGGTCTGGCGGAAACCAGAGCCGCGCTTGAGGGCATGGTGCATGTGCCCAAAGATCACCAGATCGGCAGGTCGGTCTTTGGCCATGCGGTCCAGGGCAAGGGCCAGATCCTGATCCCCCCAGTCCACTGCCGGCGTCTTCCAGTCGCGTCCGCAGGGACTGGCGGCCTCGGATCCCAAGCCTGAGGGACCGCAGTGGGCCATGACGATCAGGGGCTGATCAGCGGGTACATCAGCGGCGGCCTGCACAATCCGCTCGGCCGAAGCCTCAAGCGACACCGGGCCGTACACCGCCTCCACCGCTTTCGATAGGTGAAAACCTCCACCAGCACTGCAGGGACGCGCACCCACAACCGTCAACGGGAGCTCCGGCCATTGAATTGAGCGCCAAGCGCAATGGAGATCGCCGAGCACAGCGCGTTGTTGCTCGAGGATGCCGCCACTGCGATCACGCCCGCGGTCGTGGTTCCCCAGGATCACGGCCACGGGGAAGGAAAGCCGCGTGATCCGGCGCGTCAGACGCAGATCCCCATCAGCAAGATCACCAACGAAAAGAACAGCGTCGGGCTTGAGCCGCTGCAGCAGCTGCTCATCGGCGTCGCCCCAGGCGCCGTGCAGATCACCGGCAATGGCAAGTCGCAGGTGCTTCAGAGCGAATGCCTAGGCTGTGGCCATCCTGCCCCGAACCGGTCCTGATGAGCGCTGACACCGCCCTTGTTGCGGCGATCAACCGGCTTCGCCAGGACCGCAATGCCGTGATCCTGGCGCACTACTACCAGGAGTCGGAGATTCAGGACATCGCCGATTTCGTTGGTGACTCCCTGGAGCTGTCGCGCAAGGCCGCCAGCACCAATGCAGACGTGATCGTGTTCTGCGGCGTGCACTTCATGGCGGAGACCGCCAAGATTCTTTGTCCGGAAAAGACTGTGGTGCTGCCGGATCTAGAGGCCGGATGCTCCCTGGCGGACGACTGCCCCGCCGATGAGTTCGCCCGCTTCCGGGCAGAGCACCCCGACCACTTCGTGGTGAGCTACATCAACTGCACGGCCGCAGTGAAGGCGCAAAGCGATCTGATCTGCACCAGCAGCAATGCCGTTGATCTGGTGAATCAGCTGCCTGCCGATCAGCCCGTTCTGTTCGCACCCGATCAGAACCTGGGGCGCTGGGTTCAGCAACAGAGCGGTCGCGAGCTGACCCTCTGGCCGGGACGCTGCATCGTTCACGAGACCTTCAGCGAAGAAGCCGTGCTGGCCCTCAAGCACGAACATCCCGGGGCTGAAGTGATCGCCCACCCCGAGTGCCAGCAGAATCTGCTGGACCTGGCGGATTTCATTGGATCCACCAGCAAGCTTTTGAATTACGCCGAACAAAGCTCCTGCGACAGCTTCATCGTTCTGACGGAACCGGGGATCCTGCATCAGATGCAGCAGCGGGTTCCTGAAAAAACCCTGCTCGACGTTCCAGGGATCGATGGATGCAGCTGCAATGCCTGCCCCTACATGCGGCTCAACACCCTTGAAAAACTGAAGGCATGCCTGGAGACCCTCACTCCTGCAATCGAGATGGATGAATCGATGCGTCTGAAGGCCATGAAACCCATGCAGCGCATGCTCGAAATGAGCCGGTGACGCGCCAACAGATCAAAGAACGACGCGGTATGCGAATAAATTTTCGATAATCCAGCCCCTGTGATTCATGGCCCCCGTCATCCAGCCCGAGGGCATCAGGGTTCTGACCTTGATGGCAGCGTTGGCGGGGACGTTGTGCACCGCAGCGACTGCACAACCGTGGAACCAACCGATTCCTGAACCCGCAACGGAGTCCACAGAACAAACAATCAAGTTGGCCGAGCAACTCAACACGGTGGGCGCCAGGTTTTTTGGAGCCCATTGGTGCCCCGCCTGCAAAGAACAGATGAAGCTCTTCGGCAAACAGGCCGGAGCCAACCTGAACTACGTGGAATGCGGTCTGCCCGACAAGTACCCCGACCAGCTCAGGCAGTGCAGGGATGAAAACATTCGATCCATCCCCACCTGGACACGGCCGGGATCGACGCGGCTCCAGGGTGTTCAATCGATCAACACCCTGGAGCTCTGGAGTGGCCTAAGGCCTCAGCCACTGAATTGATTACTTCTTACGGCAATAGCCAGCGCCAACATTCATCCAACCGGAGGGGCAGGCTTCACCGTTGGTGGGCTTCATCTCGTAGTAGATCGGAGAAACACAGGTGGTGCCCAGGGTGTTGACGTAACCCAGGGGGCATTGGTTGTGGCCTTGGCCTTGGGAATCTTTTTCTGAGCCAAAGCGGAACTGTGCACAGCCAGGGCTGAAACAAACAGAGCGGCAGCGAGCAGCTTCGTGGCAAGCGGGTCGAACGCGCTCAAGGTATGGGCCTTTCAGACTGTTCGCAGCGATCAGTGGCGGAGCTTGATCGAACGCACACCAGAGGGGCTGTATTGCCGTGCCGCGAAGGCCTGGGTCGACCCATGGCGTCCGGTTCCCCGGGCCCTGATCACACACGCCCATGCCGACCACGCCCGCCCCGGATGCGGGGAGTACTGGGCTGTGGCCTCCAGTGAAGGGGTGCTGCGCCAGAGGCTCGGCAAAGACATCACCCTTCACCCAGTGGCCTACGGCGAAGAACACTGGCTGGGGCAATGCAAGGTGTCGTTTCACAGCGCCGGACACGTGCTCGGTTCGGCGCAGATCCGTCTGGAATCAGAGGGTGAGGTGTGGGTGGTCAGTGGGGATTACAAACGGGATGACGACCCCAGCTGCGAACCCTTTGAACCGGTGCGCTGCGATGTGTTGATCACCGAAGCCACCTTCGGAATGCCGATCTATCGCTGGCAAAGCGGTGAGCAGGTGGCCAAGGAGATCCATACCTGGTGGAGCCGTGATCACAGCAGACCATCCCTACTGTTCTGCTACGCCTTCGGCAAAGCCCAACGCTTGCTGGCTGAGCTGAAGGCCATCGGCGTGGAGGAGGAGGTGCTGCTGCACGGCGCCGTTGAAACCGTTACCCGCCAATACCGCGAGGCAGGGGTTCCGATGACCCCCAGTCGTCCCGTCAGTGAACTGCCCCGCAAGGATCCGCTCGAAGGGCGGTTGATCCTGGCGCCACCGTCGGCCCATCGCTCCAGCTGGATGCGCCGCTTCAAGTCACCCCAAACAGCCTTTGCCTCCGGCTGGATGGCCGTGCGCGGAGCCCGTCGACGGCGGGGCTACGAGCGGGGATTCGTGCTCAGTGATCACGCCGACTGGCCTGGACTGATCCAGACCGTTCGCGACTGCGGCGCCCGCAAGGTGTACGTCACCCATGGACAAAGTGATGTTCTGGCCCGTTATCTGCGGGAGGTGGAGGGTGTGGATGCGGAACCGCTGGACACCCTGTTCGAAGGGGAGTCGGACTAGAACTTGGCGATGCCGTCCGGCAGCTCGGGGAGGTTGAGGTTTGCTTCGCGACCTTCGATCGCGGCTGTGAGCGATTCGATCATCATGGCGTTGCCGCTGTCTTTCACGGCCTCGAGCGCCTTCTGAAGACGACGACGACGGTCGGATGGATCATCCGATGTGCCGGAGCCAGCCACGGGGGTGACGACGGCCGTGGCTGAGGCGGTAGCGCGCACACTGCTGAGTTGTTGCGCGAGGTTGTCCCAGAGGAGTGCCATCCGGCTAATTCAGGAATCTGTGGCTCAGATCAACACAGGTCTCCGCCGGATTTCCAGCACTGCTCACAAAATGTCTTGTCAGGATGGCGGGGCTTTCCATCCATCCCGTTCCAGCGCGCATGCGTGCCTTTCAGAACCTGTTCAATCAGTTGGATCAGGTCATGGGCACCAAGGCCAAGGTGCAAGCGCTGGTGGATCACTTTCAGGGGGTCGAACCAGGGGAGGCGGCCTGGGCGTTGACGCTGCTGCTGGGCAAGCGCCGCAGGCGCTTGATCACCGGTCGCCGACTCCGCGACATCCTGCGGGACCGCGGTGGTCTTCCGGATTGGCTGATCGACGACTGCTACGGCCAGGTAGGCGACTCAGCTGAAACCATCAGCCTGCTCTGGCCCGCTGTGCAAGAGCACGTCGAAGCAAGCGATCCGGATCTGCCCAGCGGTGATGGAGACATGCCCCTGAGCTGGTGGATGGACACCCTGCTTCCGGCCATCAGCACCAGAAGCGACGATGATCAGGCCAATGCCGTGATCTGGCTCTGGCACCGAACCCCGCTCGACCAGCACTTCATCGTCAACAAGTTGCTCACGGGGGGATTCCGTGTCGGCGTGTCGACAGGGCTGATCAGCCGGGCCATCGCCGAAGCGTTTGATCTCGAAGAAAGCCTTGTGGTGCAACGGCTGATGGGCGGCTTTGAGCCCTCCGCAGAGCGCTTCAGGCAACTCACCGCCTGCGCGACGGCGGATGAACACCGTTCAAGCGGCACCCCCTACCCCTTCTATCTCGCCAGTCCCCTGGAACCCGACCGACTGCTGGAGACATCGGCGAGGGATTGGCAACTGGAGTGGAAATGGGATGGAATCCGCGGTCAGCTGATTCATCGCGGCTCCGGCGTTTACCTCTGGAGTCGTGGAGAAGAGCTGGTCAACGAGAGCTTCCCTGAGCTTGTGGAGGTGGCCAAGGCCTTGCCATCCGGCAGCGTTCTGGACGGCGAGCTGATCTGCTGGCAACAGGACGCCGCCGCGCCGCTTGGCTTTGATCAGCTGCAACGACGGCTGGGCCGCAAAAGCGTTGGAGCAACGTTAAAACGGGATTGCCCGATGCGGTTCATCGCCTACGACTTGCTGGAACATCAGGGCGTGGACATTCGCCAGCAGGGATTACGGCAGCGCCAGCAGCAGCTGGCTGCGCTGCTGGGCGGCATCGAGCATCCCGAGTCGTGGCGGCTGAAGCAGAGCCCGTCCTGGTCGATCGACTCCTGGGAGGAACTGGAGACACAGCGCAACCAGGCCCGTCAGCACAACGCCGAAGGGTTGATGCTCAAACAGGCGGAATCGCCCTACCTGAGCGGCCGCAAACGCGGCAACTGGTGGAAACACAAGCTGGAGCCGATGACCCTCGATGCGGTACTCCTCTATGCCCAGTCCGGCAGTGGGCGTCGCGCCAACCTGTTCACCGATTACACCTTCGGCCTCTGGACCAACGCTGAAAAGCCGCAGTTGGTGACCTTCGCCAAGGCCTATTCCGGCCTCAACGATGCCGAAATCCTCGAACTGGACCGCTGGATCCGACGCAACACCCTGCAGCGCTTCGGGCCGGCACGGTCCCTGAAAACCGAGCTGGTGTTTGAAATCGGTTTTGAGGGCATCCACCCCTCAAAACGCCATAAATCCGGCATCGCCGTGCGTTTTCCGCGCATCCTGCGCTGGCGACGCGACAAACCTGCCGATGAAGCGGATTCACTCCAAACCGCGATGGCATTGATCGAGAACCGCTGATGGCAGCTTCAGAAAAGAAGGCAAAAGCGAAGGCCAAGCCAACAACCAACGACCCTCGCTTGGAGCCGATTCATGCCTGGTTCGCACGGAGGAACTGGACGCCGCTGCCGTTCCAGCAGCAGACCTGGAACGCCTATCTGTCGGGGCGGAATGGCTTGATCCAAGTGCCCACAGGGTCTGGCAAAACCTTCGCCGCCGTGATGGGACCAATCGCGCGGATGTTGGCGGAGGAGGAGCCGTTGAAGGGAATACGACTGCTCTACATCACGCCCTTGCGGGCCCTCAGCCGCGACTTGTCGCTGGCGATCCGCGAACCGATCGAAGCGATGGACTGGCCGATTCGGGTGGGCATCCGCAATGGCGACAGCAGCAGCAGCGAACGCACCAAACAGCTCAAGGCACCACCACAGATTCTGGTAACGACTCCGGAGTCCCTCGCCCTGCTGCTGAGCAACGCCAAGGCCGAAGAGCTGTTTGGCCAACTCGAAACGGTGATCCTCGATGAATGGCACGAGTTGATGGGCAGCAAACGGGGCAGCCAGACGGAGCTGTGCCTGAGCTGGTTGCGCCAGCTGCGCCCCCAGCTCCAGACCTGGGCCATCAGTGCCACCATCGGCAACCTGGACCAGGCGGCGCGCCATGCCCTGGGAACGGCAAGTGAGCCACAGCTGATCGGGGGCGCTCCTGCCCGCAGCACGGAGATTCAGAGCATCCTTCCGGAGACGATCGATGGCTTCCCCTGGGCCGGACACCTCGGGTTGCGGATGTACGAGGAGCTGGTGGCACGCCTCAATCCCGGGACCAGCACCTTGCTGTTCACCAACACACGCAATCAGTCGGAGCGGTGGCACCAGTGTCTGCGCTTTGCCTGCCCGGAAATGGAGGAGGGATTGGCCCTGCACCACAGCGCCATTGATCGCAGCGAGCGGGAAGCGATCGAAGCCTCGGTGAAAGCCGGCGGCATTCGTTGGGTGGTCTGCACCAGCTCCCTGGACCTCGGGGTGGACTTCCAACCCGTGGAACAGGTGGTGCAGATCGGCAGTCCGAAGAATCTGGCGCGGCTGCTGCAGCGGGCGGGGCGGTCAGCGCACTTACCCGGCGGAACATCCCAGGTGCTGTTCATGCCCACCAATGCGCTTGAACTGCTCGAGCTCAGTGCAGTGCGTCGGGGACTGGCGGAGGGGCTGGTGGAACAACGCAAACCGCCGAAAGCCCCTCTGGATGTGCTGCTGCAGCACCTCACGGGGTTGGCCTGCGGCCCTGGCTTCCATCCGGAACAGACCTTGCAGGCCGTGCGCAGCTGTGCGGCCTACGTAGAGCTGAGCCAGGAGGATTGGGACTGGTGCATGCTGTTTCTGGAGCAGGGCGGAGACTGCCTCGGGGCCTACCCCCGCTACCGCAAGCTCGAGTGGGAGGACACAAGCCAGCGCTACCGGGTTCGCGAGAAAGCCATCGCCCGGCTGCACCGTCTCAACGTTGGAACGATCACCGCCGCACCAGCGATCACCGTGCGCTTTGTTCGTGGTGCCGTGCTCGGCCACGTAGAGGAGACCTTCATCAGCCAGCTGAAGCCGAAGGATGTGTTCTTCTTCTCCGGCCGCCAGCTGGAATTCGTGCGGCTGCGCGACATGACCGCCTACGTGAAGGTGAGCACCAAGAAAACGCGCACGGTGCCTGCCTGGGCTGGGGGGCATATGGCTCTCTCCGATCTGCTGACTCATCACCTGCGTCTTGAGGTGGACCGCGCCAGCCGTGGTGATCTCGACAACGCTGAACTTCAGGCTCTGAAGCCCCTGTTTGATCGGCAACAGGACATCTCGGTGTTGCCGACGGTGGGACAGCTGCTGATTGAGACCTGTCGCACCCGGGAAGGCACACATCTGTATGCCTACCCCTTTGAAGGGCGGTTCGTGCATGAGGGCATCGGCTTCCTCTGGGCGTCGCGGCTCACCCGTCTGGAGCGGGGCACGATCACGGTGTCGGTGAACGACTACGGCTTTGAGCTGTTGGCGCCGAAGAGCTACCCCATGGCGGAGTTGCTGGAAGACCACATCGATCTGCTGCTCGATCGCCAAAAGCTGGAGCGGGATCTGAAGAACGCACTGAATCTTTCCGAGCTGCAACGGCGACGCTTCCGCGCCATCGCCCAGATCGCAGGCCTGATGAACCGGGGATTCCCTGGATCGAGCAAAAGCACCGGTCAGCTTCAGATCAGTGCATCGCTGCTGTTCGATGTGTTCAGCCGCCATGAGCCGAACAACCGCTTGCTGCTGCAGGCGCAGCAGGAGGTGCTCGATGACCAGTTGGAAATCTCACGCCTGGAGGCGGCCTTGGAGCGCGCTGCAAGCCAGGAATGGCTGCACGTTGAAACTGCGCGGCCCAGCCCATTGGCCTTTCCACTGTTGGTGGAACGGCTGAACAACAGGATGAGCAATGAATCCGTTTTGGAGCGGGTTCAACGGATGAAGGACGAGGCGATCAGGCGCGAGGGGTAGCGATCACTGCAAGCCCCACCAAGAGCGGGTGGCACTGAGGCCATAGATACCCAGGCGAGGAGACCGGAAACCCTGACGTCGATCTGATCAGAAGCTGAGTGTTCTGGCCTCAACCCGCCTCAGTTGTGTTGACGCGATTTCTTCACTGCGAGCCCAGCCTCTACTGCTGTTCCAGCTGCGAGAGCAACGAGCCCAAGAAAGCCAATCCATTGGTTTTGGATTTCTTCAGCAGCCTCAGCCCCATGTCCCAGCACTCCACCCAGCACGAACCAGGTCGTCGCCAAAGCAGATGTAATCCAGTACGCCTTCCAGCAGCGCTGGTAGAGGTAGCCGGCACCCAAGCTCGGAACCACTTTCAACGTGACGGCAACCCAGCCTGCCGATGCGGCAAGGATCTCTCTTTTGGTGGGCGCCATAACAAAAGATGTTTCAGTGCATTTTTGTCGATAAAGAGAGCCATCGCGCGTGGCGGGCACTCATCCATAGGGCCCAAATCGCGTCGCACAGGCGGCACCACACTGGGCACCCAAAGCGATGGCCTCCGCCAGGGGCCATCGCGCCGCAAGACCCGTGACCACGCCTGCCGCAAAGCTGTCGCCGCAGCCATAGCTCTCAACCAAGGGCCCCGGAAGGGGTGATGGGTCATAGCGGCCGCCTGGATGACTAACACCGCCTGCGGCACCTTCGGTGCAAATCACTGTGTGGGGGGCTGGGTTCAACTGCCCCGACTCGACCCGTTCACCCGGATCAAGGCCACTGCCAATCAAGGCATCGAGGGGCACACCGGCCTGCTGAAGCACGGGCAAACGAACGCGCGGGGTCGCCGCCAAAACTGCAGCAGAACGGCAGGCTTTCAACAAAGGAGCATCAGCGGCCGTGACGAACAGGCCGTCGCATTCGCCAAGGGCGTTCCAGGGAAGGTCGTCATCCAGTGATGGGGTCAGCCGCTCGCCGATCACCGTGATCGCCCGATCCCCCTCACCATCAACCATGCTCACGCCACGACGGGTTGGCACCTCCCTCCAGGCGACATGAACCTCAAGGCCCAGATCCTCTAGTCGCTTGACGCAGGCTTCACCAACCGAATCGCGACCTAAAGCCGTAAAGAACTGGACGGGTTGCTGCTGCAACCGTGCCATCTGCACCGCAACGACGGCTCCACCACCAGCAGGTTCCTGCAGAGTCCGCAAGGCATGACCAATGGCCCCGGGGCGGGGCAACTGATCCACCGCCAGAAATTCCACCCATTCGACGTGACCCACAACGGCCAAGCGCAGGGGCGGCAGGGCTGAGCCGGAAGACAAGGGCCGTAGAAGCTGCTGGGCCCCATCTTCTCTGCAGGAACGGCTCAACAACACAATGGGCGCGGATGGAGAACGAGGCACTCAGATCCGATATTTATCATTTGCATGAGTTTTTCTCTTGCTGTATTTGATGAGTTGAACCTCTATATTTACAGCATCTTGTGCACTCTTGGGATTCACATCTTCAGGTCGATTTATTATTGGGCCGATTGCAGTTCTTCGAATACCCGAATAATATGGAGCTCAATCAAGCCACATAAAAGCCCCGCCTGAGCAGCGGGGATATTCAAACCACATTCTTTGAAGGATTCTTCAATTAACGCGGTGAACCGTTGTAGACAACATCAACAATCGAAGCTCCGTCTCGAGAGACAAGAATTTCAGTTTCAACAGTGGGTTGACCACCAGCCTCTTGCCAGCCTGGAGAGCCACCATCAAACACGAACAGGTAGCCATCGCTTGCATTCTTCAAGCAGTTGCCACCTCCCTTACCGGTGGCATACATGCATTTCGAAGCTCTGTAGTTGTTGAGTCCACCGTTGATGGACTCAGCTTGCATCCTGGCGGTGTTCAGCGCACGGACGTTTTCTTTCGAAACCTTTTGGGCAAAAGCGGGGGACACCAGCAGTGCACTCACCTGGAATCCCGTCGACAGACTGACAACTTTTTTCAAGATGAATCAATTGGAGGGACTTCCACTGCCTAGCAACGTGTCACCCGATGAACAGCCACCCAAAAAAGGTTTGTTCGTTTCGGACCAACAGGCGCGCCTTAAACTCCAGCAACACACGCGAACAGCAACGTTGGCCAAGCTCGGGGAGATCAAACTCAAACAGATTCCGCAACTGAACACGGCCAACAGCTCACCCTTGATTCGGAAACACAAAGAGGTTCTGAATCTGATGATGAGAATGCTTTCCCTCGATACCTACGGGCTCACCTGGGCCCAGTTCATCAAGGGGTTTGGTTGCGGTGCTTTGGCCGTTTGGCTGCTCATGCGCTGATCTCAGCCATGACGCACGGGCCGTCCACCCCGTCGCAGCGACTCCAACATTCCCTTTTCCAAGGCCGTCAGTTTTGGTGCCGGCTCGTTCAATGCAGATTCCGCCCGTGTCTTGGCTGCGGCAATGAAGCGATCCGTTTTATCTCCAGAATCAAAAGCCACGGTTCCTCAGCAAGAACCACCAAAGGTATGGATCAGCACCTGTTGAGGCTCAGGACTTAAGAAAGATGCCTGAACTCAACAGATGTGGGGGTGAGCTCCACGCAGCCATTCCCTCGATCGCAGAATCGTTGCTATCGGTTGGAGGTTGCAGCAACCCGATGAGCCGTTACCCCGTCTTCTTTTGCGCTCCAGCGGCCGTTGACGCTGGCTTCAAGCCTGTCGAAGCGGCGGATGCCTACGAGGCTGAGCAGATCGTGCAGCGCGAGCACCCCGGCGCAGTCACGGCATCTCTGAGCGAACGGGTGACCAACGAAGAGGAAATCCGCCGGTTATTTGTGGCCTGGCTCGAAAAAGTCTGAACACCTGGAGCCACCAAAGGGGTGCATGGAACGCAATCCGTTGTCGGTCACGCCCCCCAGCTGGCTGGACATCGACCCCGACAGCTACAAGCGGCTGCTGAACCGCACGGCGGTGACGATCACCAAGCGCGCCAGGAAGCGAGGGGCGACGTATCAGGTGAGGGAGGCCATCGATGCCATCCATGCAGCCTTTCAGCGTTGTGACGGCACCGATCCCTACGACGGACTGCCGCTGGGCAATCGCCTTCATGATGGAAGCCGCAGTCCGACCGTCTCCCCGGTGAGCAGCAGCACCACCGCAACCTTTGAGATTCTCAGCCTGCAGACCAAGGAAGCCAAAGGGGAGAGGAACGGCGAGGAGTTCATCGCCCACTGCCGTGCCGTCGTCGCCCATGCCGACGCGTCATCACAGGCCCAGCGATGAGCAGCGCCAAGAAGCTGTTCCTGGTGGTGCTGGGGGGCCGTTGCAAGGGCTGCCATGTGGAGCAACACGATGTTCGCTGGGTCGTGGGCGAGACCATCGACGCAACGCTGCCGGCGCTGCGGCAGGAATGGATCGGCCTCCGCCGTGGCTTGCACATCGACAGCTACCGCTGCATCGACCATGTCGATGGCTATCGCGTTGAGGTTGTTGAGGAAGCGCAGGATCCATCCAGTGTTGACGGTCCGCAGCTGTGGTTCGTCAACCTTGGCGCCTATGACCCCACCTCGATGGCAGAACAGCATGCCTTCGGGGTGATCGTGGCCCGTTCTTCAGCCTCCGCCAAGGCGCGGGCACGGCAGCGTTGGCTGAACGGACAGGAGCAGGTGCACAAGGACGATCTTCACCCTGTCGAAATGGACAGCGCGCTCGATGATCTGCTGCCGATTCACGGCAATGGCCAGTGGCACTTGAAACTGATCACGATTGGCCAAGTTGACGACAACCCAGCCCATCCTGATTGGTACGGCTACTGGAATATCTGACCACAGAACCAACACGGCTCAGCTACAACGAACCACCACGTTGAGGATGTGTCGTGCTGATCCTGATCCTCCTCGTGCTGACGGGCTCCTACGCCGGACTGTGGGCCCTGCGTTTCGTGCTCGAACAGCGCACAGACACCGAATAGGGAATCACGACCTCAAGACGCATCCAGTCACATCTGGCCGAGATGCTGTCACGTTCACCAGGCAAAGCCGGAATACGTTTTCATCAGTCCATCGACGCCCCATGTCGCTTGTTCAACGTCTTGGCATCGCTGCGTTCGTGGTGGTCATCACCGGTGTCGGCCTGAGTCCTGCGGTTGAAGCCCATAGCGCTCATCACCACCATCACCACCACTCCCGCAAAACAAAAAAAAGAAGGCCTACAACAGGGGTTACAAGCATGGCTACAGAAGGGCCATCGAAAACAGCTACCGCCCCCACTACCGCACGCACCACCGCAGCTATTCCCCGCTGTACGGCCCAATGGTTTCACCGATGCCCCGGCGCGTCATCGTCACACCAACGCCTTGGATGGTTCCGGTTCACCCGCATCACCACGGCACCCGCTTCCATGTTGGGCACGGGTTCCATCTCTAGACACCCCGTCATCCTCCATGTCTGATCGAATCAGCAAAGACGCCAGCGAGGCCTGGCGCGACCATGTGCTGAAGCAGGTGGTGGATTACCTGGAAAGAAATCGCGATGAAATCATCGATGACTTCGAAGCGGAGAACGCTCACAACTTGAATCGGAAAGACATCGAACAATCCGATCTTCTCGATTTCGATGTTTCAGTCACGCTGCATCGCGATCAATCATCATCCTTTGGCCTTGGATTCGGTTTTTTCAAGGCCAACATGATTCGCTGAATCAACCTGCAGGCTTCCAGATCACCTCGGGATCCTGACGTTGCAGGGTTTGTTCAGCAAGCTTGAGGTAATAAAAATAGCTCTGTCTGTCTTCCGATTCAGCAGCTTTGTTCATCAAGTGCAGATAACTGAGACGCTGATCGCTGTTCATGCATGGGCTGGAAGAGAAACAAACAATCACCTCAGCTGGCCTTCATTTTCGGTATCGGAGCGAACAGCCGAAACAATTCTAGGTATCGCAGGAGCACTTTTTTATCTTTTCTTTTGAAACTCTGGCCATAAAACCCGTCCTCACGATGCAATCAACAGGGCTGGAAATTCGTCGTGACAGGCGGACCACCTCCAGGAGGAACAACACAGCCTGGATCGGATGAGCCTGTGTTCTGCTCGGGCAACGCAGGAGATTGGCCAGGCCCTCCCGGCGATGCCGGGCCCAAGTCAATCTTGCCGGGCCGGATCAGTTGGGACGTGACGTTGAACGCCAACCCGCCGAGCAAGCCAAGCCCCATCGAGGCTGAAAAAGCAACAAGAATTTGACGCTGACGGTTGTTCATCCCACTGCTCGATCCCGATGAAGGTTGATTGGCCGCGAGCTCTGGCCTCAATCTCAGTGAATAACGGTGATTTGACAGATCAAAACAGACCGCCGGATGATCCGCTTGCTGCAACCGGAACGATCGAAACACAGTCTCTGCTGACGCTGCTGACGCCCTTCCTCGTATTCGGGGCCTTGTTTGTGGTGCTCCTGCTGGTCTGGGACCGATGACAGCCCCGGTGGCGGGACTGTTCTGGACGCCATACGCCGATTGGATCTACACCGTGGTCAGCCTGAGTGGCTTGATGCTGATCACCTGGCTGGTGCTGGGCCGCAGCAGCGGCAGCTGACGCCCTGGGACGCACGTCAGGGCCGTCAAGCAGCAAGCATCTCCATCTCGGGCTCAAGCAGCACATCGCGGGCGGTGTTGAACCGTGTCATCACCTCAGGGTCGCCCCCTTTATCGGGATGATGTTGAACAGCCAGAAGCTTGTGAGCCCGCTTCACCTGGGCAACGGTTAACCGCCCAGTGAGCGGCAGGCCAAGGCACTGCCTGGCCTGAATCGCCTCGAGGCCGGGGTCGCGCCCCATTGGGCATTGATCACGGCGATGGTTTGACGTTCCCGGCTTGCGCTTCTTGCTGGATTTGCGTTTGGCCGACGTGGCTTGACCCCCAAACCCTTTCGTTTCCTGCACAAGCTGATCGCCGAAGGAGGCCACAATGCCTGATCGCCTGGTTCAGTCTCCGAGCTGCGACCACCAGCGCTCGATGCGATCGGTGGAGCCGTACCAGCTTTGGCCGAACAATCCGCCGTGGGCCGTATCAGCCAGCTCAATCGAACGGGCATCCCGCAGCAGGGCTGATGGAAGGGGAACCAGACCGTCTCCCTGCAGATCCGGGTCGCCCATGATCTGGCGATAGCTGCGGGCAGCGCTGCGGCGCGAAAAATTGGATGCATTCGCTCCCAACGGATCAAGCCGACCCGCAACCGCGACGTAGTCCACCCGATCGGCTTCAGGGCAACCCGGAAACTCACGATCCACGCGAGCCCGCAGCGGTGTGGCACGCAGGGCCTGATGGGGACTGCCGAGCGTGATCAGACGATTGCACCGGGCTACACCGTTGAAACGGCGTCCTAGAAAGGTCTGATCAGCCAGATAGGGCCGCAACATCACCCCGCCGGAGCTGTGACCAATCAACGTGACGCGCCCTGTAGGCGACTGACTTTGAAGTTCACACACAGCGGCATCAACGCGATCAAGCAGGCGACGCCAACCGAAACCCCAGCTGGTGGCCAGCCAATCCAATTTGGACGCAGGCACGATGCGCACCGCAGCGCCGGTGGCCTGATCAATCCAATCAGCGAGGGGGCGATAGGCCTCCTGCGTGATCAGAAAGCCACCAAAGATGACGACGGGCTGGGTGAGGCGAGACGTGCTGCTCACCGGATCAACGCACATTGCGGAGCCTTGATCAGGTCGTAGCCCCGCCGAATGCGGCTTCCACCAGGTTCAAGAACCGTGCTCAGCTGCTGATCCTCAGACAAAGCCTCAAGAACCACCTGCTGACCGATCAACACAATCCTGAAGCGCCAGGGGAGAAGACCCGGAAGGGTGAAGCTCATGGAGATCCTGGTTCTCGCCTCACGCTGCCGCAATTCAGGACAACGTCCATCCCTGCAAGGCAAAGGAAAGTCGAGGAATCAGTAGAGAGGTTTCTCGGCCACGACGGCAAAGAAAGGATCTCCCTTGCCGCCGAACAAGCCCATCACACCTTCGGCGCGAGTGTCTTCGGCAACGATCTCCGGCTGGGGCCAGCCCTGGGCCATCAACACCTCAGCGACATAACGCAGGTGATCACCGTCATCACCATCGGTCCAGACCTGGGGAGCCTTGGTGAAGAACATTCGATTGGAAAACGCCACGATCACCTGGCCCCGGGGGCGGGTGATCCGCCACAGCTCAGCGGCGATCGGCTCGGGCTGTTGCAGGTACTGCCAACCGGCCACGATCAAGGTGGCATCGATCGATGCATCCTCAACCGGAAGGGTTTGGTCGCGGTTGAGGTTCTGAACCCAGTGCCGATCCAATCGGGGGTTGGCACTTAGCTCCTCAGCATTGAGGCCATGGCCGATGACGTTGTCGTAACTGACGTCGTCAGGCAGGTGGCTCACCCAACTGCTCATCAGATCCAGCACCTGGGCACAGGGAGGAATGCGCTCGCGGTAGAGGGCGGTCAGCCGAGCACGAAAACCCGCATCCAGATGGTGAACGAAACGCGGCTCGCTGTAGAAGATCGCGTCGTCGTTGGCATCCAACTTGAAGCGTTGGGAGTCCTTCAGAACAGGAACAACCGTCATCAATCAACCCAGCTGCAAGTACCAGCGCAGAGCTGCACCAAGCTGACCCGCGATTCCCAAGCCCGTGGCCTTTTCAAGCACCACAGCAGCCAAGAAACCGAGCATGGCCACCCGGCCATTGAGCCGCTCCACATCGGACAGGGCAGACCGGTTCCAGGGGCGTGCTGTGGTGAGCGACTCGCCGAAGCGTTCCGGTTCCTCGTAACGAAAAGCAGGCCGACTCATCGCAATGCGCAGATCCAGCGGACCTTAACCACGGTTCCATCGCGACCGGGGTAGACGGTCCAGGCACCATCGGCCTGGCGTTGCTCCAGCTGCCCTTTGGCACAGTTGGCACGCATCGGCAGAACCCGTTGGGTCCACCGGTCCTGGCCAGCGCGCTGAATCAGCAGGCCTGCTTCCACCTCAACGGAACCGTCCACGCTCTGGGGGGCCCGGATGTATTCAGCCGCCTTGATCGCGGGGGTGTCGAGGGCTTCCATGAAGATCCAGCCGTCGCCCGGCAGCAGATCGCCGCGGCGGGATTGCCAAACCGCCGGCTCCTGCATCGGCTGCCATTCCGCCTGAACAGGCCCTGCGATCAGGGACAGGAATGACGCGAGAGCAACGTTGAAGGCCAGAGCAGGGGAGGCCATGGGCAGCGGGATGCGGGCAGAGAGGTGAGACGGACTGTCGGTCGCTTCAAACAGCTTTACGAAGCGTTGAAACGCAAACATGAATGAATGGTTATGGAATTCCTCAGGGCAGGAGTGCCAGCTTGAAACCACTGCTTCATCAGTCCATGGCCAGCATTGCTCAGGGACGGGCTGCCTACACCGTCCGACACAAGACATCCAATGGAGAAAAGCTGGAATCCTGCTTCTACGCCACCGATGCCTTTGAGGCCCGTCTGCTGGCCATGGAGTTCAACGCCTATATCCGACAGCACCCGAACTGCATCGATTCGATTCTCAGGACGGAGGCTTGAGCGGCGCCCGGCGACGCTCCACCTGAACGAAGACCAGCCAGGCCAAGCTGGCGAGCCCCCCTCCGATCCAATCACTGCGCAGCAGTTCCACCAGGGCAACGGTGCTGGCCCCGATGCGCAGTCCCCGTAGAAGCAGGTCCGTTATGGGAGGTGTCCGGCGCTTGTCGCGCTGCATGGGCCGACTCCGAAAAGATGGGGGTGTTGCAGAGCCCCATGATCTCAGCCTTGCCTGGTTCTCCTGCCGCAGCTCTTCTGGCGAGGGAAGACCAGAGCCGCCGTGAGGGCAGCGGCATTCAGATCGAGCAGCTGTCGGGCTGCTGGATGTTGCAGCAGACCTGGACGCGCAGCGGGGATCCACCGGCGCCCGGCACCGCAACGCTGCTGCGTTGGCTGCAGGCCAGCCTGACCTTGAGCCACGGCGACCAGGGCCTGAGCATCGTGAATCAGGTCTGCCTGGCCGGTTTCCGGTTGCGGTTCAGCGGCCAGGCCCAGCTGAAGGGTTCCAGACCACTGCTGATGTTCAGCTTCACGTCGTTGGAGCTGAGCTGGTCCGATCAGGTGCTGCTGCAGCGAAGCCTGCCGTCACCGGAACCCCAACGCTTGCCCTTCTTTGCCCTGATTGAACTGAACGAGCAGCAGGGAAAACTCACAGCGCGGGGGCGGGGCGGTGGACTGGCCCAGTGGTCCCGCAAGACACCGGAGGCGTCATGAAGCCCGCCGTCGCCCTGGCCATGCTCGAGCGGGAAGGCCGATGGCTGCTCCAACTGCGCGACGACATCGACTCGATCATTTATCCGGGCCACTGGGGGTTGTTTGGCGGCCATCTCGATCCGGGAGAAACAGCCAGCGAAGCCGTGCACCGCGAATTGCAGGAAGAGATCGATTGGTCACCCAGCGTGCCGCTCGAACCATGGTTCAGCGATGACAGCGGCAACCGGGTGGCCCACGTGTTCCGCGGAACGCTCAGCGTGCCCGTGAGCCAACTGCAGTTGAAGGAGGGCCAGGAGATGAAGTTGGTCCCTCTCAGTGATCTGGTGCGTGACGCCATCTGGAGTGACCGGCAGCAGGAGCTCCGGCCTGTCGCTCCGCGCCTGTCGATCGTGATCGATCGGTTGCTGAAGGAGGGCCATGACCACTGAAACCTGGCTCGATCTCCGCAATGTGGAGGCATGGCTGGGCGATCGCCCAGTGCTGCACAAGCTCAACCTGCAACTGAAACTGCGGCAGTCCACAACGGTGTTGGGGCCCAATGGCGCAGGCAAAAGCAGCCTGGTGAAACTGATCGACCGCAGCCTGTATCCCATCGTTCGCCCCGACGCTCATCTGCGGTTGTTTGGCAGCGAGACGGTGAACCTCTGGGCGCTGCGCAGCCGCCTTGGGGTGGTGTCGAGCGACATGGAACAGCGGCTTCATCCCAAAACAGCTGTTGAAGAGGCGGTGGTGAGCAATTTTTTTGGGGCCACCCGACTGGGCCGGGATCAGAAGCCCAGCGCGCGGCAATGGGAGCAGGCGCGGGATCTGCTCGATCAACTGCACCTCCACAGCATCCGCGAACGCTGCTGCGGAGAGCTGTCGGACGGACAGCGGCGCCGCCTGTTGATCGCTCGCGCCCTGGTTCACCAACCCGAGGTGCTGGTGCTGGATGAGCCGAGCCGTGCCCTCGACCTCCAGGCCTGCCATCAGTTGCTGGCGATCCTGCGGCGCTTGATCCAGGCGGGAACCACCGTGGTGCAGGTCACCCATCGGGTGGACACGATCGTTCCGGAGATGGAACGGGTGCTGTTTCTGGCAGAGGGACGTCTTGTTGGGGATGGAAGCCCACGGGAGATGCTGCGGCCCGCCGAACTGAGTGAACTGTTCAACACCCCGCTCAACGTGGTGGAAGCCCATGGCTTTCGCCAGGTTCTTCCGGGGTAGATCGGTAGGCAGCACCCTGCTCTGCTAGGGATGAGGGCCAGACCACGCAATCGCCATGGCAACGGCAGAACAGAAAAAGACCATCACCAAGAAGCGCCTGCAGGAGCTGCGCAACCAGTGCCGTGACCACTACAACGTGGTGGCCGATGGTGTTCTGCCCGATGGTGCCGATGTGCGCGTCACCATGGGCAAGCTCCAGGAGCTGATCGAACTGCTGGATGGCAAAGCCAAGTGGGATGACAGCGAAGCCTCCTGAGGCGTTCCAGAACATGCGGGACGATCTTGATTACCGCGAGCCGTGGGACCAGGACGGTTCCAAGCAAACGGCATCTGATCAGGGTCGTTCCGCCAAGGACTTTCACTTTCGAGAAGCAGGCGTTCAGCGCTTCAACGACACCTACGACTGGGACGACGACGAGCGCTGATCCACTGATCCACGCATCAACTGGTCAGAGACGCCGCAGCACCCCCTGCCCAGGTGCAAGAAGGAAGGCGAGCACGAATTGCGCGGTTTGCGCCAGCACGATGCAACCGGCGGTGGAGCTGTCGGTCCAGTAGCTGATGAACACCCCCAGCACACTGGAGAGCACGCTGCTGGTGACGGCCAGCAGCGTCATCCGGTCGAACCGATCGGTGAGCAGATAGGCCGTGGCACCGGGGGTGACGAGCATCGACACCACCAGGATGATTCCCACGGTCTGCAGACCGGCAACGGCGGCCAGGGAGAGGAGTCCCAACAGCATGTAGTGCAGGAGGCCGGTGTTGATCCCGATCGATCGGGCGTGGGTGGGATCGAAGCAGAAGAGCATCAGGTCCCGCCGGAACAGCAGCAGCAGCACCAGCACCAGCACCGAAATCACCAGGGTCTGCTGCACATCCCCCGCTGAGATCCCCAGCACATTGCCGAAGAGGATGTGGGTGAGATCGATGTTGCTGCGCGTCTTGGAGACGAGCACGAGCCCCAGAGCGAAGAAACCGGTGAAGACAAGCCCGATGACGGTGTCTTCCTTCACCCTCGACTTCTGCTTCACAAAGCCGATGGCGGCAACGGAGCCCACACCGAAGACGAACGCCCCCAGGGAGAAGGGAAGGCCCAGGGCATAGGCAACCACCACGCCAGGGAGGACCGCATGGGAGACGGCATCACCCATCAACGCCCATCCCTTCAGGGTCATGAAGCAGGACAACAGCCCGCAAACACCCCCAACCAGGGCACTGATCATCAACGCCTTCACCATGAAGGCGTGACTGAGGGGTTCCAGCAAAAGCTCCATCGGACCAGTATGGGCGCGCTGCAGTCGGTTGGATGCCCCGCGCCTCCACCCAGAACGCTCGTCCCGCACTGCGCCGGCTGCCCACCCGTCCCAGCCGGATGGTTCAGGCCGTGGTGAGCCGTCTGCTTCCGCTGCTCTTCCGCAGTCAGGGCCTTGAGCTGAGCCATCGTGATGCAGCAGAAGCCCTGGCCAAGGCGTTTGCAGCCCAGCAGTCGGGGGGCTGCAATCTGCTTATCGCCTTTCGTCACCCCAGCACCCGTGATCCGGTGGTGATGGCGGATCTGTTCTGGAACGGCATTCCCCTTGCAGCACGGCGGCTCAAGCTGAAGCTGCCACGACCCATCCAGCTGCGGTTTCTCTACGACCGTGGCATTCCGATCTGGGCGGGCCCGGTGATCGGCTGGCTGTTGCAACGCAGTGGCGGCATCGCCATCCACCGCGGCCGCTTGGATCGCCCAGCGTTGGCCCAGGCCCGCGGGGCTCTGGCCCAGGGGCGCTACCCGCTGGTGGTGGCACCGGAAGGAGCCACCAACAACCTCTCCGGCGAGATGGCTCCTTTGGAGCCGGGGGTGGCCCAGCTGGCGTTCTGGGCCGCTGAGGATCTGGAGAAAGCCAACGATGAGCGGCCGCTGGAGGTGTTACCTATCGGCATTCACTACAGCTGGAGACACCCCAACTGGATCGCTCTCGAAGCGCGGTTGGCTTGCCTCGAACGCCATCTCGGCATCTCCTCCCCCGACTCCGGCCCGGACAATCCCGAGACCACCAGCCACGACCGGCTGATCCAGATCGGCATGAATCTGCTCAAAGCCCTTGAGCGGCTCGAACGGCTGAAGCCCGATCCAGCTCAGACCTTCAACGAACGGATTGATGCCTACCGCCGGCATGGCCTGGCCAAAGCCGAGACCCATTTCGGCCTGCGTGCCGTCGGCAATCTTCAGGAGCGCTGCCGCCGAATCGAGCAGACCGCCTGGGATCGGATCTACAGGGAGAGTGTTGATCAGCTCCCGCCGCTGGAGCGGAGCCTGGCGGACTGGGAGGCACGGGAAGCCGACCTCCAACTCACCCGCATGCGACTGGTGGAGCATTTCACCAGCGTGAGTGGTCATTACATCAGTGATCGACCCGACTTTGACTGCTTTGCCGAGATGTTGCTGCTGGTGGAGGAAGCGATCGGCTGGATCGAAGACAGGCCCTGGAAGGGTCTGCCCAGCCTTGGCCCACAACGGGTGGAGGTGCAGCTCGGACGAGCCTTGCCCGTCCGGCCTCGCCTGAATCAGTACCGCAGCAACCGTCGCGAGGCGATGCAGGTGTTCATGCAAGACCTGGAGCAGGCTCTCGTTGCCCTGATGCCCGACGCCTCTCGGGCCATGACAACGGACGAGGGAGAGCTCTGATTAGAACGTCTCCTCCGGGGAGCTGTTGCCCGTCAGCAGATCGGGCGGCACGCCACCGAAAGTCATGGCGAGGTTCTCGGGGGTGAACACTTCTGAGGTTTCCCCGTAGGCGAGCACGGTCTTGTTGATCAGAACCACCAGATCGCAAAAATCACGAACGTGGCCCAGGTCGTGGGTGGAGATCAGGATCGTGCGGCCCTCGTCGCGGAACTGAAGAAACAGCTGGGCCATCAGCTGCTCCGTGCGCACATCAACCCCATTGAAGGGCTCATCCAGCAGCAGCACATCAGCGCGCTGGGCGATGGCTCGAGCCAGGAACGTGCGCTTGCGCTGACCACCGGAGAGAGTCCCAAGGGGACGATCGGCCAGCTCCAGCAGATCAACCCGCGTCAAGGCGTCCCGCACAGCCACACGATCCGAGCTGCGGGGAATCCGCAACGCATTCATCGCGCCGTAGCGGCCCATCATCACCACATCCCACACCGACACGGGGAACTGGGCATCCACCCCTTCGCTCTGGGGCACATAGGCAACCGCTTGATGACGCTGCGCTTCGGCAACGCTGCTGCCGTTGATCCGGATTCTGCCGCGCGAAGGGCGAACAAACCCAGTGAGAGCCTTGAAGAAAGTCGATTTACCGGCACCGTTCATGCCCACCAAACCGCAGATGCAACCGGCTGGCAGGTGCAGGCTGGCGTCGTACAGGGCAACGGTGCCGTTGTAGTCCACACAGAGCTGGTCGGCCTGAATGCGCATCAGCGGTTGCTCTTGGACAGGTCCAGGCCCTTGCGGATCAGACCCACATTGTGCCGCTGCAATTCCAACAGGGTGGGGGCAGGCCCGTCCGGAGGCGAGAGGGAATCCACGTAAAAGGTTCCACCGAATCGCGCCCCTGCCGCCGCTGCCACCTCCCGTTGGGCTTTATCGCTCACGGTGCTTTCACAAAAAATGGCTGGCACCTCGCGCTCCCGCACCGTGTCGATCAACCGTGCCATGCGTTTGGGTGTGATCTCGCTTTCGGCATTCACCGGCCAGAGGTAGGCCTCCTCGAGTCCGTAATCCGCTGCCAGATAAGAGAAGGCTCCCTCGCAACTCACCAGCAGCCGTTGCTGAGCCGGCAGCACGGCAATCGCCGTGCGCAGCTCCTGATCGAGGGCCTGGAGCTTGGCTTTGTAGGCCGACGCGTTAGCGGCAAAGTCCTCGGTCCCGGCTGGATCGAGTTGGCTGAAGGCCCGCTCCAGATGGTCCACGTAGCCCATCGTGCGCTGGGGGGACATCCAGGCATGGGGATTGGGCTTGCCTGAATAGGCGTCCTCTGTGATCAGCAGAGGCTTCATACCTTCCGACAGGGTGATGGTGGGCACATCCCCCGCTGCAGCCGTGAAACGCCGGGCCCACAACTCCAGCCCCAACCCGTTCTCAACAATCAGATCCGCCTTGCTGGCGCGCTCGATGTCACTGGGGGTGGGTTGGTACCCGTGAATCTCGGCACCGGGCTTGACGATCGAAGCCACCTGCAACCGATCACCCGCCACATTGCTGGCCAGATCAGCCAAAACCGTGAAGGTGGTGAGCACCTGGGGGCGTGAATCAGTGCTGACGTCCTGATCTCGACTGCGGCAGGAAGCCAGCATCACGGCCACCACAACCAGCAGCAACGCTGCCGAACGGTTCCAATTCAACAGGGGCAATGCGTGCCGACGCGGCCTGATCAAGGATCGCATCAGTTGGTCATAAAACAATCTCGGCAATGGCAGGGAAAGGCTGCAACGAAGCGATGCAATCACCGAAGCGCCAAGATCACCTCACCCACTGAACACCCGTGCGCAGGTCTGAGCGGGTGGAGGTGATTCTGCAGCGCCTCCACAAGCAGTACCCGGAAACACCGATCCCCCTAGATCACAGTGATCCGTTCACCCTGCTGATCGCTGTTCTGCTGAGTGCCCAATGCACCGACAAGAAGGTGAATGAGGTGACGCCGGCGCTGTTTGCCGCTGGGCCAACACCCGCCGCCATGGCAGAACTCGAGGAGGAGCAGATCCTGGCGTTCATCCGGCAGCTCGGGCTGGCCAAAACCAAGGCCAGAAACGTGCGCCGCCTTGCCCAGATTCTGATGACGGCCTACGACGGCGATGTTCCCCAGAGCTTTGAAGAGCTCGAAGCATTACCCGGCGTGGGGCACAAGACAGCGAGCGTGGTGATGGCCCAGGCCTTCGGCGTGCCCGCCTTCCCCGTCGACACCCACATCCACCGGCTGGCCCAACGCTGGGGATTGAGCGACGGCAGCAGTGTGGCGCGCACGGAACAGGACCTCAAGCGCCTCTTCCCCAAGGAGCACTGGAACCGCCTGCACCTGCAGATCATCTTCTGGGGCCGTGAGTTCTGCACAGCACGGGGCTGCGACGGAACCGTCTGCCCCATGTGCCGTGAGCTCTATCCGAAACGGCGCCGTCCTGTGATCACCCGCAAGCCCTGATCAAGACAGCAGCTCTTCAGCGTTGGCCTTGATCACGCAATCAGCGGTGGGGTAGCTCACACAAAGAAGGGCAAACCCCTGGCCGATCTGATCATCATCGAGAAAGCTCTGATCGGTCTGATCCACCGAACCACTCTCCAAACGGCCGGCGCAGGTGGAACAGGCGCCGGCCCGGCAGGAATAAGGCATATCAACTCCGGCCTCCTCGGCTGCATCGAGGATGTATGTGTCATCAGGGCACGAAAAGCTGGCACCACCCTCGATGCTGATGTTGAAAGAGGCCATGACGCGGAAGATCCTGAAGGGTTGGTAGCTGGATCAGCCCATCGGCGCCAAAGCAGCTGAATCCTCACCCTGCTCCCATGAATGTTTGGAGGAGGCGCAGGCGAGGGAACCTGCGCTCGTTCAACTCCCCGAAGCGTTGGCAGTGATGCTCGCGTCTCCGGAATCATCACGCGGATGAGAACAGTTCTTACTAAGCAGTAATGCCTAAAAACGTGCGGATCGATACCCGCCAAAGCGCCATCGTCTTGGACAGTGCATCACGAAAGCAGTGGTGCTTTCCATGCGTCACGGAGGGGGCGGGCTGAGGGGCCTGCTCCTTTTTTTGGTCTGGGCCTGATCCAGAAGACCACTTGACCAGCCAGACCCATCATTGCTAGTACAGATGTACTTGCGGCATTATGATGGGAGAGGGCTGGCTAATCGACAGCGACGACCGCTGGATCTGGCGATTCCATCGCGATCAGAAGGGATGGATCCACGAGCCAAAGGTCTTCATCGACAGAGGCCGGCGCCTGCCTGACGGCCCTCCCCTGCTGAAGGAACGCCGACACCTGCGAAAGGCCGAAGCAGAACAACTCTGGGCGTCCTTGCAGACCCAGGGCTGGAAACGCCTTGCATCTCCGGCCTGGGGCGACGCGGTTGAACTTTGAGACAGGTCGCTGGGGCCAACCGCGAGGCTGTCCATCAGCAATCCCAGCAAACGCATCGGATTGGCATGTTGGACCTGTGAGGAAAAACGCCTCACAGGGTGGAAACAAGGACACACTCCTGTGAGCCGTTTTGGAACCCCTGCCTTTGGCGGGGGTTTCTTTTTGTCTGCCAGGGAGCCCATGGAATCGGTCATCAACGAAATCGAGTTCAACTTCGAGCAGACCGTCAGCATTCGAACTGACGTGAAGCTGAGCAAGGACGACGTGAAGCAGATCGTCTCAGAAGCTCCCGCAGAAACCCTGGAGGAGATCGTTTACCAAAGCCTGGTGACCGATGAGCTGTATCTGAGGGCGAGGGCCAAGGAGATCGCCGCCAAACTCAAACAAGACGATCTTGAAGTGAACAGAATCGAGTATTGGGACGACGAAGGAAACAAGGTCTGAATCTGTCGCCCCTGGGCAGGCACTATCGGAAGCCTCTGATGAACGACAGAACTGCTGGCGGAACAGGACCTGCTTGAGCCATGGTGCAAGCAGGTGCCTTTGAAGGCTGTTGCGCACTCAACGTCAGCTTCGCCAGCAGGTGCTGGCGCAGTCCCCGGCAGGCAAGCCACGATCCTTGATGGATTTTCGCTGGGCGCTATCAGAACCTTCAGGCCCTAACCCTGCGTCAGCCAAGCAAAGAGCAGCGGTTGTTTCGACGCAACAAGCTGCACAGGGTCGATGGATGGCGAAAATCTCGCGCCTGCTGTCTCGCCCTAAAAAGAAGATGTCTCGCCCTAAAAAGCAGACCCGCTGATCGAATCAGCCAGGGCAAACCACCTAAACCATCAATCAATCAGCCTCCAGACGCACAGGCCTACGCAGAAACAAGCCACTGAGACTGATCAAGGCTTAAGCAGCTACCCAATTCTGCTGAGAATCGGCTCCAGATCGAAGTTGTAGCCCCGAACAACAAGATCTGCGCGACGCTTCAAAGGGTGAATGAAGCGACGCTCACCCGGCAGCATTTCGCGCAGCATCTGGCGAATCACATAGGAAGCCGGCCTCTGCCTGTCGCGAACATCACGCCAGAGGCGCTTGATCAACCTCTGAAGCAGTGGGGTTTCGACGTACACAACCAGCGAGATGGGCACAGCCTCCAACAGATGCTGTGGCCCGTAGGAGCCTTCCACCAGAACCAGGTCATAGGGCTGCTGCAACAACCTGGAGCTCACCCTGCGGCTGCGCATGTCGTAGCTGCGCAGCGCGTTCAACTGGCGGTAGCGAACAGCGCTGAGCTGCAACCTCAGCTGATCCGCGTCAATGGCATCCACCGTGTCGAAGCCATAGCGCGAGCTGGGCGACCAACCACAGCGGTAGTAGTCGTCGCAGGCGATCAGCAGGGGATGACGCCCCGTGGCACGCAGCTGCTCGGCCAGACGGGCGGCCAGGGTGGTCTTGCCGGCCGCAGACGGCCCGCAGATGCACACCAGAGGAACTGCCCCAGACAAGCGCCGCCTTCATCCAGAACCATGCTGACAACGCCTCCCAAAGGGAGCAGAAAAAACAGTAGCCGTTGATACCAATTGGGACTAGAGTGTGGTCACGTTGAGCCTCATCAACAGGCCGCAGTCAGATCCGCGCCAGGCAACGGGGGCGTGGGCACCGCGCAAGAGAGAGATGAACACCCTTCAACTGATCAAGGCACGGACTGTGCGCAATCAGGCCATCGAAACGGCCAGAACACAGATGGCACGGGCCTACCGCCACCAGGGCCACACCGACCGGGTGCACACCCCGGTGGGGAGCAAAACCAAGGTGCTGCGCTATCGGGGCGTCGCCTACGAACCGATCGACCCACAACAGCACCCAAGCGGTGGGCGGGAACTGCGTTACCGCGGCGTCAGCTACGACGTTTACTGAAGCCAACGTTCCATCCATGATTGAAGCGGGGACACCCCCGCTTTTTTCATGGCCATTGAGGGTGACAAAGCAAGGGTGACAAAGCAGCACTGGCGGACGGTGGTGATCTCCGTGGCGGCCGTGACCTTCAGCGCCACAGCAGGCCTGGAGCCTCCGCTGCGCAACCTGATCACATTCGCCAGGGCGGGGGCGAGTTTCAGCGCCAAGCAGCTCTGCAGCAGCGTGCTGATGGCTGGAATGGATCCAGAGCAGGTGCTCAACGAAGATCTGGCCGCCGGCCAGGGGATGATCCACACCCGGATCAAACCAAACGCTGGACGCGTTGAAGCCAGCGCCCTGTTCGGGCTGATTCGTGCTGAAGCGGTTCAGAACGGCGAACGGGGCTGCACCTGGCAGATCAATGGGCATCCAAAACCCCGGCTGCCCAAGCCAAAACAGCCTGGCTCCGCGACGCCCCAGCCCATTGGCTCTGCCTGGCCCCTGAGCGACACAGCCGCCGCAGAACCGCCGGAGATCGATGAGCAGGCACTGAAGGACGCTCTCGATCGCGCCTTTGAAGAGAACGAGCCGCTCACACCCAAACGCACCCGCGCCGTTGTGGTGGTGCAGAACGGCTGGGTGATCGCCGAGCGCTACGCCCAAGGCATCCAGCCCGACATGCCATTGATTGGCTGGTCGATGAGCAAAAGCATCACCCATGCCCTGATCGGACGGGCCATCCAAGAAGGGCTTCTGGATCCAGGCAAGCCACCGAAGGTGCCCGAATGGAGTGATCCGCAGGATCCACGCCAAAGGATCAGCCTGGATCAGCTGCTGCGCATGAACAGCGGACTGGCGTTCGAGGAATCGACGGGAACACTGAACTCGGACCTGGTGCGGATGCTGACCCAGGAAGCCGACATGGCCGGGTTCGCCGCCAGCCAACCCCTCAGCAAAAAACCGGGAAAAAAGTGGAGCTATTCATCCGGAACCACCAACATCCTCAGCCGGATCCTCAGACATGCCATCGATGACGATCAGCGCTACTGGAGCTTTCCCAAGCAGGCATTGTTCGGGCCTCTCGGGATGGCAACTGCCGTGCTCGAAAACGACAACAGTGGAACCTTGGTGGGCTCATCCCTGGTGTGGGCCAGCGGCCGCGATTGGGCCCGGTTTGGCCAGTTGTACTTGGATCAGGGCCGCTGGGATGGCAAGCAACTTCTGCCCGCAACCTGGGTTCGGCAGGCACAGACGGCGTCGCGGGGATCAAAACAGGCCTATGGCGCGCATTGGTGGCTCAGCCGCCGCAAATCAAGGCCGGATCTGCCCTATGACAGCTTTTCAGCTGAGGGCTATCAGGGACAACTTCTTCTGGTGGCTCCATCCCAGCGCGCGGTGATCGTGCGACTGGGACATACACCCAAAAAGCCGGGATTTGATGCCAATGCTTTCGGGGCTGATGTTCTCTCAGCCCTTCGATAAGGCAAACGGCAGGGCTCAGTTCTTGTCGCCGCCCTTGGGAACGAACGCCTGTGATGCTGCAACGAGAAGTCCGGTGATCAACAGGGCCGGAAGAATGACAGTCGGGCCGCCTGGAGCTGTCTGGGAAGCGAACAACAGCATGGTCTGGCAATAAAAACCACTGATCACCCTGGCAGAACAGGGAGCAAACAGCGACTCCTGCAAATGTTTGTCGCAGAGACCAAGGCTCAGCAGATCACGACGGGAAAGAGAAAAAGCTCCCCCTGCACGGCATCACAGGCTCGAACAGGGGCGGTGGGCCTGGCACGTGGCTTCGCCACCGCCGAGGCGGCCGCCGGAAACGCCTTGCGGGGTCGAATCAAGGAATGACGCATCCACTCGTCAGCGCGGAAGGTGGCGTATGGAGAACTCGCAGCCATGGGTTTCGGAGCAGTACATCTGTTTTAGTGCGCATGTACTACAGCGTCAACCCAGGGGCTCTCCGCAACAATCACGGGAACCACCGCCCATCCGCAGGTGACGCAACAGGACGATGCCATCGGCAGCCGCTTGAGCCGGATCGAAGCTCGGCTGGCCAGGATTGAAGAGCTTCTGGTCAGCACGGGAGCTGGTGAAGGTCAGAACCCATCAGCAACGCAGGAACAGTGCTACGAGGCATGGATCCACTATCTGAACAACACCCCTGAGGCCGTCGAGGCTCACCTCACCGCCCACGAGATGGCCGCCCTAAAAGCCTCCATCAACGCCCAAGTTCCAAGCGATTCGTAGAGTTATACACAGCTTTTCCACAGGGCCAAAACAGCTGATCCTGGCGAGCACAGTGGTTTTGGCCATCGGCGTGGAAAACAAGCTTCAGATGCTCGGCAGTCCCCGGCACATCCTTCCGCTCAATGTAAAAAATGCTGTGCTGGCAATTGATTTCAAGCAATAAATGCATCAGTGATTTCGAACACGCCTCAAGTAGCAACGAAGCGCTCCCTGCTGTGAACGAAGCAAGCAATCCTCAGGAAAAGCTTCAGGGCACCGATCCGCCAGAGGAGTCGGTTGAAAAACTGTGGAAAAACAAAAGATTCTGTTGTGATCACTGCAGACAGCCGGGGGACGTGCATTTCCGGGTGATCACCGCCCGACTCGCGGACTGGATCCTGGTGTGCGAAACCTGCTGGCCGAACTTTCGCGAACAAGCTGGTTATCGCTATGGAGGAACCCGCAAGGCCAACCGCCGCAAGCGAAAACGGCGTTAGCTGGAGGAAGGCTCAGATCAGTTCACATTGGTGGCGAATCACCGTGCCGCGGCGTTCCCAAAATTCCGGCGCTGATTCATCAACGACCCGCCACCACCAACGGCCATCGGTGTAACTGGGAGCACCTGCATTGTTGGTGCGCGGTAGTTGCAACTCCAGATCACGCCAGCGCAGCAGAACTCCGTCCCCCGGCAAGGTTCCCTCCAACGTGTTGGGAATGCCTTCCGCCAGGCCGGTGAGATCAACGGCTCCCCGCGTGATCTCAACACTGAGCCGATCCCCATCGCAGATCCAATCGGCCCATGACGGCTGGGGAGCCAAGAGCAGACAAAGCATCAACAACGCCAGGCCCAGGCCCTTCGCGACAGAATTAAGCAATGCTGTTGACCCTCATCTACGACGGCGGATGCCCATTCTGTCGAGAGTTCGCCCTCCGCAGTGAGCTCCAGGCGGGTGTTCCCAACCTGCGCATTGTTGACGGACGCGCCGATCACACGATCCGTCGCGAACTCAATGCCCTCGGCCTGCCTCTGCGCAATGGCGCCGTGCTGATCGAAGGAGAGCAGACGTGGCATGGCAGCGAAGCCATTGCGGAACTCAGCCGGCGCATGAACCCCAGCGATCCCCTGCTCGGACTGCTGGCCAAGTTGTTCAGTGACAACCAACGTTCAGCACTGGCTTATCCAGCCCTGTTGGCAGTTCGGCGCCTGGCCCTTGCCACCCGCGGGCTGAGCGTTGACCCGGATCAAGCTCGATCACGCTGACGCAATGAGCCAAAACACGGGTGGTCGCAACCGATACCCCTGAACTACGGTCGAAGCAAGCCTAAAGATTCTCTTAAGCATCGATCCTGATCCCTTTGTTCCTGACGCGCTGAGCCATCAGCAACTCAACGCCTTGCTGAAAGCGGCGATGGACACATCCGCCGTTCCTGAAGGGCGACTCAGCGATGACGAATTGCTCCGCGCAGCACTGAGTGCATGGGCCGACCAAACCCAGGAGTTGCTGCGCTGGATTGAAGGACAGGGCGATGCCGTGAGCGACACGCGATCGCCTAAGCAGGTGATGGCGCTGGGAAGTTTTCGCACCCATCTGGTGATGGGCCTCAAGGCCCTTCGTTATTCCGAAGGCTGAGCCCGCTGCTCTTCCCGACGGGCATCACAACACTCCTCGAGAACGGAAAGAAACTGTTCCGGCTCCGGTTGATCGTCAAGATCGAAGCGGGTGGCTGTGGTCACCGTGAAATTGATCCAGGTTTCCACTTCAGGGCCGCCGGATGCCATCACAAGGTCGTAACAGGCCTGAAAATCTGAATCCGGTGCAAGATCACGCGCCGCATTAATGACGTCGTACAACTGATCCATGCCCTCGGCTTGGGCTTCAGCAAAGACGGCACGAATGCGATCCAGCATCAGCAGGCACGCTCAAGCTCAACAACAGAAAGCTCTGCTGTGACGTTGGAGGCTTCGTCTGAAAGCTCAAGAAGTTCTGCGTTGAGCTCCAGCAACATCAAGGCCAAGGAGGACGCAAATTCGATGCAGAACGATTCGTCTTTCACAGCGCCGCCGCGTTGAATGTGCAGGGTCTAATCAACGCAGCAAGTTGAACGTGGATTCCGCAATCCTGCTTTACATCAACAACGAAAAATGAGAAATCGGTGCGCAATCTGTATCGAAAAATCAAATCCGCCGCGAACGTTGAACCGCTTCGCTAAGAGGGGCTGGAGCCTCAGGCCGCAACAGGTTCCAGCATGGAGCTGACGCTGGGCTGGAATCCGATTTCACGCAACCGGGCGTTGCTGACACGGGCATTGAAGATGCGTGCGCCGGGGCGATCGTGGTTGTCCCAGATCACTGGGGGCAATCCGAAGTCATCACACAAGGCGTTGGAAAGCTGACGCCGGGTGAACTGGAGATCATCCACAAGGTTGTAGATGCCTTGGAGCCGCCGGCCGAAGGCGAAATCCACACCGCGAATGATGTCGTGAAGATGAACCCAGGCATTGATGTGGTTGCCGTTCTTGCGAACCGGCTGCCCAGCAGCACTGCGGATGTACGACGGGATGTCCTTGCCAGGGCCGTAGATACCACCCAGCCGCAACACACAGGCCTGGGTTGAAGCGTCGTTCAAGGAAAGAACAGACATCTCGGCGCTGGCCAGAAGAGCGTTGGCGTTGTTGGAACAATCCGGAGGCGTCAGCTCATTGCAGATCGCGCCAGCCTGATCGCCATACACCCCTGCACTACTCAGGTAGGTCACATGCAGCGGTCGACGCCCCTGGCGCTGACGGAGCGCCTCAACAAGAGCTGGTACCGCCTGGCCGTAAACCTTCTCGTACTGATCTTCTTCAAAGGTGGCGGTGGTGGGCGCCATTGCAATCAGAACTCCATCCAGCCGATCCAGGAAACTGGCATCCGCCATCGGATCGCCAGCGCTGTAGAGGCGGGGGTGGTCGACCAGATCGCAGAGTTCAGCCAACCGTCCGGGGCTGGTGGTGGTGCCGACAACCTCATGGCCCTGTCGCCTGAGGTGAGTGGCAACAGCGGATCCCACAAATCCACAACCCACAATCCCGAAACTGCCCGCCATGCCCGGTCAAACACCTTTTACAGAATTTAACGAACGAGCTTTAAGACTGCCGTGACAATGGAGACATGATCTCGATGGTCCTCGACCTGCTCTGGGTTGTTCTCGGCGGACTTCCCATGGCTCTGGCCTGGTGGCTGGCCGCGTTGATCTGCGTCATCACCATCGTTGGCCTGCCATGGGCACGGTCGTGCTGGGTGGTCGGTTGTTTCTCGCTCTGGCCCTTCGGCTCCGAAGCTGTGAGCCGTCGTCAGTTGAGAGGACGAGGTGATCTGGGGACGGGCCCGCTGGGTGCGCTCGGCAATGTGTTTGGTTCCTTGTGGCCGGCTGGTGGCTGGCCCTGGGTCACCTCAGCAGTGCCCTGGCCTGTTTTGTCACGATCATCGGCATTCCATTCGGCATTCAGCACATCAAACTGGCTTTGATTGCTCTGGCTCCCGTCGGCATGACGGTGGTGAAATCACGCAACTGATCCAGCAGAGCTGATCAGAACAGCATCTGATCAGAACAGCCACTGAATCAACCAAACCATCGCCAAACCGAGCACGCCGGCCAACAGCAATCCGCCCACCAGAAAGGTGATGGCAGCGGCCAGCCCGATCCTGGCCATGGTGTCTGGATAAAGAAGAAACAGGGTCAGCCCCAGGGCCACAGGCCACAACGGCGGAATCAACAAGCAGACCCCGGTGAGGATCATGAGCTTGCGATCACGCTGTTGCTTGGCCTCCACCAGAAGGACCTCGGCATCAGCTTCACGATCAAGCGCAGCCTGCTCATCGTCACTGAGCCAACGGCCACGAGCCTTGGCACGATCGAGCTCGTCCTCGAGCCGTTCAGCGGGGTTGCCCTTGCTCATCGGCTCACCATAAGAAGCAAGGGATCAACCCAAAAACAAAGACTGACCATCAAAGTTGATCTGATATAGGTAATTTTATCTAGGTATTTACCCGCCGCAATAATTTCATTGACCAAAAAAGAAAAACGGCATAGTGTCGCTCTGCGAATTGAGAAAGACGTGCTGAATACAAACCTGGAGTCACCGAATCCTTCCCAAGCTTGCGTCACTGAATCACAGGTGAATGCCTATTTTGAATGCCTGACCCTCTGCAATCTTGATGATGGCAGTTGTTACGAGCAATGCATTCTGGTGCATCTGAAAAACGAGGTTGATGCATGAAAAGCCTGAGCTATCAAACACAAATGGGCTTGGCATCCATTGCCTCAACCGTTGCTGTTGCGCTTCTCGTGATCGGTTTTATGGGCATGGCCCAGCACATCAGCACCAACCCGCTCTGAAGCAGCTGCTCACTTCTGACGTTTGAATGTATAGCAACCACCGTGGTAGCCCGTGAAGGGTTGGGCGTAGGTCACCAATTCCCACCCCTGCTCTCCCAATTCATTCATCAAGCCCACCAGGGTGACGTCACGCTGCGGATGACTTCTGGAGATCAGCTGGCGATCATCCAGCCAGAGCTCCTCGATTTCCCCGGTCCACGACTTCCCCCGGGGCACGAAGCGCAACTGGGTGTACTCCCAACGCATCACCAAGCATCAGCTGAACGACGCACCATCTTCACCGCAGACGGCACCAACCGGGAGCGACAATTCAAGAACACGCTGTTCTGTGATGCGTCGCCTGCTCGCCCAGCTCGTTCTGCTCATCGGCCTGCTCACGCTCACACCGGGCTGGTGCGGAGCCCTGGAGGTGAGCCTGCAACGCATTGATGCCAACGGCATTGGCGAATCGATCGGCAGCATCACCGCGCAAGACACTGACCAAGGCCTGGTGATTTATCCCGATCTGGCGGGGCTGAGCCCTGGTGAACACGGCTTCCATCTCCACAGCACGGGAAGCTGTGACGTGGGCCTAACCGCCGAAGGCACACCTGTTGCCGGCTTGGCTGCCGGAGGTCACTGGGACCCTGACGAAACGGGGCAACACCTCGGCCCCTTCGGAAACGGTCACCGGGGCGATCTCAGCAGGCTGGTGGTGGATGACGACGGCAAGACCAACACCAGCGTGGTGGCGCCTCGGCTCAGCACCGCTGACCTGAAGGGGAAAGCCCTGATTGTTCATGCAGGCGGCGACACCTACAGGGACGAGCCCCCCCTCGGTGGAGGTGGAGCACGGGTTGCCTGTGGTGTAGTGCCGGACGAGCGCTGACTCAGCCGTTCACCAGGCGGGCATGGAGGCGACAGACCCTGATGGCCTGAGCGAGTGGCTCCTGACAGAGGGCACCGAGTTCCCTGTTCAGCTGTTGGAACAGGGATAGATCCGCTCCGGGAATTGAGGGAAACACCAGGAACAAACCTGAGGCGATCAAACCGATCACAACATCGCACCAACTCTTAAGAAAACCCTAAGCCCGCGTCGATTCGGGGTCGTGTTCGTCCCTGCAGACCACGGCCATCAGCGCCTCGATGTGCAACATCAGGCCAGCGCGCCAGGCAGCATCTTCGTCACAGGCCTCGATGGTTTCCACCACGATCGAGCCTCCACGCTCAATGATCAGGTCATAGGCGGGTGGCATCGGAGCGTTGCATTGCCTCCCCATTCAGCAGGTATGGCACGTCCGGCACATCCCCCAGTTGAGGGAGTTCAACGGCAGGAGAACATGATCAAACGCTTGAGCTCTCACAACGTTGTTCAAATCACCCCTGTTTCGGCGCGTCGGGATCTACCTCGTGCTCAGCACCGCTGCTGTCACCGTCGTCAATCAGCTCGAGATTGAACAACAAAGTGCCTATCAGATCTACATCCCGATGTTCATTGGGATCTACATCGTTTCGCGTTGGCTCGACAGTCGGTTCAACCAGGCCTCTCAACAGCAGGCCTCTCAACAGCCACAGCCCAACGCAACGCACGACAAAACCTCACCATCCACAACCGACCGTGGTTTTGGAAAGTGAGGTGAAGCGAAGCTGTTGTGAAGCTCAGCGGCGGGGTTCGGCCTTGCGAACGGAGATGGCGCGACCCATCCACTCAACGTTCTGCAGGTCGTCGATTGCCGACTGCTCATCGGCTTCGCTGCTGAGGTCAACAAAAGCGAAACCACGCTTGCGGCCCGTCTCCCGGTCGAGGGGCAAGGAGCACTTGCTCACTTCGCCGTACTGACCGAACAGATGAATGAGATCCTCCCGCTCAGCGTCCCAGGAGAGATTTCCGATAAAGATCGTCAAAAAAAGAATTGATCAAGACTGCTTACCTTCGCACACAGCGGCCTGATGCCGAGCCTTCAGAGGGGATGGCTCATCAATGGGATCAAGGACTACCAAACAATTCCGTTCAAACCTGAATTCGATAGAAAGCCTTTGCTTCGAGCCCAACGAAGCCGCAACGGAACCAGGCTTGATTCAGTTGAGGCATGGAAATGGGTGGACTCAGCGGTACCAAATCGGACGATTTCATCAACGCAGCCAAAGCCCGCGGCGAAGCTGCCCTGCAAGACAAACAACCCAAATTGACCAAGCTGGAAAAGGCATTCCGGCATGCGGCAATCCGGCGGCGGGCTGAAGATGCCCGCGAAAAGGGACACCACACCTAATTCAAAGCCCTGCCTTTCCAGGTCCAACCACGTCCCGTGCGGGTGCGCCAGATCGAGAAAGGGCCAATCGCACCCACCAGCAACCCACCGGCTCCCATCAGCCACCAGTAGCTGAGGGGCACATCAAAGTTGCTGCGCGTCCACAGCCGCAGCAGCAGCTGTTGAAGGATGGCCAAGCTCGCCAGCGCCAACACCCACCACCAAGCCGAAGCCAGCAGGGGTTGGAGCCAGAGCAGCAGCAGCGATGCCGGCAGCAACAGCCAGGGCACGGTGAACATCAGCACCACCACCAAAGCGGCGCCAAGGGCTTTGACGGGATCCTTGTCCAGGCCCAGAAACCAGTTCTTGGTCCAGCCCTCCCAGAGCGCCGCGAGGTCGCTGTACATCCGCAGATCGACCGCATCAAGCCCCAGGAGATAACGCAGCCGATGGCCTCCTCCCTTGATGGCGCGGGCGAGGGCCAGATCTTCCACCACCTCGCCAGACAGGGCCCGGTGCCCACCAATCTGCGCATAGGTGGAGGCCTTGAACAACATGAAGGGCCCCGCCGCAAACGCCACCGGCGATGCCGGGTCGTTGGTTTCGAGGATGGGAAAGCCGAGGCCCAGGAGGCTGGCCATGATCGGCTGCACCATCCATTCCGCCAGGCATCCGCAACTCAACCGAGGCGCCAGGCTCAGCAGATCGGCCTGCTCATCAAGGGCCTGAGCCAGGGCCCGTTTCAGGGCATCGGGCTTGAGCCGAACATCGGCATCGATGAACAACAGCCACTCGCTGGAGACCTGGTCAACGGCCCGGCTGCAGGCCCAGTTCTTGCCCACCCAGCGTTCGTTGACGGGCCTGGGGCCGGCTTGGATCAGTCGGAAGTGGGGCGCTGCTGAGCCAGCCCGGAGGGCGTTGTCCACCGTTGCATCGCTGGACTCGTCATCCACCACCACCACCGACCAGTCCTGGCAGGGGGGCTGATTGGCCAGAACGCTGGCGACACAGGCCTCGATGTTGTGGGCCTCGTTGAAGGCGGGGATCACCACAGTCAGCGACGTGTCCGGAGCAGCAACGTCCTGGCCCGGCTTCAAGCGCGGTGCTACTGAAAACACCCGTTGCAGCCCCAACTGAAGGATCAGCAATCCCGCTGCAGCTGAACCAGCCGCAGCAAGAAACAGCAGGGGCTCAAGCAGGGCAAGCGTCAAAGCCGGGCCATGGTGTGTTGGGCAGCCGTTTTAGCTGACGGATGCCGCAGCTTCCACCATCGGCCACATCGCAGCAAATTCGGCATCGGACACCACGGCAGTGACCTCGAACTGAATGCCGAAGTCCTTGATCCAGGGTCCGAGATGCGCCCACACCTTGCCGATGTCACTGGCAACGGCAATTGCGACACCACTACCGCTGATCGGTTCGCAGACGCGGTATTTGAGAGCAAAGCCGTCGAAAGCATCTCCCGGTGCTCCCGAGTTGATGTAGTCAGCAAAGCCCGGGCATGACTCCCACGCCCCCTCAACAGTCGGGAACGTCCAAACGATCAAGTAGTGCTGCACAGTGAAGGGAGGCATCCACTTGCTGCCTAGCCACGAACGACCGTTCAGGCTGAATTGCAACTGAATTCAGCAGTAATTCCGCAGACGCCTCAGGCGGTGCTGGCACGGGGCTACAGCTGAATTAAGACCCAGCGAAACCATGACTCTCCACGTCGCCAATGAGATGGATGAAGTGGAAGTGGCCGTCTGGTGGGATCTGTCGCGCATCGTTCGGCACTTCGAACGCCAGGGGCTGGAGCGCCGGGCGGTGAAAGCTGCCGTGATGAATGCAGCGCTGCGCCTGATGAAAGACGAAGGCGAGGAACCCTCAACGTTGTGATTGCTGCATCAACACCACTTCCTCCGGTGAACTCACCCGTCCGAGAGCAGCATTGCGATGGGGATAGCGGCCAAAGCGCTGCAGCTGGAGGCGATGGCGGCGGGCCACATCGGCGGTGGCACCGTCGGCGAATTGCTCCAGCAAAGGGATGGCCTGGGCCACCACGCTGATGTTTTCGCTGTGCAAAAGAGGCATCAGCCAGAACTGCCGCCGCGGTCGTTGCGAGTCCGCTGCGATCCATCCCCGCTCCAGCGCTGCCAGGCTCAGCTTCAGAGCCTGAGGATCTCCGGCGAAGGCTTGGGCCTGGCCCCGCCAAATCTGACGGGTGAATTGATCCAAAAGCAGCACAAGGGCCAGACCACTGCTGGGTCCACAGCTCCAGTGGTCCAGCTCTCCAGCGAGGGCGCGCTCAACGGCCTCCGCGAATCGCTCTCGCACCAGGGCATCGAAGCTGTCGCGGCGACGAAACCACTGCCAGGGACGGCACTGCTGGAACCAGAACTCCAGAACGTCGTCGGCGCTCAAGACGAACAGCTGTAGTGAGACACCCCACCGGCGCTGAAGAACTCCCGCGGTTTCAAGCGGTCGTATCGGGCCGCCAATTCAGCGGAAGGGGGCTCGTAGGGCGTGCTGAACAGCTGCTGCAGATCATCCATCAAGGAGGTGTCTCCTTCGGCGGCCTGCTGGTAGGCAGGAGCGATCAACCATTCGCGCCAGGTGATGGCCGGATTGACCCGCCGCATGCCAGCAGAAATCAGGGCCGGATCAACGCCACTGGGCCACTGTGCACGCCAGCGCAGCAACCAGTCGTTCCACTGGGATTCAAGGGGGGCCGAAAGGGGCAGATAGAAACAGTCCCGCAGCGGATCGATCTGCTCGGGCAGATCCGACAAGCGGCGGAAAAACATCGAATAATCGGCGCTCGACTCCACCAAAAGCTGCAGCAGCTCTTTCACCAGCGCATCGTCGGCACTGGGCAGGCCGAGTTTGCTGCTCCACATCCGCTGCATGGCCTCCTGCATGGCAGCGGGGAACTCCTCCAGCAACTGATCCAGTTGGGCCTGAACCTCCGCCTGGCCCTCCATCAACGTGCGCAAAGATTTCCAGAACATGCGGTAGTTGGCCTCCGCAGCCGCCGGCTGGTTGAAGAAGCAGAAGTGGGCGCCGCCCCCGGTCCAGGGCTGAAAGCGCGGATCGAACAACTCGCAGAAGCCGAACGGGCCGTAGTCGAGGGTGAAGCCACCGGCGGCGCAGTTATCGCTGTTGAAGTTGCCCTGGCAATACCCCACACGGATCCAGTTGGCCACGAGGGCCGTGAGCCGATCACGGAACAAGCGCGCTAGCAGCACAACCTGGTCGCTGAAGGGCAGGCCAGGGTCGATCTCCTGGCGGTAATTGCGTTCGATCAGGTGCACCACAATCTGGTGCAATTCCTGATGCGCCCGGGGATGGGCCTCACTGCGGGCACGGCGGGCGAACAACTCCAGCTGCCCCACCCGCAGAAACGATGGCGCCACCCGGGTGCTGATGGCCGCCGGGTTGTCGACCATCACGTCCGGGTCCATCGAGCGTGAATTCTCGGAATACCAGGGCCGTCGCACCGTCTCGGCATGGGAGACGTAGAGCGTCAACGAACGGGAGGTGGGCACGCCGAGGGCATGCATTAAGTCCTGCGCCAGAAACTCACGGACGCTGGAGCGGAGCACGGCGCGCCCATCGGCGCCACGGCAGTAGGGAGTGGGACCACCACCTTTGAGTTGCATCTCCCAGCGGCGCCCTTCAAACAAGCCCTCAAACACCGACATGGCTCGGCCGTCGCCGTAGCCATTGCCATTACCAAAGGGGCACTGCTGGGTGTATTCGGTGCCGTAGATCGAGAGGGCGTAGCCGGTGGCCCAGCCCCAGGGCCGCATCGGACCGGTGGCCACACCGAGATCGCCGGAAAACATGCGGCGGAACTGATCGTCCTGGGCGAGGTCGTCGCTGAGACCAAGCTCACTGAACAAGCTGCGGCTGTGCGACAGGTATTGGGGCTCGGGGATCGGGGTGGGCGTCACCGGCACGTAGTGGCCGGAGAGCACCTGGCGGGGACGGTGGTCATCTCCATCTGCTGTGGACTCCGGGTCAGGCGTGAGGGCTTCCAGCAGGGAGTAGTCGGCCCGTTCGGCGAACTCAGCAAACGTGGCGGTGCTCATCGGACCCTGACGCTGAACCCATCATCGCCAGAGCTGCGGCCGGGTGTTTTGACCGATGGCCAATGCCGAGCCGAGGCCTTACACCGAGGGAAGCATCCAAGGACAACCGTGGGCAAAGCCAGGAAACTTCGCTCCGACAACCGGCAGGAGGAGCTGATCACCAGCCTGATCGGGCTGACCGCCATTTTTGTGGCCACGGCCATCTGGTGGAGCGTGGCTCCCCAGTGGCTCACCAGCAGCTGGCAAACCTTTCAGTAATCAGGCATGGACGCCTCAGCCCGGAGCCTGCACCAGGGCTCCAGCAGGGTGGGGCGACCGCAATGGGGGCAATCCTGCCCCCGCTTCTCCACCTGAACGAAGGGGATCCAACGGGAGTTGGCCTGCCCCTCATAGCCGCAGTGCTTGCAGTGAATCCGGTATTCAGCCATGGCTCAGAGGGCGGGCTTTTCCTGACGTTGCACGGCCTCATGGGCCTGGCGCAGGCCATGCACCATGAAGCAATAGGCCGGATTGCACACCAGATATTTGCCGTCGCCGATGGCGTCGATGGTGGACCCACGCGAGGTGGCAAAAATGCGGCTTTTGAACTCCATCTCATCTCCTTGGCTGACCTCACTGTTGTGGGGACATGGAGGAGCGGCAACCCGTGTAAACGCGCATTGTGCGCAGGGCTGACTCAGTCGACGGGTTCGCAGTGATCGCCATCGCACTGCAGCCCGCATTGGGGCTGCTTGGTGCCGTACTGCCAGGGACGACGCATGGCCCAGTACTCATCCACCAAGCCGAGCAGGTAGGTACCGATGCGCCGGAGCAGGGAAGCCTGTTTCATGCCTTCAAGCTGGCAACGGCGCCGCAAGCCTGCAACCGAACGCGATCAAATCAAGGTGGCGAAACACAGCCGAGGTGGGTTAGGCCCGATGCAGTGCTGCTGAGCTTGAGCACCGGCCCATGACCACCACGAAACATTCGAACCAGCTGCTGGAAGAGCTGGTGGCCGAAGAGATCGGCTTTCAGATCGATCAGATCGCTGAAGACCTGCAGCGAGAAGGCTGGCCGATCGCCATGGTGAAGCGGTTCATGCATGTGGCCGTGGAGCGCCTGCCGGAGTGATGCGACAGGCCGACTAGGTGCAACGACTCATCTGCGCAGAGCTGTTGCGCTTTTAACAACAGGGATCGCAACCATTCGTTGACAGTTGAGCAACGCTTGCGCCATTCCCGATGAATGTCGTCACTGCTTTTGCGGCCGTTGGCCTCACCGCGGTGTCGTGGGACGACACCCTCAGCCGGCCTGGGGCCAGGGCATTCCGGCATGCCCTCGATTACCGCGAGCCCTACTGCCGGATGAGTGAGAACGAGGCGGTGCTGCTGATGGATGCGGTGCTGGCCATGCGCCTGGAGAAAGGCACGAAGGCGCTGATGCTGGAAGCCGCCAAGGCGCTCACAGCCGATCAAGCGCTCACGGCCTACGCGATGGCCTCAGAACTGATGCGCTCGGATGGTCCCTATTCCGCCGAGGAGCGACGACGACTGGATCTGCTGGCCTTGATGCTCTCGATCTCGCAAGTGGAGGCCGAACGCATCGATTCGGTTTTTGAGTTGCTGCACGCCCCCCTGGAGCCAGCTCTTCTGGTCAACGGCGCGCCTTAGGCCGCACGCTTGTCATCACCGAACCAGATGCCCCGGCGGCTGTCGGGCAGACGGACCACGGCGCGCTCATAGCGCTGGCGGCAGCTGCGGGCACGGATATGCTCTTCTGCCTCTTGAAGCAGCTGTTGCAGCCTGACGTCGTCCATGGCGTTGCCTAGATGCTCACCCATTCAGGCCACGATCCGAGCGGCGTCAATAGGCCACGTTCAACTCGTCAGATCCGTAGCGGAGCAGGAAATCCGCTTCGGATTGATCGGAGAGCAGCAGGCAGGTGTGGTCGTTGGCACCGGTTCGGTAGCAGTAGACGTCGAGCTCCTTGGGGTTGCGGTTGGAGAGGATCACCTCCCCCATCCGAAGCACGTAGCGCGTTGCCATCACCTTCCACCCACAGGTTCCTTCGCGATAGCGCTGATCCAACCCGATCAATCATTTCTGTGCTGAGCTGCGCACCGCTCGTGATTCGACACTGAGGTCAACGCGAGCTCATTCGTTGTCAACGCGGATGAAAAAGCGACTCTCCACGTCCATCTCGCCCTGATCGTCGGTCTCCGGATCGCCCTCCACCAGCTCCACAGCGAAATCCTTATCGTCCAGTTCGTGCACAACAATCTGACCGTGCACCAGGTTGTGGACGAGAAGGAGTCGTTTCATGGGTGGAGGGAGACGCCGTTCCACCGGTTGATAGCAACAGCTTGATCTTCAGCGGAAGCCGAAACCTTCTCGGATCGGCTGCTTGGCGGAGTATTCCCGCGAGAGCGCATCAAGCATCAGGGCGATGTAGCGGTCATCCATGCCGATGTCCTGCTTCAGCTGACGCATCAAACTATTGATGCTCTTGAACGCGTCTGGAATCTGATGGTCCAGATGCTCCTTGGTGGGTTGGTAGGGCATCGGAGCCAAAAAAGTCCCCGTGGAACCTAAAGGAACCACGGGGAAAATGGTGTTGCTGCTGAACCGGAGATCAATCCTCTTCTTCGGAACCGCCAACAGGGATCAGGCGGATCTGCTTACGACCAAGCTTGATCTCATATTCATCGCCGGGCTGCAGTTCCAGCAGAGCGGTGTAGGCCTTGCCAATCAACAGATTGCCGTTGCCCTGAACCACAGCTTTGTAGGACAGCTTGCGGCCACCTTTGCCCACACCAGATCCACCGGTGGAGAAGGAAAGGCCCTTGGCTTCCAGGAGGGCCTCGTAGAACGCGGTGAATTTCACCTGCTCAGAGCCGTCTTTCTTTTTGACGACGTAACCACAACCCCTGGCCAGATCTGTTTTGGCGCAATCGCCAAGTTCCTTGACGCGGTTGAGCAATTCAGCTCCGGTAAGCATGGGTCTGTGAGGTCGTTACTTCTCTATTAGAACAAATATTGTGCTGCTCACAAGGGGAAAAAAGAATTGAATTCAGTTGATTGGCTGGAAAAACAAAAAATCCGCATGTGTGAGCAGCTTGTGTTGGTGGTTTGACAAAGCCCTCGGCGTCAAACAGTTGGCCTCGAGAATGCGTTCAAATGGCCAACTCCCAGCACCAATCAACATCCCAATCACACCCTGACCAGGGTGGACGGGGATGGTTGGTGAACACAACCCAACAGCGGCTGGTGCATTTCAAGCCGGAACTGAATTCAGAAACCACGGCCTGGGTCTCGATCAGGACGTATCACTACGACCCACCCCGACCACCGCAACCCCTCAGCCATCGCCGCGTTCTGGATCAGAACGCGATCGACACCTGGAACGTGATGGTGAAACGGGGCTGGCGGCCCTGCCGCGCTCCAGCACGCTGATCACTTTCGTTGTTGTTGCTACTGGTTCGGCAATCAATGGCATCAATTGCGCAGCAATGCCTCGATTCAGGCTGTCAAAGCCAGATCACGATCGATAGGTTGCCGCTCAGGAACAGATTCAGTTGTGAGCGTCAGTTCGGTTCAGCCCGCCCAAGCGATCAGTTCCACCAGCGTGCATGGCGCGTGGCAATTGTTGAGCTACGACGTTGAGGAACAAGCCAACGGCAACAACTTCGCGCCGATGGGGGACAACCCCAGCGGCTATGTGATCTTCACGGCGGAGGGTCGCCTCTCCTTCATGCTCTCGGCAGAGGGTCGCCAACCGGGCAGCAATGCCGAGGAGCGATCGGCCCTGCTGAGCAGCATGATCGCTTACACCGGCAAGTACCGGCTCGAGGGTGACCGCTGGATCACCCAGGTGGATGTGGCCTGGAACCCCGAATGGGTGGGCACGGAACAGACCCGCTATTTCGCGATCGAGGGCGACGTGCTCACGGTGCACACCCCCTGGCGGGTGATGCCCAACTGGCCCGAGAAAGGCCTCACCCGCAGCATTGTTCGTTTTCAGCGCTGCCGCTGAAGGGTTTCAAGAGAAGACTCAGGCGTCGGTCTCACCCTTCTGACCACCACAGGCGTGGCGGGGTTGGTAGCCCTGCTGCTCAGCCAAATAGCGCAGATAAACAATCTGATGACGGTCCGGCATGCCCACCGCAGCAATCAGACCCAACGGCCCAAACAGAAAACCCGCAACAGCCCAGCGGTTGCTGTTGCGGGCCTTCTGGGCGGCAACGGTTTTCGAGAGGCCGGCGCTGATCAGATGAGCGATCAGCACAAATAGCAAAGACTTGAGTTCCACGGAGAACGCGCAGCACACCCGTTGAAATAGCCAGCGCCTGCAGCACTGTCAGCCCTAGAACTTCAGCTCACGCCGAGCTGCGATGGCCACCACCCCCCTCCCCAGCACCGGCGCCGTGAGCGGACTGGGGGAAACCCTGGCCTTCTTCACCCAAGCGGATTTCGCCCAGCGGCGCTTTGAGACCCACGGCGATGTGTTCGAAACCAAGCTGCTGGCCCAGCGGATGGTGTTCATCCGCGGCGAACAGGCCATCGGCGACCTGCTGGGGCAAGGGGATGCCTTGCAGGGCTGGTGGCCCGAAAGCGTGCGGCAACTGCTGGGCAACCGATCGCTGGCCAACCGCAGTGGGCCGGGGCACAAAGCCCGGCGCAGGGTGGTGGGGCAACTGTTCTCCAGCGCAGCACTGGCGCGCTACACCCCGTCGATCGAGCAGATGGTGGAGGAGCTCTGCCAGGAGCTGATCACCAACACCACACCGTTGCCGCTGGCGGCACGGATGAGGCGCTTCGCCTTTGCCGTGATCGCCACCACGGTGCTGGGCCTGGATGGCGCCAGCCGTGATGCCCTGTTTGCCGACTTCGAGATCTGGACCCGGGCCCTGTTCTCGATTCCCCTGGCCATTCCCGGCACCCCCTTCGCCAAGGCGATGGCGGCACGCCAACGGCTGCTGAAGCGGATCAAAGGCGTGCTCCAGGCGGGCACCAACCAAGGCGGACTTGATCTGCTGAGCGGCGGCTTGGATGAAGCCGGCATTCCTTTGGACGATGACGACCTGGCCGAACAGCTGCTGCTCTTGCTGTTCGCCGGCTACGAGACAACAGCCTCATCGCTGAGCTGCCTGTTCCGGGCGCTGCTGCTCAACCCCGAGGTGGAGAGCTGGTTGCGCGATGGGTTGGCGAATGAGGCGGCATCAGCACGGTTGGACGCAACGGTGCTGGAGGTGATGCGTCTTACGCCGCCGGTGGGAGGGTTCTTCCGGCGCAGCCTCGCGCCGATCGAACTGGCGGGGGTGGCCGTTCCCGAAGGCAGCGTGATTCAGGTGGTGCTTAGCCCGACGTCGGCCGGTGATGACGAGGATCTGGCGGCATTCCGGCCGCAACGGCACCTGGATGGCTCGTTCAAGCAGACGCTGCTGCCCTTCGGTGGCGGCGAACGGGTATGCCTGGGCAAGGCTCTGGCGGAGTTGGAAATCCGCCTGATGGCGGTGGGACTGCTGCAGGCGGTGGAGCTGCAGCTACAGCCGGATCAAGACTTGGCGCTGCAGCTGATCCCCAGCCCCACTCCCAAGGACGGGCTGCTGGTTCAGGCCACAGCGCGCTAACTCTGACGGTGACGGCGACGGCCGAGGGGTTCAATCCAGTCCACCAGCACCTCCTGATGACGCAGCATCGGCTCCGGCAGGCGGCAGCCGAGGTTGATCTGGCCTTGGTCCATGAGGCGTCCGAGCCGGATGGCGGCGGCTTCCTCAGGCCGATCAAAACTGGTCTGATGGGAGGCCAGCCAGTTCACCTCGTGCTCGGTGATCACCCCGGTGGAGAGGCTCTCCAGGAAGATTTCTCCGACGGTCATGAGAAACGTGTAACTAATTCGTTACATCCTGGCGCGGACGGACGGCAGCTGCGATTCAGGGTCGTTCAGGCCAGCCACTGATCGGCATCCATCACCTTCTTGATCAGCAGGCCGAGGCGCTTGAACTCGGCGAAGTTCACATCCTTCACCGCCTGATCCAGGCCGCAATCCACCCAGGTTCCGTTGCGCTTCTCCTCAATCGTGAAGTCCTGCTCGAGGCTGTCGCGGCGGATCCGGTAGGTGATGCCGTCCTCATGAAGGTAGTCGGCGGAAACCAGCTGCAGACCCATCGATCGCTCGCGTCAATCCAGCGATGGTGGCGTGAAGGTGTCGGCCACCGCAACAATCCATCGGGCCGCCGCCGCCGTCAGCTGTTCCTTGGTGACGTTGAACTCGAGATCATGCCCTTGCTCGAGCAGATCGGGAATGATCGTCTGCCAGGCCATACCGGCGGCACTGGCGTTGAGATCACCGATCAGCACGAAGGCCTTGGCTGCTCCGGTAACGGCATCGGCGTACTCGGGATTGGCGCTCACCTTGCTGCGGTACCAATCCCCCACCAGATCCCGCTGGGCCTTGCTCAGAAATGGCGGGGCGCCAACGAGGTAGGCATCGAGCACGAGCATCGGGCTAGGAACGCTCTTGCCCGGGTGCTTGAGCTCAAACCAGGCCTGGCCGATGGAGGCGGCATCGGGCCAGTGGCAGAGGATCGCGGCGTCCTGACTGTCGAGGGAACGCTGGCTGGCCAGCTGATCGATGCGCTCCAGCAGAGCCGGCCCGGTGAGGGGCGGTTCGCTGCGAGCATGCTCAGCGCGGGCTTCATTGATCGCCTCGGCCACGGCCGCCTCGTTCTCGTTGAGCTGCTCGAGGGCCCGCTTGAGGTTGGCATCGGCGTCGGCGGGGCTGGCCACAGGCATCAGGCGGGGTTAATCCCCAAGATGTCATCCACTTCGCCCAGCCGCAGCGAAACCATCGGCAGGTTATTGATAATTTTCCACCTGCAGGTTGTATCCCGATACCAACAGGTTTTTATCCAAACAGATCTCAGCCGGAAATTGCGGGGATGCCGATTTGATCAGACGAAGATGAACATCAATTGGCAGATATCCAGCTCGCAGGCAGCGTTCAAAAAATTTTGTGACTGCAACTTCGAGAACATCAGTAGCAAAGAGTGGCGAAACTTGACCGCTCTCGTGCACCAATAGCCCGAAGTAATGCATCGCCTAATTCATAGCGACGAGACTTTACAAAAACGAGAATCATTTGCAATGAGCACAAATACCCAGGGCAAATCAAGGGCAGGACGTCGCTGCGCATAAAAAAAAGGAGGGTTGCCCCTCCTGCCGTTCACTGATCTGTTGATCGCTGCCTGAGGCAGGGGATCAATAGCTGCCGTAGTTGAACTTTCCGCCATACATGCGGCGGTAGGCGCTGTTGCGAGCGTTCTTGACGGCGTTGGTGTAGGAGAAGCCAGCTCCATCGCCGGAGAAGCCACCGCTGCCAGCAGCGAAGGTGCTGAGGTCTTTGGTGAGGCGCTTCACCAGCAGAGGGCCGGTGTACATCACATGCTCGGCGCTGGCGTTGGCCGGGGTGAGGTCAGCCATGCCCACGAAGGTGGAGCAGGCGGCCCGGGCTTCCGACTTGAAGCCGCGCAGATAAGGAACCGTGTCGGTACCGAAGGTCTCGAGGTACTCCTCGGAGTGGGTGAGGCTGTCGACGAAGGCATCGAAGCCCTGGTCAGCAATCAGCTGGATGCCAGCGCTGATTTCCTGCTGACTCACCGGAGGACGGCCCAGCAAGTGCTTGGTGGTGAGCTCGATGCCGCGCATGGGCGACACGGCGTGGAAGAACTTCTGCTTGTAGAGGTCGGACTTGACCAGGCCGCCCATGAAGCCCTGCACGTTGATGCGGCCATCACAGAGGAAGGCTTCCAGGGAGGTGAGGCGTTGGCTGTCGGAGATGCCGATGTTGCCGAACACCTGCTTGTAGGCCGCGGCGATGGCGGTTTCCAGAGCCGAGCTGCCGGTGGCGGCATAGGAGTGGTTCACCGCTCCGAAAGGGCAGACCTCATGGATCCGAGGACCCATGCCGATGCCCATCGAGGCGCATTGGTTCTGCTTGTATTCAGCGGTGCTGGATGCAGGTTTGCCGGCGTTGGAGCTGGCGCTCTTGGTGGCAGTCGCGGAGTTCGCAAAGGCGAAGGACACCCGTTGATCGTGGGTGAAATCCCGCTTGTACTTCAGAGCTGGCATCCGAAAGACCAATGAAATTCAGTTCAAGCTATGGCGATGACTTCATGCGCGCTGATGAACTTATAAATAGTTCAAAGTGAGCGTTACATGGCGCAATCAAAACCTCTGACTGCAACGTGATCGCCACAACTTGAAACGGCTAAAAAGCCAGTTCTGAACTGAGTTCTTGTGGAATCAACCGCCGTTGCAGTAGCGAACGGCTTCGGCTTCGGAGCGGTCCTCAGCCACAACGGTTTCAACGCAGCCGTTGAACAGGCGGCTCTCCTGCTTCACGGCGCAGAGACCAACGGCGATGGCCGCCAACGACACGGCCGACACCACGGTGGCGGAGATCTGAACCAGGCCATAGGCGAGCATCGCCCGCTTCTTGCCGCCGCAGGACTTCTGGTTGGTGGTTTCCTCGGACATCACATATAAGCAACGCCGAGACCCTATGGATCAAGCGTTGGCAACCGAAGCACGATCACGACCGTGATCACCGAACAGGCGATCAGCGAACGAGCGATCAGCGAACGAGCGATCACCGAACAGCCCCCAGGTCTCAGCCGAGAGGATCGATCAGGCCGGAGAGCAAGGCCATCACCGCTAATTGGGTGCGATCCGCTGCACTCAACTTGTCTTTGGCGTTGACCACGTGGGTCTTCACCGTTTCCACCGAGATGCCGAGGCTGCTGCCGATGCTCTGATTGGTGAGACCGCGGGCCACGCCGGCCACCACCTCCAGTTCGCGTTCGGTGAGTTCCTCAATCAACGGCGGCAGATTGGGGTTCGGCGCTTCTGCAGCACCGAGCTGGCGAATCTCCTCGGGGAGATACACGCCCCTTCCGAAAGGGTCTGGAGGGCTTGAACGAAATCGCCCTTGCCGGTGCCGAGGCTTGATTTGAAGATCACCACATCGGCATAGGCCTGCATCGCCTCCTGCACCACGGCCTGGGTTTCACGCACCAGCACGATCAACAGCTGGCAGGTGGGCAGCTCCGCCTTCACCCGCCGCAGCAGGTTCATGCCGTAGCCGGTTTCCAGATCCGAGCTGCAGATCAGCAGGCTGGGCTTGTAGCGCAGCACAGCTCAAAGCCTTCCTCTTCTGTGGTGGCGGAACCCACCACGACCCGGCGAATCGGCTCGGCCAGGCAGAGGCAAGCCAGGGTGAGGCGATCACCGCAGCACGCCACCACCCGCTGGGTCTTGAAAAACTGCGCCGTCGCTTCGACGGCTTCGTTCAATGCGCGCGACTCGAGCCGCAGCTCCATCCCAGACTGTTCGGATGCCCCTCTTTTAGCGGCGTTTGGATGGCTCAGCCGCGGAGCCATCACGCCCCGCATCCCGACGCACTACACCGCGGATGCAGTGGGGATAGCGCTCACGCCCCAGGCGCCAGGCCTGGGCGGCATCCACCACCTGCACCGTTTCTGTCTGCAGCTCGCCCTTGCGCTGAAGGATGAGGTCGTGAAGAGGTGACATACCAACCGGCGGCGCGCTCTTTTATTGAGCAACACGCCAATGGATTCCACATCCCTCAGTTGAGGGTGCCATCTGTATGGCCATATCCCTCAATTGAGGGATTTAGAGCAACGACGTAAGCACCAAGCCCCCTTCGTGTCATTTGGCACAACGCCATTGAGTTGGAGCCAGCACATTGATGCTGTTGCTTCAAAGCTGTGGCCAGCCGGCTGCGTCGATCCCTGCTTCGACTCGGTGACCGCGTTGGTCGCCGTGTGCCGCGCTGGCCGGAAGGATCCTGGCCCGATGCCATGCAACGCAGCCCTCGCAGGGTTCGCAGCACCGCCAAGGATGTGATCCAAAGCACCGCCAAGGCAGCGGTGGGACTGGGGCGCCGGGCTGCACGCCTGGGTATGGAATCGATCAAACGCGCCAGCAACCGATGAACAGTGGCTTGCTGGTGTTGTCTGTTCTGCTGTTTGTGGCTGGTGTCACCTTAATCAGCATCGACTGATTAGGCACAAACACTCAACACGATCAAACCGATTGATCGGCAACCAAATTCAAGAAGCACGACAGCGGTTGATACAGCTTCTCGTTGGAATCCAACAGATCGTGGCTTCAACCAAGTCCAAAGCCCATGGAATTTCTGATTGCCGGCTGCTTCATCTTTCCGCTATCAGCCCTCTGGATTCAATCGAGGGAAGACGACAACAATGAAGACGAGATGGACTTTCTCTGAATCAAGCCCGAGAGGACGGCATGACCGAAGCCTTCAATTCATGGGCCAGAAGATCCGTGGCCAGCATGGTGAGAGCAACACCCATCAAGGCGAGAGCCATGCCCTGATTTTTGTCTGAGGCAACAGCTACATTCCTGGACAATTCCAGATGTTTTTCCCAGGAGAAATGCATCAGCTCCAGGCCTGTACATGCTTTCTAAGGCCATAAGCCTTTGCGATCCGAGCGATCAACGGCATTCAGAAATGTTCTGTAATGCAAGCAATGCATTGAGTTGAGCATTCTTTCCTCAAATCGGTTGCAACTACTACGTTTTCCATTTGCAGCCTCAAAAGTTCTCGGGTACGTTCCGCTCACAAAGCCACAAGCCAATGGAACCCATCGCGTTGACTCTGGGCCAGAAATTTGAAATCGAGAAATTCTCACGGGAGATCGATAACTCGGACGATCTTGCGGCTCTGAAAAGCATTGCCAAAGACCTCCTGGTGGCCTGGAAACAACAGCAAGCCGCCTCAGCCTGGATCGTGCGCCAGCAGTCCCAGGGCCTCTGAAGTCAGCTGATTTCGTTGCTCACCACTATTAACGATGGAAGACAACCAAATGATCACCACCATCTCGGTGGAAATGGATGCCTTGCGTCTTCTGCACCGGGCTGTATCAGAGGCCTACGCCAACTGGCCCGGTGGTGATGCCAACGAACAGGCCTGCCTGTTGAACATGAAGACCCAGCTCTATTCAGCCTTGATGGACCACCTGCTGGAATCGGGTTCCATCTGAGCCCACTTCGGAAGCAAATCAGTCGTTTCCCTTACTCGGTAGAAAAACTCATGTAGTGGCGGCAGCTGCGGCAACAGACTTGATCCGGCCGTGGAGTTCGCCATGCAATCTGATCGCTCCCGCCTGCGCGAGCTGGAGATCCGTGTCGCCAACCCGCAGCACTGGAGTTCCGGCGAACACCAGATCAATGTTGAAAACCTGAGGCAGCTGCGCTTTCAGATCGAAGATCAACTCAAGAAACTGCGCCAGCACAACCAGCCATCCGCTTGATCAAACAGCCAGGTCTGATCAGCTCGCCTCAGGCTCGGCCCGCGCTCGGCTGCGGATGAAATCCCAGGCCTCTTCCGCTGAATCCGAGAAATGAATCAGATCGAGGTCGTCATCTGAGATCAAGCCCGTCTCGGCGAGGTAGTCGAAGTCCACAAGCCTTCGCCAAAACTCTGTACCAAACAGAACGATGGGCATGCTGCCCTTGGTGCCCACTTGCCGCAGGGTGAGCAGCTCAAACAGTTCATCAAGCGTGCCGAAGCCACCCGGGAAGAGGATGGCGCCAATCGAGCGCATCACAAAATGGAATTTGCGCAGTGAGAAGTAGTTGAACTTGAAGCAGAGATCAGGGGTGATGTAGGGATTGGGATGTTGCTCAAACGGGAGGGTGATATTCAGCCCAATCGAGCTGCAGCCGGCCTCAAAGGCACCCCGGTTGGCGGCTTCCATGATTCCCGGCCCACCACCGGTCACGATCACATGGGATGAGCATCCATGGCTTTCTGCCTTATTGGCCTGTCCGTGCTGGGACGCCAATGAGGCGAATTCACGGGCAGCGTCATAAAAACGAGACAACTCCACGAGCTGTTTCGCATGAACGACTTGTCGCTTCAACACCGGTGAGCCTGGATTTTCACAGAGCTGAAGCTGAGCTTGCGCCAACTTCGCTGCTGCGGTGTCTTGATCGACGATCCTGGCGCCACCAAAAACAATGATCGTCGATTCGATCCCGGCTGTTTCCAGATGCAGATCCGGTTTGGTGATTTCAAGCAGCATGCGCACACCACGCATGGCATTGCTGTTCAGCAAGTCGGGATCTTCATGGGCAATTCGGTAGGTGTGGGACGTCAGAATTGCGTCCAGATTGGCTTGTTCAGGGCTTGAAGTGCCTGAGAATTGAGTCATCTGTTCCATAGTCATGGGTGTTAGCGATGTCGTCGGTATCGGCGAGGTCGTCTTGATTCAGAGGATGTTGGCCGCCAGTTCAGCCAGTTCACTTCGCTCTCCTTTGGTGAGGGTCATGTGGCCCACCAGGGGCTGGCCTTTGAGTTTTTCCACCAGCCAGGTGAGCCCGTTGCTTTCGGCATCGACATAGGGATTGTCGATTTGATACGGGTCACCGGTGAAGACAACCTTGGTTCCTTCCCCCACCCGCGTCACGATCGTTTTCACTTCCAAGGGCGTGAGGTTCTGCGCCTCATCCACCACCAGGAACTGATTGGGGATCGATCGGCCGCGAATGGTGTTGATCGCTTCAACCTCCAGCAAACCCATGCCTTGCAGGTCGGCCCAGGCGTTGCGTGGTTCGCGCTGCCGCTGTTTCTTCGTCTGCTCAGCATCCCCGCCGGGAGACGAACCGGTGATGAAGTCGATGTTGTCGATGATCGGCTTCATCCAAGGGCCGAGTTTCTCCTCAAGCGTGCCCGGCAGGTAGCCGATGTCTTTGCCGAGGGAGATCGGTGGGCGCGTCACCAACAGGCGGGCGTAGTGATGGGTGTCGGCCACCTGGTGCAAACCAGCAGCGATGGCCAGCAGCGTTTTGCCTGTGCCGGCCTTGCCTACCAGAGTCACCAGAGCGACGGAGGGATCGAGAAGCAGATCCAGCGCAAAGCTTTGCTCGCGGTTTCTGGCTTTGATCCGGCCCAAATGGGCGCGATGCAGCCAGTGCAGCGGTTTGATGCTGTTGCTGTTGCCTTGATGCCGGGCCAGCAAGGTGTGGCTGTCGTTGCGCTGGTCCACCAGCACCACGCCTTCATTGGCCTGGAGATGCTGCTCCTCAGAGTTAATGACAGCCTCCAGGGGCAGCTGATCCTCGTCATGCAGGGTTTTGATCGTCTCCGCATCAGTGCTGAGTTCACGGAACCCTGCGTAGAGGTCGTCGATCGAGACGTTGTCGTTGACGTAGTCCTCGGCCTGCAGGCCCACCGCATCAGCCTTGATTCGAAGGTTGATGTCTTTGCTGATCAGCACAACCTCAGGTGCCTGCGTCAGCCCGCTGCATCGCATTTGCTCGAGAGCCACCGCAAGGATGTTGTTGTCGCCGCCTCCCCCCTGCAGTTCTGCCGGCAAGGCGTTGAGAGCTTGGGCCTGACAGAACACCACCTGCAGGATGCCGTGATTCGTACCCTCAATCGGAACGCCATCGGCAAGGCTTCCGCGGGCTCGGTAGGAATCCAGGAGCCTTGAAATCCGCCGAGCGTTGCGGCCTTTTTCAGAGTGATCCTTTTTGAAGCGATCGATTTCTTCAACCACTTGCATGGGGATCACAACCCTGAGATCACCAAAGCGGTGCGGCGCCTCAGGATCGTGGAGCAGCACATTCGTATCGAGAACGACAATTTTGTCTTTCATTGAATCTCACCATTGATGGATCAATTGGTGCTGAAAAGGTCAACAAGGCCGTACCCTGAAAAATCACCACAGCAGATTCATTTCTCCCCGCAGGCAAGACGCAGGGAGAAAGCAGATTGCAACAACAGAACACAGCAGTTCAGCCAGGGTTTGTGGCTTGAACCAAAGAGAATCGATTGCGTTGCCTTAATGACGTCAACTGAGATGTATTGAGCTCAGTCGTCGTAGATCTTGCAGCCAGGCGCAGTGGGGGACGTGTCGCAACGCTCCTCCCAGTACAGATCGTGCTGAGATTTCATCGCTTGCTTGGGTTCCTCAGCCTGGCCTGGCTGCGTCTTGTCAAATGCATTCAGGGGAATGCAGAGATCGAAAAAACCTGAACAGATCGTGACCATCTCTCTCCTTGTCGCTGACTTATCTCTACTCCTCTCCCCTCCAGAATCAATAGGTACTTAACCCATTCCTTTACACAAACAAAAAACCGCTCTTGCCTGAGGAAGAGCGGTTGATGGATCGCGCAGATGTACGGACTCATCCGCGCTCTGATCACTTGTTAATTAATTGATCAGGCAGCCTGCTGGTTACCTGAATCTTCTTCTTCCGATCGGATGAACCGCTTGCGTTGCGCGGATTCGTTGCCGGATAGATCGTTCGCCTTTGAAGGCTCAACGGGTTTTCGCTCGGGTTTGTCCATGCCCATCAAAAGGGGATGGATACCTCTCCTGCTCATTGAAATTTCCTCTTATTCAGATCTCGCGTCGTGGTCTCTCGGCCCTTACGCGTGAAATAACTATCGCGCAGATCAGTTGCAGACGCGCCCTGCAATGCTTAAGAGAATCTGGCGAGTCGCCCAACATCACCGGCCTGGAAGGGATTGGAGCAGCAGAGTGAGAGAACGAATCGAACGCAATGCACTGCGGAGTGCTCCGATGATTTGGATTCGAACCAGCCTCGCCACGGCAGGCCTCGCCATCGCCACCGCCATTCCGGCAAACGCTGAGATCGTCGCCTCAACCTGCCGACTGCTCAGCTACGACGGCCCCATCACCAGCGTGGAAACCTTCCGCTGTGACTTCATGCAGCGCGGCGGCAACGTTCTGGTGAACAGCGCTGAGCATGAGTTCAGCTTTCTGGCTGCCGAGCAAGGGGAGACCTATATCCGCATCAACTCCATCCCACTGCGTTTCACCCGCACGGGTGAGTACACCCTGGAGGTGACGCAATCGCCCTGGCTGCGCTGAGCAGGACTGACCGGCTCAACCAACCAACCTGTCATCGGAATTCAGAAGAGCCTTTCCTTTCGCAACCCTCACCACTTCGCGTGAGAGCCCAGGGCTTTGAAAGATGACGCGATAGACGTTTGTGAAAGCAAGCGACTTGGCGCGTGCATTCACGAACGCCTTGAACTCAGTCTTAAAGCACTGTTCTTGAACCCATTGGTCGGGCCCATCACTTCGCTCAACGCAGTACATCGATTGGAGCATGAAGGACATGCAGCTTGATGAGGCTGCGGACGCTTGTTCTCGATCGACAGGCCAGCTTTGGGATCACGTCTTCAGTTGATGACGGGAAGCCTGGGGCCAACACTCTCGAAAGTCGCTCTTTCGCCTTGAACGTCGATCAGATTGGGACGCACAAATTGAATCCACACGACGGAATCACATCGCGTCGAGCGATGAGGGAATGCGATTCCGCCACCGGTGTGCCCTCGAACGCACAGCACGGCACTTCGTTTGTATCCCCGCTCAACAGATTGAAATCGAGTCACCGACTACCGAAGCGCGTTCTCGCTTCAGCTTTCCGGGCGTGATCGTCGATGCCAGTGACGATTCCAATTCTGAGACCAATTCGTGTAAAGTTTCAATAAGTAGCCCCAGGTCGATGCTCAAAGCTTTGTTCTCCCTGGCGTTTGCAGCAGTGATGTGGGTTCAGGTGCCGCAGTGGCAGCCGGACTGGTCGCAGTGCTCCGTTGATACGCCGGATGTGAACTGTCACTGGTACGTCACGGCACCCGACAACACGTTTGGTGAAGGCTTCAGCTGGGAGAACGCACCCTGGTTCAGTGCCGAAGGGCTTCGGGATGTGGGTGATCTGGACAACACGATGACCACGATCCACAGCCAGGCCCTTCCAGCAAATTGACGCAGCCAGGAAAGCGTCACCCCTAACCTTTCTCTTTGGAGAGACCTCAGTGAACGACTACTCAGTAGCCATCACCGCACTCATCGTGGTCACCGTGGTGATCTCCGCTGCCGTCGTTTACGTGCTGGCTCAGCCAACCGACCTGCCCAGATACAAAGAAAACAAGGATCAATAGAAGCAACCCCGTGGGTGAACATTGACCGTTTCACTCACATCGCCCCGCAGATCTGAATCCAGCACTAGGGTCATCAGATCTTCGGCACACACCTGGCGTGAAAGGTCCGAACCTCGCTTTTGTAGGTGGCTCAGTGATCGTCGCGATCATGGCAGTGGTTGTTTTTATTGGCGCCGCCAACGCTGGTGACTACCCCCGCAGCAAGACAGCTGAAGCCACCTCAGTTGAGGCCCATCACAACGCCGATGACAAGGCTGACGTTGAAGCCTGATCGGCTCCAACACCTCAGCGAAGCGGTCCACCTGCACTGGGGTGATGGCCTGCAGTGTGCTCAAGGCCTCACCGATGGACTGCCCAACAAAGATTCCACCGGTGAGCACCGCAGCGAAACAAGCCAACCCGAGGATGAGCCCAGCTGCAATGCGAGTGGAGCTCGTGGTTTCTGTGTTGCGTTGCTCAGTGCTGGAAGCCATCTGAGTTGCTGCGACAAACCAGTTGTGGCTCAAACCGCTCACGGTTTCAACTGGGCACCAAATCACTGCAGTGCTTTGCCGTAAGCACTGTTCCCATGCGGTTCCCCACTGGGGTTTCGAGAAATGGTTTCAGGCTTGAAGCGATTTCTCTTGTTGATGCAGCCAAACTGCGAGTTCAGCTTGATACAAATAAACGGTATCTGAACGAACCTGTATCAACAACCATCAAGCATCTTGGCGGTTTTCGTTTGTGACCCCTAGCGTCGTGCGGCTTGAAAAGGCTTGTGCCTCTCAAGACTTCTCCACTCTCAGGGCCTTGCCGTGTGACCAATCCCAAACCCAAACGGTGGAGAACCGCCATCAAAGCCCGAGAGAATCAGCTGCTGACTCTTGCCAAGGAAGCTTTGCAAGAGAAGAAGGAAAGAAGAGTGATTAATTTTCTGGACTATATCGATCAAGATATCGCTGCATAGCCAATAGTTCGTGCAATTAATTGAACATATCCGACTGAACTAGCCCTCATCGATTGGGCTGTAGTCCTGGGCGGGAGATTCCCCACCAAGAGCCGAAAGGAACACAAAAAGGCCCCTGGAGATCTCACCTCCAGAGGCCCGTGTCCCTCGTTTGACGACAACCTCACTTTCTTCGAGATGCCTGGTGAAAGGAAGTGGGAGAACCGTCGGAGCAGGTCGTGGACACCGGCCATGGTTCGGTCGACCAGAGGCAAAAAAAAGGCGGCAGGGAATGCCGCCCATCAACAAGGGGACGAATGCGTCGAAGGTGCTGGCGTTCCAGCAACACCACCCTCTTCAATCAGCCTGCGGTGCCGTGGGCATCGTTTACGAACTGCCAAAAAAAGGGGGTGTTCCCTAAGCACCCCCGCGTTCGACGCATCGCCCCTTCACCGAAGAAGCACTCGAATGATGACGTGAGGTTCAGCGAAAGGTCGTCGCCATCACGACAAAACGAAGGGTGTGGTCAGCAAGCCAAGAAAAAGACGAGGTTGCCTCGCCGCTGTGGGCAATAGCGCTTATCTATGCACTGTGGTGCCGACCGCTACGACAGCTCTGCTTCAAGCCGAGGCATGACAGGAGCAGGCCACAACACAACCTCCATGGAGTTCGCATTGCTTGCGTTGTTTACCTGCTCGCTTGCTTCAGTCATCGCAACGGTATTCCGCGGAACCTACTGATGAGGAGCACGTCCCATCGGTTGGCCTTGGAGCACCGCTTCGCAAGCACCATGCTTTGGTCGCTTTTTGCGGCTCTGATCTTCCAAGCCCTGGCGGGTCAATAGACCAGTTCATCTGCACAAGAGGCTGAAAACCCCGTCTTTCGACGGGAAAATCTCACTCATTGACCAACTGCCGACTTAAGCAGACGTAGCGTTGAACTCTTGACGGTTCTTCAAGACTTGAGCATTGATGTGCATCAAAACATTATCTGCTTCCTGAATAAATTTTTCCCGACACCATTGATCTATAACCCTTCCAGCCGCATCCATTAGAGTGATGTATTGCTCTTCAAGTGTCACTTATTTAGTGCAGTTAATCAATGATGGCAGGGCTGACACTGGCCGCAGTAGTTGCTGATACCTGAAGCTCGACAACAAGAAAAACCGCTCTTCTCACAACTGGGCAGCCATAAAAAAGACCTCCGCCAAAGGCAGAGGCCCCAAAACAATCTCAGGGATGCGACCTTGTTTCCATCCCATGAGATGTTTTCCTCACAACATCATCGTGACTAGAAGGTGGAAAACAGGGAAGCAACCTATGGACAGCCTGTGGCTTGTCCCTATGCCTGATCGCTCATCAGAAGGCGGTGGGGCGGTATCCCTACGCCCTGGTCCATGTTCAAAGCTTTTCGGACGAACCGTGGGTGATGCCCAAGAAAAAGTCCCGGTGTTCGATGCCGGAACCTCCGCCTCTCATGACGTGTCCCAGTCCTAACAGAGCGACTAAGTATTTATGCGTACGGCTTACACGACCAGCGTGTAACAGTTGGCACGTTTCAGCCTGGTTCGACAGGGCTACGACTGAAGGGCCCCGGGACGGCCCGAACCACTCAGGGGCGGCGGAACCAACTTCGAGCGGTCACCTGACCGATGGTTTCGCCTGGGGAAGAACTGCGGCTCGCCTCAGTTCCGTCCAACGGCCTTGGCTAGGGCCTGCTCCATGCGGACAACCAAGTGAAGCAACTTCGAGGGGACTTGCCTGAGGAACTCCCTTTCAGCTTTCACCGTGGCCAACGCATGGATCAGTTGCCCCTTCTGGTCTTCGTAGGCGAAGACCTCAAGACCTTCTGGTGAGACTTCAGCACCAACCTTGTTCCCGTCCCTGAGCAGAAATCGCGCCACCCTCGAAGCTCCAGCGAAACCAGGCGGTGAAAATTGGTTGTTACCGCTGCATCCCTAGGTTTCCTGATCAGCGTGCCTTCTCCACGGAGTCCATGGATGCTGGGCTTGGGGAGCAGTCTCCTGTTGAAGCGCGATCTGCTGTGCTGTCTCGGCTTTTTGCAGGGCTTGCTGGTCGAGTTCCGCAGAAAGAAACAGCCCTGTAATGAAGATCATCAGGATGCTGAGGAGTGCCGCGACCAGATACATCGTTGACCGAGCGATGGCTTGTTCATGCTCTCTGCTCAGGTCGCCCATGGCTTGGCCCAAATCTGGTCAAGATGTATCAGTCACAACTCTTTGCTGCGATTACAGAGGGTGTTGTTTTGTGTGCTCAGTTCAAGCTGGTGGGTTCTGCCCCGCCCGGGAATCCCAGTGAACCAGAACAAATTTCAAGGGAGAGCCCTACAGACAACGCTGGTCTGACTCCCTGCATCGCCAGAAGGGAGTCAGTGCAGTGACCAGCGCCCAATGGTCAACGGAACAACCATTGGAAAGAAGGAGCCTTCGGCTGCACCTTCCGGTTCCACCATGGCTTAGGTGAAACAAACCAAGGAACGCCAATGAGGCGTTGAGACGGCACAAATGACGTACCGCAATGTTGTGGCGCTGATCAAACGGTTGGAGCAGAGCCATATCGATCTCCTCGCCATCCGCAGGCCTGGATCAGCACCCACGCTGCTGCAACCAAGGTCACCGGCCGAGGGGCATGACTTCAGATCCACCAAGGGTTCTGCCTTTGGTCGCCAAGTCGTACATGTCTTGATGAATATTGTCCGATTCATTGCTGAACCAATTGGTCAACTCTGGCTGCAGAATTGTTTTGGGGCCTAGATCAACGAAGGAATACTCAAGCGTGATGAAGTCACCACCAACCGTGCGATAACCAAGCTCAAGAAGCATCTGGCCGCTCGCAGATGGGGCTTCTATCTGTACTTGCGTTGCCTTGAGGCTGAGCTCCACCAACTTGCTTGCAACCGTGCCATCACCAGATGCGTCCCTGATTCTGATCATTAATACTGACCCCTTGCTTTGCCTCAGCAAGAGCTGAGTTTGCTTCCTCAGAAGCCATTGACATGCAATGACATTGGCCTGAAGCGAGGTCTTAAAAAACGAGAGGTCGTCCTGCAGATCCTGGGTCATTTTGTGCTGCTTGAGTAAACCGAGCTTCGAGAGCAGCCACTTCATTGCATCGTTATCAAACGAGACCGTGAATAGCCCATTTTTGGGCTGGCGCGAAAGATTCTTTTTATCGCTTAACCCGAGTATCTGTTGTTACCAACAAACCTGAGGGAACGACATTGTCGAAGTGTGAGCGTTGTAACGACCAAACGAAAACGATGAAAGCCATGACAGGGGAGATTTGCCAGCAGGCTCCATGGCTCAAGCAGATTTGATCGTGCAGACCCCGCGAGGTTCATCCATCCAAAAAATCGAGACCGGCAAATTTCTGGTGTGCGACAGCGAGAACGCGTGCTTCTTCACGCGCAGCCTCTACCTCGCCGAGGAGCAGCTGGAGGAAATGGAGCTTGGCTACCGGTTCCCGTATTCAACCAATTTCCGCAAAGCGCCCGCATGACATGTGGAGCAATTTGAGTAGCGGATTTCGCTGAATCAACTGGCTCCTATGGCTTATCTGTATCGCGTCCTGGTCTCATGCACCTAGCCCGGGACGCGGACCCATGTCAGCGGCAACTGCTGGGTCCGTTTGTCTAACGAATCCAGCCGTTCTCCCGAGGCCAATCGAGCTTTTAGGCAGTCCGTATCAGTCGAAACCATCGCCGGGATCTACCGAAATTTTTGGCGGATCAGCACATCTTCAGAAATTTCCAGACAAGCCTGCTGAATGGCCGCATCATTGAGCCCTCAGTCGCCCGCATACCAGATGTGGTGCTGAGCAGCACGGGGAGAGCGACCCTGGGGCTGGCAGACGAGTTTCCCCGTTGAGAGCGATCAATGGGGGAACCTCTCTGTGTCTTAAAGCTGTAGACATTCAGTGCATCAGGCACATATCAGTGTGACGTGACGAACGTGTTTATGCGGATACCGCATCGCTCGGGGAGGACTCGCTTCTCCTCGCGGTTTCGTGGCTCCACATCGTTAAGTCGCAGCTTGGTTGAAGGTCAGCCATCGCGGCAGAGGGAGCTGCTCAAAAACCTCGGCCACGCCCCTCCACACCAATCGATTCAATGTGTACTTGATGAGCAAATCATGAAAGAAATATAATTACCTATTTGCGATATTTAAAGCTTTGAAATCAAACAAGCAATCAAGTGCTTAAGTCGTCCCGTTATTTCATGGAGGACAGTATGCACAGTCAGAAGAACTCCCCGGCCTGCTTTTTGCGCTGGTCTGTGAGCAAAGTTGCTGACAAGCTCTATGCGGTTGCGGCAACGGTTGATGGAAAGGAATACGACTTTGTCGGCAATTTTAAAAGCGTTCGAGAAGCGCAACAAGCAGGCCGCCGCTATGCCGAAGACCTGGTTCACAACTCGATGGCTGGCGGTCGCTTGTCGCTGAAACAACAGCCTCTGGCCGCCTGATCAGCTTCATCGCCTCATGACTTAAACACATGCAGGGTTCCCCTGGAGAGTGCGCCTCCAGGGGTTTTTCAGCCTGAATCCATGGAACACTTGGGCACCGCCTGAGATCCAATGGCCAGCTTCGACAAATCCACACCATTCATGTTGCTGGCGCGAATCCACGTCAAACCCGGTTGTGTTGACCAGTACCTGAAGCTCGCCCGCGACACCGACGAAGCCGTTCGAACTTCTGAGCCAGGCATGATTCACCACACCTTTGATCAGGACCCGGACGATCCCCAAGCATTCGTGTGGTCTGAGGTCTACGCCAACGACGCGGCATTCAGCGCCCATGTCTCCAACCCTCCCGTTCAGGAGTATCTGCAGAAGCACGCGGAGCTTGGCGATGGCTTTAGCGTTGAGGTGTACGGAACGGTGGGCGATGACTGCCGGCAGCTGATGGAGTCGTTTGGACTTCCACTAAAGATCTTTGAAACCAAGCTTGGATACAGCAGGGTCTGAACAAGCTGGCGGAAAGAATCCCTCGAGTTTTTGCAATCATGCCTATGGATTGCTCTTGAGTTCATTCTCGAGTTCGTCAAGCCGCGTTTTGAGTTGCTCGGCGTGACGGGTTGTGGTTTTGTCGTCATGGCACTTCAGCGCTGATTTGATCACAGCGATCTCCTTCTCCAGCTTCCGTCTCCTAGTAAAGGAAAGCGCTTCCTGAGCAAGACCAATCAGAAAATCGCCCCGCGGGGCATAACAAGTAGCATCTTCTTTGAAGTCATTGTGTGCGGCCGCGTCCTCAGGATCAATCATGATCCAGGGCTTTTTCGGCGACATCGGCCGCCACAAGAAACACATAGGAGAGTGCGTTCATATGACTGGCAAGATCTTTGATCGATTCAACGATTTCCTTTCGTGATAAACCACTCTCCCGCTGAAGTCGAATGATCTCATGCGTCAGGCGGGTCACATGGTCGCGACCGTAGTTGTAAGCAGTCCCAAAACAATCCTCACTCTCCTCATCAGTCCTGCAGGCTGCAGCAAAGTCTGAGGCAATTTTCTGGGAAAAATCTTCAACTTGACGGCAGGGCATCATTTTCTGGATTTGCCAGAATGTATGCGAGAAAAGAATGAAGCCCCAATAACTTTTTGAACCAATGCGTTGAACTTCGAATCCTTGCTTATCAAGCAACAAAAAAACTTCATGTTTTTTCTTGGAGAAACAAAAAATTGTTCAACATCTTTCCCCAAGGCCTCGATCGATGCATCGACCCATGCAAAGGTTCCCTGCCTTGGCAGGACTGTGGTCGCAAGCCAAGGCCACCAGAAGCTTCTCTCAAGCCTCGTTTTGACTGAGACAAGCTTCTTTTCCTCGAGCACAACAACAACGCATCCATCAATATCCCGTCGGATTCGCCAGCGTCCTTATGGCCTGAACAGCGACCTGCTCGATTTGGCCCACCGTTCAAGCAGCGAATTCGCCATCGTGCTGTCGGGGCAACGCCTCGGCAGCAGATGCTTTGCAGAGCTGTCTTCTGTTTGCCGTCGCACCACCCCTTGCCCCGTTACCGCGCCACCCACGAACCACCAGAACAGCCAAGCGGAGAAGGCTGGCTGGTGAGCGCAGAGCAGCAGAAGGTGGTGCAGTTCAAGCCAGACGCATCTACCGCTCATGCCCAGTGGGTGGCTGTGCGCACCTACAGCTGGACCCCGCCCAGTCCGCCGGTACCCCAGAATCGGCGGCGGATGCTGCGGCACAACGCCATCGAAGCCTGGGACACGATGCTCAAAACAGGCTGGCGACGCTGTCCACCGCCGGTGCGCTGATGAATCTCGGTGACGAGTGCTGGCCCCCTGCGGCCTCTTTCGCCAACGTTATGGAAGTTGCGATCAACCGATGACCAACGGATCCGGCACCTGGGCCAACAATCAGCCCCCAGCAGCAGCCGAAAAACTCTGGAGAGGCCTGGCTCTGGTGGGAGCTTTCCACATCGGAGGAATGCTGATCAACGTCATCTTCCAGATGATGGGCAACAACAGCCTGGATGGAATTCCCGCCAAATTCCTCGGCCTCTGAGCCCATCAGCCACAACAAAACGGTTATGAGCCCCTGCAGCAGGCAGGGGTTTTTTTATTGGATACCTGGGGCGCGCCAAGCGACTCAGAGCCAGGGCAATCAAGACGAGACCCAGCCATCTCGCACTGAGCACAAATGCCCATTGTTAAGCGAGATTGCGCAGCATTAAGTTCTTCCCGCATGCACGAGTCGTTCCCGAGGAGTGGGCTCTTCGGGAACCTTTTTTTGGGTAAGTTCCCATCAGGTGAGTGATGTATCCCGTAGGTGGGCCTGCGGATACATCCCCTCCTATTGAAAGGCCGCTTCTCGCTAACAGCCGAAAGGAGAAGAGCAGGTGAGGGAACCTGCTCCTTTTTCCCTCCAGAAGCGTTTGCAATGGTGCTCGCGCCAGCTTGATCATCAGCCATGCGGGAATGATTCTTATTAAGCAGTAATGCCTATTTGGCTTCCTGAGAGTTCTCTGAGAAACGCTCCAATCGCACCTCGAACGGCCCTCCACTGATCCACTCTTGGACTGAAGGCTGTGGTGCCTTCAATGCGTCAAGCAGGAGCGGGCTGAGGGGCCGGCTCTTTTTTGGATCAGAAGGCCAGCAAAGACCAGCAGTTCACCTCACCAGCCATAAGACTAAAACCAGCCGATCGAACACCGTGCTCTCCAAGCTCAGAGCGTTGCTGCTGGCGCTGAGCCTTTGGAGCAGCCTCCCCGCAGCGGCAGCACCGATCAGTCGCGACGATCCGGAATCCAGCGACACCAGCAGCAGAGGCATCTCCACCGCCCGCGGATCCGCCGTGGTGGTCACCGCCAATCCCCTCGCCAGCACGGCAGCGCTGGCTGCGTTGAAGAACGGCGGCAGTGCCATCGATGCTGTGGTTACAGCCCAGGCGGTGCTGGCGGTGGTGGAACCCCAGAGCTCCGGCCTGGCAGGTGGCGGTTTTCTTCTGCACTGGGAGGCCAAACAACGCCAGCTTTCAGTGCTGGATGGCCGTGAAGTGGCCCCCGAACGCAGCAGACCCGGCGATCTGCTTGATGCCGCGGGGGATCCCCTCCCTTGGCGACAGGCCACCAGCCAAGCCAACGCCATCGGCATTCCCGGCACCGTGGCCCTGCTCTGGGAGGGCCATCAAAACCACGGCCAGCTGCCCTGGAGTCAAACCCTGGAACCGGCGATCCGCCTGGCCAGCGATGGCTTCCTGCCGAGCCCGCGGCTGTTGCGCTCCGTTCGCCTGGCCCAGCGCTTCGGCGTGGCCCACAGCCCTGCGTTTCAAGCGCTCTACCTGCCCGGCGGCCAGCCACCAGCAGCAGATCAACCCTTCCGTAACCCAGCCCTGGCACGCACCCTGAAACTGCTGGCCAGGGAAGGGGGACCAGCCTTTTATCAAGGGCCTATGGCGCAGCAGCTCCTGGACGGGGTGAATGCCCTGCGGGCCAGCGAGCCGAACTTCCACGGCTGGAGCTCCACCGATCTGAGCAGCTATGCCGTGGTCCGCCGCACCCCCCTCTGCAGCCAACAGCTGCAGCATCGGATCTGCACGGTGCCGGCCCCCAGCAGTGGTGGCTTGGCGCTGCTGCAAACCCTGGCGTTGCTGAACCAGACCACCAACCTGGCCAGCTCCAGCGCAGCTAAGCCGCAGGTGTGGCGGCAGCTGGCCCGAGCCCAGGCCTGGGCCGATGCCGACCGCCTCTACTGGGTGCATGACCCCATCGATGGAGCGGTTCCCAGCGCAGCCCTGCTGGATCCGGCCTACATCGCCAGCCGGGCCAGAGCCATGCAGGGCGCAAAAAGCTCAAGGCCAACACCGGGGTTGCCGGCAGGCATCGATCACTATCCCTACGGCCGGCCAGATCGGGGCATCGAACAGGGCACCAGCCAGATCACCATCGTTGATGCCAGAGGCAACATCGCCTCCTACACCTCATCGGTGGAGACGATCTTCGGGAGTCGGCACCTGATAGGAGGCATGGTGATGAACAATCAGCTCACCGATTTCGCCTTCAAGCCCAGCCTTGGAGGCAAACCGATCGCCAACCGCCGGCTGCCTGGACGGCGGCCAATGTCGTCGATGGCGCCGACGCTGGTGTTCCGCAAGGGCGAGCCGGTGCTGGCCCTCGGCAGCCCCGGCGGCCGCAGCATTCCCCATCTGCTCAGCCGGGTGCTGCTGGCATCCCTGATCTGGAACGAACCGCCGGCGCGGGCGGTGGGCCTTCCCCATCTCTCCCGCCGAGGCACAACGCTGGTGCTGGAGAGCGATCCGCCGCTGCCCTGGCCGTTTCCGCTGCAGCAGCTCAAAAGCGAAGCAAACTCCCGGCGTCAGAGCATCGGCAGTGGCACCGCTCTGATTCAAAAAATCGGTGGTGGCTGGCAGGGGGCCGCTGATCCGCGTCGCGAAGGAACGGCCTTGGCCTTGCCCTGATCCAGCCAACCGGCGATCAACCCTTGGAGCGCAGGTGCGTGAAGCTGGGCACACCATTGCCCCAGGCACGGGTGATGGCCAGGATCAACGCCCCGATCAGGGCAAGGTTCATCGCAAAGCCGCTGTCCACCGGGAAGGTGTGGAAGATCAGCGTGGTAGGCACCAGGAACAGCAGCAGCAGTGAGGCCCCTAGCACCGTGTTGCTGCCGAACACCAGCAGGATCGATCCGGCGATCAGCACCACGATCGCCGCCACCAACAACACAGAAGGCAGGGGTTCGGGGATTCCCTTGGAGGCGATGAAGCCTGCGGTTTCAGCGAAGTTGGTGAACTTGGCCGGCAGGGCATTCACAAACACGGCCGCCATCAGCACCCGGCCGAGGAAATCGAACACCTTCGAAGCAGTCATGGGGATCAAGAGCCCGCAGGCATAGCAGTCATGACGTGCACCCTAGAGAGCAACTGTTCAGCATGAACAGTCATGCACCAGCAGAGGATGAGCTGATCCAGGGATGGAGATCAACCGTCAAAGGCGGTAAGACGGAGTTCAGCAGGGTCGGGATGGGCCGAGCTCGATGCTGGAGATCAGCCCCTTCACCCCCGCCGACCTCGACGTGGTCACGGCCCTGGCCCGTGAGCAGGATTTCGCCCCAGGAATCGGCGATATCGAGATCTACGCCAACACCGATCGCCAGGGGATCTGGCTCGCTTGGCAAGACAACGCACCGGTGGGCTGCATCGCGGCGGTCACCTACAACCCCGACTACGCCTTCATCGGGCTGTTCGTGGTGAAGCCGGAGCATCGGGGCCAGGGGATCGGCCGCCGGCTCTGGCAACACGCCTTAAAAACCCTCAGCGGCGTTCAGTGCATCGGCCTGGAGGCCGCTGTGCAGATGGTGGGCTTCTACGAACGAGCTGGATTTCAGAAGGACTGCATCACCACCCGCCGGCAGATGCTGTTCCGCAGCGAGGCATCACTGGACGCAAGCCCCAGCCAGCGCAGCGACGTTGCCGTCGTGCCCTTGCACGAGGTGTCGCTGGAGGCGATTCAGCGCTACGACGAACGCCATGAGATCAGCCCAAGGCCCCACTTCCTTGAGTTATGGCTCCGCCACAGAGCCGGAGATGTGTTCGCGGCGAGGGATGCCGAGGGCGAATGCCATGGCTACGTGCGCATTCGGCCTTGCCTGCTGCCGATCGGCGAGGGCTGGCGGGTGGGCCCCTGGCTCGCCGAAGACCCCGGCATGGCCGTGCTGTTGCTGAACAACGCCCTGGACCACCACAACGGTGTCGTCCTGATCGACACTCCCGGCCACAACCCGAGCGCCAAAACCATCCTCAGCGCCAGGGGCTTCAAACCGATGACGTCAACGGTGCGGATGTACAAGGGCGTGATCCCCAGGGGGCACGACCGCAACATTTACGGCCTGGCCTGCCTCGAGCTTGGTTGATCGCTGAACGATCACTCCACCAGGAATTCGCTGCGCAAAGCCCGCGCATCCTGAATCCGCTGCCCCACCGCGAGCTTGCGGAGACGGGTGTTCAGCCAGGCGCGCAGTCGGGTGGACGACACCGACTTGTTCAGCAGACCGTCCGAAGGCTCAGGCGTGCCGAAGGGAATGGTCATAAACCACGCTCGGTGGTTCAGGCTAATCAGATTGCAGCCACGCCAGCCCCACTTTCAGCCGGTTCTGGCCTGAAAGGCAATGCGTGTTCGTGCTGATTGCCAGGGCCTGGCCCAGCCCCAAGACTGTGTGCATCGAGATCGGAGGCGTCCATGCGAGACGACGGTCCAACCGAGCAGACCTCAGAAGCAAGCTGACTTTCTGGCCCCTGCTCCAACAGTTTTCACACCTCTTGTTGGGTGCGCCCTTCGACAGGCCTTGTGCGAAAGGCCAGGCCGATCGGCACTCCATCTGCACCGTGTCAGGTGCCCTAAGGAGCTCCCATCACCCGACCCCTTGGAACATGGCCCCAGGCGCCATAAGCCAGACGCTTCGACCTTCCTTCAGCCACATCTGATGGATTGCGTCATGCACAAACGAGCGAGTTAGGCCGCCTGTTCAACGGAACGGGACGGCCACACCAACCCTGAACACCATCGTTCAGACACAGACCCCCGGCCCCTCCGTCACAGGGACCGGGGGTCTGCTCTGGTTCAGGCCTTGCGCTTTTGATCGGCCTGCCGCAGTTGCTCCCGCAGGATGATCGGATCATCACAGTGGGATCTGCGATAGAGGGCTTTGATCTTGCGTGACTCCTCATCGAGCAACTCCAGCTCAACCGCGTCTGCCATTCCCACGGTGAAATCTTCGATCTGGCGGTCTTCAAACTGATTCTCAAGAGCCATCAACTCCTTCAACGAATCACTCATATACAGACAACTCGACGCCATCAATTTGAGGTTTTCCCGGATCTTGATATCGGCCTGCTCACGAACATCCCGCGCCTTTTCCAGCGTGGCAATCAGATCACCACTGGCCGCTTCCTCAAGCGTTGCCGCAGACACCGTTGAGGTTGTTGCACAACCGAGCACCAGCACCAGCAGCAACGCCAGAACGGATTGCAGAACCCTCATCGGAACCCCAGAAGACAGGTCACGTTAAAGGGAGTCATCAGACGACTTCCCCTCAGATGAGGGAGACATCGTTTTGGATTACCACTCCACACCCCCTCAAGTGGGTGATGTGTGGCCCTCAGGTTTTGCCGATGCTGATGGAACACGAGGCGAGGAGCACCGAAAACCATGACCAACACAACAGCCAAAGCTCAATTGCTCGATCTGCTGATCGAACCGCTGAAGGGATGCAAAGGGCTTTATGCCCATCGGGAGAACCTGATGCAACGGGTGATGCGCATGCCCGATCTGGAAGTGCGCGATCACCTCGATCGGCTCAAGGCCAGCCATTTCCCAGGCACCTGAACCATCAAGAACTAAAGAGCTCAATTCTTAAGGAATGCTGAGAGACACAAAGAAAGCCAAACCGGTATCGGTTGTCGCAGCCCGGTCCAATCATGGATCCGTAGGACGGCTGCAGTTTCAAACGTGATCCCATGGCCGAAACCCTGCGTCTGCCCTACTCCGTTCAAGGCAATGGAACCGTGGAATCGATCGGCAATCACCTATATCGGGTCTGCGGACCAGCCGGATGCACCGTTGTGATGGGGCTCAGCAACGCCCTCTACCTCAGCCGAAACGTGCCTGAAGTGGAACACAACCACCGCTCACATCGATGACAAAAAAAAATCGCCCCAGCCATGGAGCGAATCATCAAGCCGGAGCAATCCCCATCACCCGGCTCCTAGCACCAGATCTTGATGCGTTGGCTCGATAATACTCATCCAGCCCCAGATCTAGGGGGAGCACGATTACTTATGCAAAGCCCGTTGATTACACATCAACGCTGCATATGGCGGCATTGCTCGTTATATTGAGAGACCCCATCACCCGGCCCGCCTCTTCGGCGGGCTTTTTTATGGCTTTACGCCAGATGTAGCGCAGGGACAAACACTGCAAAGGAAAGCATAAAAAAGGAAGGGTTCCCTAATCCCTCCCCTGTTCGACGCAGTTTCCCCCTGTTCTGAGCTGGGGGTTACCTGTTCATTCTGTATCTCCAGGAACCAAACGGCATCGGTGATTGCACCTAGCGAACGGGCGCATCAGCGATGAAGAAGGCCAGCATCGATCTTGGCGTCGGGATTGAGCTTGATCAGCATCCAAAGCAACATGGCCGAGCAATCGCGATCACTCACGCCGTAGTCATATTTCCAGTCAGCCACCATTCCCTTGAGCTCATGCTGAGCCTGGGTGATGAACTCATCGTTCCATTCCTGCACCAATCGATTCAGTCCTCTTCCAGATCCTCTTCTGTGACGTAGAAGGGCTCATCAGAACCGGGCTGATCGTTCTCCAGCACGAGAACCTTGAGCGAATCATCGCTCTCAAACACAAAGAGGCCGTCCTCATCTGGATGAACCCCCTTCATTTCAGGGTGCTGGTTGACGAGGCGCTTGAGGCGGCGCTTCTCCTTCCAGAACTTGGTCCCTTTTTCAACCAGATAAACCGTCAGAGCCAAGTTCACCAGCACAAGGGCGAGGAACTCCAAGGCCTGCATAGATCAAAACCGGGTTCTGATGACCCTAGCGAGAGAAGCAGGGAGCGCCATAGCAAGCGATACCAAGCGACCAAAGGCACAGGGAGAACGGGGCAGGCCAGCGACGGCGGCTCATAATGAGAATGATTCTCGGATTTAGGGGAGGTTGCGATGGGGCAGGTGTGCCTGATTTCAGGCCCTCCGGGGTGCGGGAAAACAACCTGGGCGCTCCAAAGGCTCCAGCAGCATCAAGGCCCCTGCGCTTACCTGCGGCTGGAGGGAGAGAAGGCAGCGGGGCTTGAACAGGGAGAAGACAGCGGAATCGACCTGACCTGGCTCAAGGACCAGGTGCCCAGGCTTGAGGAACCGGCAACAGCGAACTCGACGGACCTGGAGCAGGACAACGATGGACTGACCCTGATCGAAGTGCAGCAGTTCCATCCCCCCAGCAAGGAAGGAGTTGAAGGGCTCGGAGACGACGTTCGCTCCAAGCTGGAGGCCTTGCAGCTGCACCCCGACCCACTCCTGCACTTCGGGCGAGACCCTGAATTGCCTGCAAAGGACACCCTGGAGTTCAGCAAGCTCGAGTCCTGGCACACCTCTCTTTCGGGTTGTGTCTGGGATCCCAACAGCCTGAGCAGCTTTTGGTTTGAACTCGTGAACGGTGCCTACGGCGATGTGTACCGCGCCAAAGGCCTGATGAATCTTCCTGACGGGCGGGCATTTTTTTGCAATTGGATGGTGAGCCAGGAGTCATCCCAGTTCCTTCCCCTGGACGCCACGGCACCGCCGCAGGGTCGCCCCAGTCGAACCTCAGAGCTCGTTGTTCAGGGCAAGGCACTCAACCCTGAAGGCATTCAAGCCACCATCAGCGACTGCTTGCTCGCGGATGACGTGCTCGCCATGCAGCAACAACAGCTCCAGCAACAACAACCCACCTCGCAAGGCTGATTGACATGAACCACGCCGTCATCTCCTGTTTGCACGCCAACCTTGCCGCCGTGGAGGCCGTGCTCGACGACATTGACTCCCAGGGCATCCAAACCATCACCTGCCTTGGCGATCTTGTGGGCTACGGACCCCAGCCCAATGAAGTGGTGGAACTGGTGCGTCAGCGCGAGATTCCCACCTGCCAGGGCTGCTGGGATGAGGACATCATTGACGGTCTGAATGCCTGTGAATGCAGCTATCCCTCCCAGCTGGCGGAACGACGAGGTCATCGCGCCCATCACTGGACAGCCGATCTGCTGACGGAGGAGAACAAGGCCTTTCTGGCTGAACTTCCGATGACACTGCGGCGCGACAAGATGTTGTTTGTGCATGGCAGTCCGAACAGTCAGCACGAATATCTGTTGCCTGACATGAACGCTTTTGCGGCCCTTGAACGGGTGGAAACAGCAGGAGCGGAAACCTTGTTCTGCGGCCACACTCATCAGCCCTATGTGCGCGAACTACGCCAGGGATCGATTCGGGTGAAGGTGCAACAACGCGATCAAGGCGCACCAACAGAGCAGGAGCTGGAACTGCCGATGCGGCGGATCGTTAACGCTGGTTCAGTGGGGGAACCGCGTCATGGCAGGACCAAGGCCACCTATGTGATCCACAACGACAACACCGGAGAGGTGACAATTCGAGAGGTCGACTACGACGTCGCCAAAACCTGTCGAGCGATCGTTGATGCGGGCTTACCGGAGGTGTTTGCCTGGAGGCTCAGCCAAGGCTTCGAGTACGCCGAGCGGGCTGAAGACGCCAGCCATGTCTGTGAGCGCTGATGGAACGCTGGGCCCTAGTGAGTGGTCTCCAAGGAGACCTGGATCTGTACGAACAGATTCAGAAGGAGTTGAAGCAACAGCGGGGTGTTGCCAATCTCTTTGTTCTCGGTGATCTGATCGGATCACAACGCAAGTGCAATGCACTGCTCGAGCGGCTGAGGCAGCCAAAGCGCGCTGATCTTCAGCCCGACTGCATCTATGGCTGGTGGGAAGAGCAGCTTCTGGCGGAGTGCGGTTACCGCGGCGAACGCAAGGCTGAAGGCCTCAGAGCCGAGCAGGGCGAGGCGGCGGTCGGAGAACTTCTCGCTTCGGTGGACGCTGACCATCTCAACTGGCTGGCATCGCTGCAGTTCGGCTTCATCGAACTCGACTGCGCTTTGATTCATGGCAGCTCCGCCGACGTCGGCGACCGGCTGACGGGAGACACTTCAGCCCTGGTACTGCTGGATCGACTGACACGGCTGGATGTGAACCGGCTGTTTACGGCGCGCTGTCAGCGTCAATTCCGACTGGAGCTTTCCGGTGGATCCATCCAATCCCACGTCAAAGACCATGCCGGTGAACAGCAGAGCGAACAGGCTGTGCCCAAGCGAAGCGTGATCGGCATTGGAGGGGGGAGGCACTACACCCTCTACGCCCCCGCCACGGATCACATCGAATTTCGAATTGCGGGAGGGCCTTCCAACGCTTCGGGGAGGGGCTTTGGCTGACTGCCACGTCTCGAGATGTTGTGTCGCAGCAACTGCTGAGTGAGTTGCTCACCTGAACACAAGAACGTCGTTTCACAACCTTTGATCCCAAAGATCACTTCTGTTTTTCGGACCCAATGACCACTGAACCCTCCACCGCTAACGTTCCCGTCACCATTCTCAGCGGCTTCCTCGGAGCGGGGAAAACGACGCTGCTGAATCACA
>NZ_UCNR01000014.1:0-31398 GCF_900474045.1 Synechococcus sp. N19
AGGGCAGGAGAGCCCTGCCTGATCGGGATTGTAAAGGAAGTTTGCGCTGTGTGTCCACAGATTGCGAAACCAACGCTTAAGCGCCCCAGACAAGGAAAGCGATGTTTTCGAAAGACTTAAGATTCATGAGACTCACCAAGGCGCTTTTGGTTCTGATCCGCTGGATGCAAGCCGGCCACCGCTTGGAGGAAACCGTTCCTCTGACCCAGGCCCGCCACAGGCGACTGGAGCTGGAGGCTCAAGGTGCCACCGTGTATTGGAGTGAACGTCTGGCCCAGGGCCAGTTCTGCTGAGAGGCTGGGGCCAATCAGTACAGGCCCATGCAGCGTTTGATTCCCCTGATTTGTCTTGGGCTGACCTCGGTTGGTCTCACCAGCTGTGGACTGGTGAGCTCAAGCGGCGACCAACCAAACGCAAGCGCTTCGATCAAACAGCTGGAACAACGCATCAACCAGCTGGAGCAGGAGCTGCAACAAATCAAGTCGCCCGGCGGCGATGCCGACAGCAAAACCCCGGCCGGTCCGCTGCGATCCCTCACCCTGCGGATCGGCACCGAGGACGACCGATTGCGGATGTACTGGGCCGATGGTCAGACGAGCAATCTGATCTGCTCGCAAGAAGGGAAAGGTGTTTGGGCCTGCGGTTAGGCCGCAGAGAGCAGCTGCTGCAAGGCCGGCAGCCAGGTGGGCTGCACGGGCCACACCTCCCGGCGCGTGAGGGAGAAAGCAATGCTTTTCTCCGCGTAGGCCGCTTCATTCACAAACACCGGAATCTCCCCCTCAACCCACGCTTCACCACGATCGGTGCCATCCGCAGCACGGAACATCGCCTGGGTTGAGCTGATGTCCTGCCAATCGCGGCCTTGCAGTTCGGGATGCACAAGGGCCTGAGGCTCTCCGTTCTCCGCCTTCGGAAGATCCAAACTCCCCAGGTGACGGTGCACCACCAGAGCCTCCGGCAGCCGGGCCAAGCCCTGATGTGCCTGATCCAAGGCCCTCAGGCAGGCTTCCAAGCCAAGACGGGTCTGTTCAACGACCCGGGCATTGAGCAGACCTTGCGGCACAGGGCCCACCTCGATCACCAGGCCGCAGGGCCAGGATTCAACAAGGAAGCCGGTCTGCTGAGCATCGGCTTCGTGCAGATAAATCGGCAGGCCGAGCGCTCCCTGCACCAAAGCCGCGAGGGCGAGATCAGCAGGACGACGGCCGTACACCACCAGGGAATTGCCCATGGCCGCTGTGGTGCTGTGCAAATCGATGGCCACGGCACAAGGCTGCTCGCCGGTCGTGCCGTGCAAGCGCAGGAGTTCCCCAGCACGCTGAAACTCCAAGCCGGGGGCCCCCTGCTCCAACTGTTCCGGGAGGAAGCAGCGGTTGAGGTCACGATCGACGTAGCGGCAGCGACGGCGCAACGCTTCCGGGTTGCCGATCACCTTCTGCACCGCCAAGCCAGCAGCGTTGATCAGATCAGGGTTGGCCTGCCACTGCTGCAGCAACCAAGGGGCATTGACCTCATTGCCGTGGGTGCCGGCCACCACTAGAACGCCACAGCTGCTCATGGACCACAGCGAACCAAGTTCTGACTGAAGCACGAGTCACAGCGAGGATGAAAGCGATCCAAACCGCGCCATGTCGATCCCACCTGTTGTGGTCACGGCCGCCCGTCGCAGTTGGCGATGGCAATGGCAACAGCTCATGGGTGGGCTGGGCCCAGCCGATGCGGCCGGCAATTACACCCGCCCAAGTAGCGATCCGCTCACACCGCCGGCTTTAAACCCCGAAGACCTGCTCCAGCGCAGCGCAGACCAACGGCCAATCCTGGTGATCGGGCGCAGCTGCCCCTGGGCCCACCGCACCTGGCTGGTGCATCAGCTGCGCCATATGCACAACAGCCTCACCCTCGTGATGGCACGGGCGGATCACAACGCTGGACGCTGGGCCCTCGATCCAGCCTGGGAGGGGTGCAAAACGCTGCTGGAGTTGTATCAGCACTGCGGCGCCCCTCCCAGCTACCGGGCCACCGTGCCTGTGCTGGTGGATCCCAAGACGCGCAGCCTGCTGGGCAATGACAGTGCACCACTGGTGGAGCTGTTGAACCGCTGGCCCCATCAAGACGCTGTTGTGGACCTGGCACCGGCGGAAGCCACCGACAGGATCCAGGCCTGGCAGCAGCGGCTGCAACCGGCCATCAACGATGGGGTGTACCGCTGCGGTTTCGCCCGCAACCAAGCGGCCTACGACCGCGCTGAAGCCGATCTCTTCGCTGCCCTTGCTGCGGTGGAGCAGAGCCTCGAAACCAATGGTCCATGGCTGTGCGGCACAACACTGACCCTGGCGGACGTGCGCTTATTCCCCACCTTGATCCGCTGGGAACTGGTCTATGCGCCCCTGTTCGGCTGCACTCGGCAACCGCTCTGGCACTACCCACACCTCTGGGCATGGCGAGAACGCTTTTACGCCTTGCCGGGCGTGGCGGAAACCTGCGACGGCAACGCCTGGCGACACGACTACTTCGGTGCCCTGTTCCCCCTCAATCCCGGCGGCATCGTTCCAGCAGGTCCTGACCTGAGCACACTGGTGAACAGCACGGCGGCGTCGGGATGACCAGCGCAGATCCAACCTTTGAAGGTGTCTACGGCCCTTACTCGATCACCGCTGCCGATCGCCAGGAGGTGCGTTCCTATCGGATCGCCCTGTTGATCACAGGCCTCAGCCTGGCTGCAGGAGTGCTGCAGTGGTGGCAGACCGATAGCCCCTGGGCATGGCTCTGGGTGCTGCCGATGGCCACGGCCCTGGGCCTGGCACTGCGCTGGATTCACATTTATCTCCGTCCCTTGCACCGCGCCCTTCAACTGTTCTGGCTCAGTGGTTGCATCGGTTGGGGGGCCCTGCTGCTGCAGGCCGGCCCCACCGAAGTGCTCTCAACCCTCCAGGATCAGCCGCTGTGGATCCTGGCCACCGGGCCGCTGTTTGCCGCCTTGGCGGGCATCGGCTTCAAAGAGTTTTTCTGCTTCCAACGGCCCGAAGCCATCGGCCTCACCTTGCTGCTGCCGGCAGCGCTGCTGGGGCATCTGGTGGGTCTGATCAATGGCCCCCTCTGCCTGGCTTTACTGGAAAGTGCAGCGTTGCTGCTGGTGTTGCTGGCCCTGCGCAAATTCGGCATGGAGGCAGCAGCGGATGTGGGCGACAAGAGCGTGTTTGCTTATCTGGACGGTCAACTGCCCGCTGGCACGCCGTGAGTCTGATCAGCCTGGTGGGTGCGGCCAAGGATTTCGGCATCCGCACCCTCTTTTCCGATCTCGATCTCCACATCGGTGAAGGGGAGCGGCTGGGACTGATCGGTCCCAATGGCGCCGGCAAATCCACCTTGCTAAAGGTGCTGGCAGGGAAAGAACCGCTCGGGGAAGGGGAACGCCGCTGCTCACCCCGGCTTCGGGTGGAGCTGGTGGGTCAGGAGAGCCGGATCACCCCGGGGCTCACGGTGCTGGAGCAGGTGCTGGAGGGCTGTGGTGCCAAACGGGATCTGCTGGTGCGCTTCAGCGCCCTCAGCGACGCCATCGCGGAAGACCCCAGCAATGAAGCACTGATGGCGGAGCTGGGTCAGCTCAGCCAACGAATGGATGAAGAAGAAGCCTGGAGCCTGGAGCAGCAATGCCGGGAAGTGCTGCAGAAATTGGGCATCAGCGATCTCCAGCGCCCGGTCGACGACCTCTCCGGCGGATACCGCAAACGGGTGGGTCTGGCATCAGCCCTGGTGGCCTGCCCCGATGTGCTGCTGCTGGATGAGCCCACCAACCATCTCGATGCCGCTGCCGTGGAATGGCTACAGAGCTGGCTGGATCGCTATCCCGGCGCTCTGGTGCTGGTCACCCATGACCGCTATGTGCTCGATCGGGTGACGCGGCGGATGGTGGAGGTGGACCGAGGCCAGGCCCGCACCTATCAGGGGAACTACAGCACCTTTCTGCAGCACAAAGCCGAAGAAGAGGCCTCTGAAGCGGCCTCAGCGGCCAAGTTCAAAAGCGTGCTTCGCCGCGAGTTGGCCTGGCTACGCCAGGGCCCCAAGGCCCGCAGCACCAAACAAAAGGCGCGACTGCAACGCATAGAAGCGATGCGCGAGCAGAAACCCAATCAAGGCAAAGCAAAGCTGGAGATGACCGGCATCAGCCGGCGCATCGGCAAACAAGTGATCGAAGCGGAAGCCGTTGGGGTCACAGCCGATGGCAGCGGGGGCGGTCGCCCACTCCTAGATGGCTTCAGCTACAGCTTCAGTCCTGAAGACCGAATCGGCATCATCGGCCCCAACGGCAGCGGCAAATCGACCCTGCTTGATCTCATCGCCGGACGGCGCGAGCCAACCCAGGGCAGCCTGCTGCTTGGGGAGACCGTGCACATCGGCTACCTGGACCAGCACACCGAAGACTTCAACAAAGGCAAAGGGCTCGATCGCAAAGTGATCGAGTTCGTGGAAGAAGCCGCCAGCCGGATCGATCTGGGGGGTGAGCAAGTCACCGCATCCCAGCTTCTGGAACGCTTTTTGTTTCCACCGGCCCAGCAGCACAGCCCCTTGGCCAAGCTCTCGGGAGGCGAGCGCCGCCGCCTCACCCTCTGCCGGATGCTGATCCAGGCGCCCAACGTGTTGCTGTTGGACGAACCCACCAACGATCTGGATGTTCAGACCCTCAGCGTCCTGGAGGATTTTCTTGAGGACTTCCGAGGTTGCGTGATCGTTGTTTCCCACGACCGTTATTTCCTCGATCGCACCGTTGATCGCCTGTTCTGCTTCGACCAAGGACGGCTTAATCGCTTTGAAGGGAACTACAGCGCGTTTCTGGAGCAGCAGCGCCAGGAGGAACGCAGCCAAAGCCAAGCGAGCAAACCCTCCACACCCAAACCAGAGAGCAGCCGCAAGACCAAGCGCGACGGCCCGCGGCGGCGAAACTTCAAGGAAAACAAGGAGCTTGCGGCGCTTGATCAACAGCTCCCTGAACTGGAGCTGAAGAAAGAGGAGCTGGAACAGCAGATGAACCAGGAAGGCGCTGACATGGCCAAGCTGAGTCTCGATCTGGCTGAGATCATCACCCGCATTGAAAAAGCGGAAGAACGCTGGCTGGAACTCAGCGAATTGGCGCCCTGATCAACGATCTGGAGCTGTGCTTGTAGCCACGGCTACCGCCACTTCAAATCAGCGTTGTCGGATCGTCATGGGGTGGGATTCCACCACTCCAAAACCGATGAATCGCCGTAAGGTGCTGCCAGGCCACGGTCTGAATTCATGAAGTCCATCGACGAACACATCCAGAAGGATCAATCCGACATCGAAGCTGCCAAAGCAGCTGGAGACGAGGCCAAGGTTCGTCACCTCACCGATGAGCTGAAGTCGCTGGAGGAATACAAGGAACACCACCCCGGCGACAGCCACGACCCCACTTCGCTCGAGCTGCATTGCGAGGCCAATCCCGATGCCGAGGAGTGCCGCGTCTACGACGATTGAGTCAACCTGAGACCTAAATCAACGAGAGGGCTCAGTAGTCCTCGTTGTAGTCGGAGGGGCTGCCGGTCAGGCTGCAGACGACAGCCTCCTCTTTACGCATCGCCTTCACTTCAGCGATCGGGCGTCCCATGCGTTGAAGCACAGCAACATCTTCTTTCGTTTGGCAGCGGGCGATCACGTCGCCCTTGTTGTCCAGACAGGTGTAAAAGGTCATGTCATGGGAGAGACATCCCCGTTATGGCTCCCCCGCGATCAGGCCACAAGCATCGGTGTGGCTGATCACATGAAGATTGTCTGGAGCACCAGCTCACACTCCGAGCTCGGCCCAGGTTTCTGCCAGCAACTGATCGAGGTTGGTTCCCATGGCGGCTGAAATGCACAGCACGGGACGACCACTCGCCGCTTCAAGGTCTTGCCGCAACCTGGGGAGATCCTCTTCTGTCACCAACTCCTGTTTGTTGATCACCAACAGACGTGGCCGATCAACCAGACCATGGCCATAGGCCTCCAGCTCCTGCTGGACGACGTTCAGGTCAGCCACGGGATCCTCGGATCCTGCGTCCACAAGGTGGATCAGCAGACGTGTGCGTTCGATATGACGCAGAAAGTCATGGCCAAGACCAGCGCCCTGGGCGGCCCCCTCAATCAAGCCTGGAATATCCGCGAACACGGTTCCATCTCCACTGGGACGGCGCACCACACCAAGGTTGGGGACCAAGGTGGTGAAAGGGTAATCGGCAATCTTGGGTCGCGCTGCCGACAGCACGGCGATCAAGGTGCTCTTGCCGGCATTGGGAAGACCAATGATGCCCACCTCAGCCAGCAACTTGAGTTCCAGCTGCAGGGGCCATTCCTCACCCTCACGGCCCTCGGTGAATTTCTCCGGAGCGCGGTTGCGATTGCTCAGGTAATGGGCGTTGCCCAAACCACCTCGCCCACCGAAGGCAACGGTGAGACGCTCACCCGGGGTGGTGAGGTCTCCCAGAAGGATGCCGGTGCGCAGATGGCGTACCTCCGTGCCGCAAGGCACCTTGATCACCAGGTCTTTCCCTGATGCACCGGTGCATTTGTTCGGACCACCGCGTCGCCCATCGTCAGCAGCGAACAGGCGTTTGTATTTGAAATCGAGCAGGGTTTGCAGGTTGCTGTCGGCCTCGAGAACCACGGGAGCCCCACACCCGCCGTCACCTCCGGAGGGGCCTCCAGCGGGCACATACTTTTCACGGCGAAATGCAGCGATGCCATCGCCGCCGCGCCCGCCTCGGACCATGATCCGTGCCTGATCGATGAACTGCACGGTGCTGCCGGCTCAATCCAATCCATAACCCTAAGATTCAGCCGCTGCAGCTCTGTCGTTGGCCGGCGTCCGTTTCGAAGACCTCAGCAAGACCTTCCCAGGACGCGGCGGCGTTGATCCCGTTGAAGTGATTTGTCAGTTGAATCTGACAATCAACGATGGCGAGTTTTTGGTGCTGGTCGGTCCCTCGGGGTGCGGCAAAAGCACCTTGCTGCGACTGCTCGCTGGTCTCGACAGCCCCACCAGCGGCGAAATCAGAATCGGGTCCCGGCCCATCAGCGATGTGCCGCCAGCGCGCCGCAACGTCGCCATGGTGTTCCAGAGCTATGCGCTTTACCCGCATCTCAGCGTGCGGGACAACCTCAGCTTCGGACTGCGCAGAAGCCAGGCGAGATCAACCGTCCAGCGCATCCAAGATCAAGCATTTCGAGCCACGCGCGCCTTACCCAAACCACTGAGGGTGCGGTCGGTCAGAGAAGAACGAATCGAAGCCCGGGTGAACACCGTTGCCAGATCTCTGGAACTCACGGAATTGCTCGATCGAAGGCCAAAGGAACTGTCCGGCGGACAGAAACAACGGGTCGCCCTCGGACGCGCCATGGCGCGCAATCCCGAGGTGTTTTTGATGGATGAACCGCTGAGCAATCTCGACGCCAAACTCAGAACGAGCACGCGCCAAAGAATCGTCGAGCTGCAGCGAGAACTGGGAACAACGACGGTTTATGTGACCCACGACCAGGTGGAAGCGATGACCATGGGGGACCGCATCGCTGTGTTGAACCAGGGGCGCCTGCAGCAACTCGGGACCCCCATGGAGTTGTACAGATGGCCCTCCAACATCTTCGTGGCCCAGTTCATTGGCAGCCCAGCGATGAGCCTTTTGCCCGTCACGGTGGGACCCAATGCAACTCTGATTCTGGGGAACAAGCGCATTCAGGTTGAAGGCGCAATGGTCGAGCCTTTACTTCAACGAGAAGGCCAACACCTCACCGCAGGATTGAGGCCTGAACACTGGCATCTAGCACCGGCAACGAACCGGAATCTCCACGCCGAGGTAAGCCATTGCGAGCGTCTGGGCAATGAGCAGATCCTCACCTGCCGGCTCCTGGATGGTGATCAACTCATCCAGGTCAGAGCTTCAACGGAGATCAACATCACTGCCGGCGATGCCATCCACCTCGACCCTGACCCCACAGGCTGGCGGTTGTTTGATGCGGATGGTGAAGCGATCCGTTAGCCACTGAAGCGCCTGAAACAGCTCAGCGCACCCAGACAACGCTGCAGCCCGGTCCGCCGTCCCCCTGCTCGGCATCGGTCACCCGTTCCACATAGGCCACCGTGTCCAGCCAGGCTCGCAGGCCGCGCTTGAGCTTGCCCGTGCCGATGCCGTGGATCACCCAAACCGGCCCATTTGCACTGCGCAAGCATTCCTCAACCGCCGCTTCGGCCTCATGCACCCGCATGCCACGCACATCAAGGGTGTTGCGACTGGTGCGCACCTGTGCACCGCCGCCTCCGACGGAACGGGCTTGCACCTTCACCACCGGCTTTGGAGGCGGCTCCGGCTTACGCCCATCCAGGCTTTCCACCGCCGCCAGATCCACCGTGGTGCGCATCACCCCACAACGAACCGTCAGCTGAAGGCCGTCATCGGTGATGGCCAACACATCTGCAGCCTTGCCGAGGGCGAGCAAGCGCACGCGATCCCCCACAGACGGACGCCAACCCGGCTTGGGTGCACGCCGTTCAGGGGTTGGGCGGTGATGGTCTTCCAAGCTGCGTAATCGTTGCCCAGCCTTTCGCGCGGTTTCCCCATCCGCGCGCTCATCCCGCAGACGGCGAATCAGCGTGCGAACTTCTTTCTGGCCCTGACGGATCGACTGCTCCAAGCGTTGACGGCCCTGCTCCTGGCGTTGCGCGGTCTGCTGCTTTTGCTTCTGCCAGCGCTGCAGCAACTCCTCGTGCAGCAGCTCCGTGCGTGCCAGGAGTGCTGCAGCGTCTTCTGCCGCGGCCTGCTGGCGCTGCCGTTGCTCCTCCAAGCCACGGATCACACTGTTCACCTCACCATCACCCCCTGGGGCCAACAGCTGCTGGGCCTGGTGAAGCACATCCGAATCGAGCCCAAGGCGCGTCGCGATTGCCAGTGCATTGCTGCGTCCTGGAATTCCCCACAGCAATTCATAGGTGGGGGACAAGGTCTCAGGATTGAAAGCAACAGAGGCATTCTCAAAACGAGCGTCGTCGTATTTCAGGGCCTTGAGTTCACCGAAGTGGGTGGTGGCAATTGTGAGCCGAGCCCGATCCGCAAGAGCCTTGAGCAGAGCCGTGGCCAGGGCCGTTCCCTCGCTGGGATCCGTTCCAGCACCCACCTCATCCAGCAACACCAAGGCCGGAGAACCACCGCGCTGCAGCGCCTCAAGAATGCGCCCGATGCGCTTCACATGACTACTGAAGGTGGACAAGCTCTGCTGGAGGGATTGCTCATCTCCGATGTCCGCCAGCACCTGGGCACACCAGGGCAGGGAGGGTTGCCCCGAACAGGGCAAAAGCATGCCGGCGCGTGCCATCAATGCAGCGAGGCCAATGCTTTTCAGGGTGACCGTTTTGCCACCGGTGTTCGGCCCGGTGATCGCCACCACCCGCAGGTCCGGCGACACCTCCACCGAGATGGGAACCACGGGCGGCCCCTCCGCCCGTTTGTGCTGCCACACCAAGAGTGGGTGTCGCAGACCTGAAAAGCGAAACGGAGCCTCCGCTGCCGCCTCAAGCTGAGGCTCAACGCCACCAAGCCAGCGGCCGTAACGCCCACGGGCCAGCGCAAGATCAAGTGCGCGCAGCACGGCCACCACCTTGTTGAGGGCGGACGCCTCTTCAGCCACCAGAGCACTCAGCTCCGCCAACACCTTGCGTTCCTCATCCCGGATGCGGGACTCCAGCTCCGCCAGCTTGTTGCCCATGGTGAGCACCGAGCGGGGTTCAACAAAGAGGGTGCTGCCTGAGGCCGAACTGTCGTGCACCTGACCCGGCACCTGGTTCACCGCACCGGCCTTCACCGCCAGAACCGGACGGCCATGACGCTCGGCGATCACACTGTCCTGCAGGGATGGGGCCAGGCGCCGCAGCAGCTCCTGAAGTTTGTCGCGACGTTCCTGGCGCAGACCGTTCCATTGATGCCGAAGCGCCGACAACGCCGAGCTGGCGCGATCAGCGACGCGGCCGCCCTCTTCGAGCGCAAATTTGAGCCGCTGCTCCAACTCCGGCAGCGTCACCATCGTTTCAATCAACGCGGTGCACACTGGGCGCAGCTCGGGATCGTCGATCTGACGGCGCAGCCGACGGGCCGCTGCCAACGTTTCCGCCACGGCCAGCAGCTCTTCTCCGGAGGCCACGCCTCCCTTGCTGCAGCGCAGCACAACGGGCTCGAGATTCTGCACACCGCGGAAGCTGAGCCCCCCCTCAGTGAGGTCATCGAGCACCGCCATTTCAACCGTCTCGGCCAGGCGCTGTTTCGACTCCTCCAGGCTGGCGGGCAGCGGTTGAACCCGGGCCGCATCACGGCCCATGCCGGTGCTGGCAAAGCCGCTGAGATGGTCACAGACCCGATGCCACTCCAGCAGTTCAAGGGTTTCCTGCTGAGCCCGGTCCGCCCCTTGACTCAAGTCAGCTGCAGTTGGAGGGGATGCCACCAGGGGGTTCATAAAGCATTTCGAGCCAGTTGCCTTCCGGGTCTTTCAAATAAAAAGACGCCGTGCCGTCGCGGTGGTCATGGACGGCACCAACGTGCACACCCTGCGCCTTGAGACGGTCGTGAATCACATCCACCTCCGCACGATCGCGGAAATGGAAGGCGAAATGTGGGCCAGCGGCTTTGTAATCCGGGCCTAACAAGGCGAGTCCATCGCGCCCTTCCCCGGCTTCCAGATAGCACCAGTCGTTGGCACGCCAGACCAGACGCATGCCCAGATCGGTGTAGAAGGCAACAGCCCGATCGACGTTCTCAACACGGATCGCAACGTGACCGAGACGATCCACACCTTTGGGTTGATCGGCTGTTGCCATCGGATCAAGCCTCCTTCAACCAAGCCGCTGCATCGCAGGCGTGGTACGTGAGGATCAGATCAGCACCGGCGCGCTTGAAGCTCAGCAACGTCTCCAGCACAACGGCTTTTTCATCGATCCAGCCCCGCTCCGCCGCGGCCTTCACCATCGAATACTCACCACTCACGTTGTAGGCAGCAATGGGGAGTTCCGACTCTTCGCGCAGTCGGTGGATGATGTCGAGATAGGCCAAACCAGGCTTCACCATCATGATGTCGGCGCCCTCCTGCTCATCGAGCTGGGCTTCGGTGATGGCTTCCCGAGCATTGGCGGGATCCATCTGATAAGTGTCTTTGTTTTTGGGGATCGGCTTGCTGCCGGCGGCACGGGGAGCGGAATCAAGGGCCTCACGGAAGGGGCCGTAGTACGCGGAGGAGTACTTCGCCGTGTAGCTGATGATGCCCACATGTTCGAAGCCTTCGTCGTCGAGAGCTTCACGGATGGCACCGACCCGGCCGTCCATCATGTCGCTGGGACCGATCAGATCAGCGCCCGCTTCAGCCTGCACAACGGCCTGCTTGCAGAGCAGTTCAATCGTCTCGTCGTTGAGGACCACGCCGTCCTCGCTGACGATCCCGTCATGACCATCGCAGGAATAGGGATCCAGGGCGACGTCGGTCATGATCGCCATCTCGGGGATGGCTTCCTTGATCTGGCGGATCGCCCGTGGAATCAGGCCATTGGCGTTGAAGCACTCAGCCCCGTCTTCGGTCTTTAGTCCCTCAGACACCTTGGGGAAGAGAACGATGCAACGCACCCCAAGGTCGTAGGCACGATGCACTTCGCCGGTGAGGGCCGCAAGGCTCCAACGGCTGGCACCAGGCATGGCAGCGATTGGCTCCACCTCAGTGCCTTCATGCACAAAGAGGGGATAGATGAAGTCTGCAGCCGAGAGGCTGTGCTCACGCACCATGGCGCGTAGGGCGGGCGTACGCCGAAGACGACGGGGGCGGTAAGTGAGCTCCATCAGACCCAAACACAAGGTGTGATCGTAAGGGTCACCCGATCAGAGGGCCGCCGAACGAAGCCACTCTTGACGTGGATGGGCCGTGCGATTGGCACGCAGTTGCTCCAACAACCGACGCTCCTCCTCACTCCACGAGGCAGGCATGGCCAGCGTCAGCGTGAGCAGGAGATCACCGCGACCGGTCTTCGACGGCCAGCCCTTGCCCTTCAGCCTCAGACTGCGGCCCGGGGCGGTGCCGGCCGGAATGCTCACCTGGGCCTCACCATCGGGCGTCATCACCGAGACCATGCCTCCAAGGGCCAGTTCATCGAGGCTGACGGGGAGATCGGCCCGCAGCTGATCCGACTCCAGGTGCCAGATCGGGTGGTCCTGAATCTTGAGGTTGAGATAGAGATCGCCCCGACGTCCGGTGCCCGGTTGCAGGTTGCCCTTGCCCTTCAACCGCAGCCGTGAGCCGTTCTTCACTCCAGCAGGAATGCGCACCTGAACGCGCTCGTTGTTCACCGAGAGGCTGCGTTCACCACCGCGAAAGGCCTCTGAAAAGGTCACATTCACCGATGCTTCGGCATCGAGATTCACCGGAGGGCGTGAAGCCTGGCCACCACGCGGGAAACCGCCCCCTGCGAATCCCCCGCCGGGAAATCCGCCCCCTGGGAAACCACCCCCTTGGAAGCCACCGCCGCCTGGACCACCGAAACGGCCCAACAGGTCGTTGATGAAATCGTCGAAATTGCCGTAGCGACCGAAGTCGACGTCCATGCCGGGTGCGGCTCCCCCGCCCATGCCTCCGGCCTGGTTCCAGTACTGGCCGAATTGCTCATAACGACGCCGTTTCTCGGGGTCGGAGAGCACTTCGTAGGCCTCACTGATCTCCTTGAACCGCGCTTCAGCCTGGGCATCACCAGGGTTGACGTCAGGGTGGTATTGGCGCGCCAGGCTGCGAAAGGCTTTCTTGATGGCATTGGCATCAGCGCTGCGATCAACACCGAGCACCTGGAAATAGTCCTTGTATCCGCTGCCTGCCATACCAATCCAGTGGTAATCCCAGTCTCACCGCAACAGGGCTTGCGTTGTTGCTTCCGCATGGAGGGAAGCCCGAACGCCTGATTGCGACCTAGCTTCAGGCCAACCACTGCATCAGCATGAGGAGCATGGCTTCATCCCTGCTGGCATCCGTGCTGGTCGCAGCTGGCGGAGCTGTTGGTGGCCCGCCTGGTTCGGCCGCTCCCTGGGCCAGCACGATCGGAGAGCCCCTGCACGATTCAAGCCACCAGGCCCTCGAACTGACGCAGCATCTGAAGGCGATGGGGGCCAAGTTTCACGGCGCCTGGACCTGCCCGGCCTGTTTCAAGCAGATGAACCTGTTCGGCAAACAGGCCGGAGCGGACGCGACCTACGTGGAATGCCGTAAGCCGAAGCAGCTGCCGGAGCAAGCCGAAGCCTGCAACGCCGCAAAGATCCGGGCTTATCCCACCTGGGTTCTCCCCGATGGGCGCCGAAAAGTGGGAGTTCAGTCCCTAGAAGCCCTGAGCCGCTGGAGTGGTCTGAACTGAGATGGCACTGATTCACGGCCTGCATCAACGCAACATCCGAGGCGACCTTCTCGGAGGATTGACGGCCGCCGTGGTCGCGCTGCCCCTTGCCCTGGCCTTCGGCAATGCCGCCCTGGGGCCAGGCGGCGCCATCTACGGCCTGTATGGCGCCATCGTGACCGGATTCCTGGCGGCCTTGCTCGGGGGAACTCCCGCACAGGTGAGCGGACCCACCGGACCGATGAGCGTCACCGTGGCAGGGATCGTCTCCAGCCTGGCCACCATCGGCGTCGGTCGTGATCTCAATGCCGGCGAGATGCTGTCGTTGGTGATGGCCGCTGTGGTGATCGGTGGTGTGTTCGAAACCCTGCTCGGGGTGCTGCGGCTGGGGCGCTTCATCACCCTGGTGCCCTACTCGGTGGTCTCCGGCTTCATGTCGGGGATCGGTTTCATCATCCTTGTGCTGCAACTTGGACCCTTCATCGGGGTGAGCACCGGGGGCGGCGTGGTTGCGTCCCTGAGTTCGCTGATCGAGGCCCCCAGCTGGAATCCAGCTGCGCTCGCCGTTGGATTAATGACACTCGCTGTGGTGTTTCTGACCCCCCTGCGGATCCGCCAATGGGTGCCAACGCCTCTGCTGGCGCTGTTGATTGTGACGCCGTTGTCGCTGCTGCTGTTCAACGACAACCGACTGCTGGAGCTGGGCCTAGAACCCATCGCCCGGATCGGAGCCATTCCGGAGGGGGGCTTGCAACTGGTGGTTCCCGATTTCAGTCAGCACCTGCCGGAGCTGGTGAAAGCCGGCATGGTTCTCGCCCTGCTCGGGGCGATCGACTCGTTGCTCACCTCCCTGGTGGCCGACAACATCACCCAGACCAACCACGACTCCAACCGTGAGCTGATCGGCCAGGGCATCGCCAACACCGCGGCCGGGTTTCTCTCCGGCCTTCCCGGTGCCGGAGCCACCATGCGAACGGTGATCAACATCAAATCCGGTGGTCAGACGCCCTGGTCGGGCATGACCCATTCCATGGTGCTGCTGCTTGTGCTGCTGGGGGCAGGCCCCCTTGCGGCACAGATCCCCACGGCACTGCTGGCGGGAATCCTGATCAAAGTCGGCCTCGACATCATCGACTGGGGCTTTCTGCTTCGCGCCCATCGCCTATCGGCGAAAACAGCCGCACTGATGTACGCCGTGCTGTTGATGACGGTGTTCTGGGATCTGATCTGGGGCGTTTTGGTCGGGATGTTCGTGGCCAACCTGTTGACCGTTGATGCGATCACGCGGTCCCAACTGGAAGGGATGGAAGAGGACAACCCCGCCGATGCCACGGATGCACTGCACGCCAATCTTTCCCCGGAGGAGGAAGCACTGATCCTGCGCTGCGGCAAGGCCTTGATGCTGTTTCGTCTGCGCGGCCCTCTGAGTTTTGGTGCCGCCAAAGGCATCAGTGCCCGAATGGGATTGATCCAGAGCTACAGGGTTCTGATCCTTGACCTCACCGATGTGTCCCGCATCGGTGTCACCGCAACCCTCGCAATCGAACGCATGGTGGAGGAAGCACGATCAGCGGGCCGCACCCTGTTCATCGCCGGAGCCAACCACAGCCTCGAACAACGGCTGCGCCAATTTGGCGTGGAGGGGGTGCTTCGGCCATCCAGGCTGGAGGCCTTGCAGGAGGCGGATCAGCTGATCTGACGGATGATCTGTGGGGCATCCACACCACAGGAATGCATCCGCACGTCTTCAGGGCGTTCTAACTCCCCTTCCAGCGCCTTCACTTCGGCCAGGGCCAGCACTTCGAGGCGCTCAACGATCATCTCCCGCGGATAGCGCTGCTCACACAACACCCAGTACAGGCCGAAGTGGCGGGCTTCACTCGCCAACAGATCGCTGTAGAGCTCCCGCAACTGAGGATCCGGGCTGTGCTCCGCCAGCAGTGCCATGCGCTCATGGCTGCGGGCTTCGATCAGACCCGCCACCAGGAAGGAGTCGAGCATTCTCTGCGGCTCACCTTTACGAATCTGCAGGGCCAGATCAGCGCCATAGCCCGGGGAAGGCAGCGGTTCCAGGTAGCGCCCCCGGGCCTTGATCAACGCCAGCACCCGCTCAAAGTGCTCCAGCTCTTCCCGCGCCAGAGGGCTGAGGGCTTCACCCAGACCCGGTTCGCAGAGGTAGCGGAACATCATCTGCACCGCAGCCCCGGCAGCCTTGCGTTCGCAGTGGGCGTGATCGATCAGCACCTCCATCGGCCTGGCGTTGGCCTGCTCCACCCAGCTCCAGCTGGTGGGCGCAGCCAACCAGCGGATCGACGCAACTGTCTTTGACGGAACTGTCTTATTGGGAGCTGTCTTGGAGGAAACAGTTTGTGCTGGAGCAGTGCTGGTCATGCGTTCCGGCGCAGATGGCTGAGCAATCCGCTCAAGGCAAGGCTGTAGCTAGCGGGTCCGAAGCCGCAGATCACACCCACAGCGCGCTCAGCCAGAAACGAGTGATGGCGGAACTTTTCCCGGGCATGGGTGTTGCTGAGGTGCAGTTCCACATAGGGAATCGCGACACCAGCCAGGGCATCACGGATGGCGATGGACGTGTGGGTGTAGGCACCGGCGTTGATCAAGATTCCATCGCAGCGGCCCATGGCCTGGTGAATCCGGTCCACCAGGGCACCTTCGAAATTGCTTTGAAAGCAGTCCAGCTGCACTGATTCCTGCTTCGCCTCCCTGGTCAGCACCGCTTCGATGTCCGCCAGGGAGGAATGGCCATAGATCCCAGGCTCACGCTGGCCCAACAGGTTCAGATTCGGACCGTTCAGCAGCAGAACGTGCATGGCTGGAGATCGGTACAGCTCGGCAGATCGTATCGAGATCGTGGGGAAGGACACACCGACTGGTAAGTTCTTTCGGTGTGGTTCGGGTCGGTGCCCGAGTGGTTAATGGGGGCGGACTGTAAATCCGCTGGCTCTGCCTACGTTGGTTCAAATCCAACCCGGCCCATCCCCACATGCCCTTGTAGCTCAGCGGTAGAGCACTCCCTTGGTAAGGGAGAGGTCTCGAGTTCAAGTCTCGACAAGGGCTTACTTGCTCCCTACGGCACCGGGGGAGAGGGGTGAAGACCCCAGAACAGCCGCCGATTGCGGGTTGACGCTTTGGTTGTCAACACGTCCCAGCGTCCACAGGAGGGATTGTCCCGACTCGATGATTAGGCGCACAGGGGTGGAGTGACTGCGGTTGATCACAACCCGCAGGCCATCCGCAACGCCCTCCAGCACGTCAGCCCCTGGGGCTGACCAGCGCAGACCCTCCCTGCGCAAAACCCCATGGGCAGAGCGGAGTTCTGCGAGGGACTGGATGAATGGGCGCAGATCAGCACTCCAGGGAACATCCCAGGGATAGGCCTCACGGCAGGCCGGTCCAGGACCACTGGAGGGGCCCGGTTCAGGACCACCCGCCAGGGCTGCTTCAGTGCCGTAATAAATGCACGGCGCTCCCGGATGGAGGAAGAGCAGCAGCAGGGCCAACTTCAGGGCCGCAACGTCGTTGTTGAGGCTGTGAAGTGCACGGGGCACGTCATGGCTGTCGAGCAGATTCATCTGGGCCCTGTTCACCACCTCCCGGTAGGAACGCGTTGTGGTCGTCCAGATGGTCAACAAAGCCTGCCCATCCAGGGGGTCGAGGGGATAGTCGGAATTGCGGTAGTCCCGCCGCAACGCTGCAGCGGCGGCCCAGCAAAGGCTGCTCCATCCCAACCGGTAATTCATCACGCCATCGAAGTGGTCGCCCTGCAGCCAGGGGGTCGCATCACCCCAAACCTCGCCAACAATCCAGGCCTCCGGGTTGGTCGCCCGCACCATCTGCCGGAACTCAACCCAGAAGTCCGCCGGCACTTCGGCAGGGACGTCGAGACGCCAGCCGTCAATCCCCTGCTCGAGCCAGTGACGGCCCACCGCCAGCAGATGCTCCCGAACCCCGGGATTGGCATGGTTGAACTTGGGCAGATCTGGCAAGGCCCACCAACCGTCGTAACCGCAGTCCTCGCCAGGGGCGGGATAGGGCTGCAGGGGCCATCGGTGCACATGGAACCAATCCCGGTACGGCGAATCCGCACCGTTTTCCACCACGTGATGAAAGGCCCAAAAGCCACGGCCGCAGTGGTTGAACACCCCATCCAGAACCAACCTCATGCCGCGCTGATGCACGGCATCGATCAGGTCCCTGAGTGCTGCATTGCCCCCCAGCAGGGGATCCACCTCGAAATAGTCGTAGGCGTGGTAGCGATGGTTGGCGGCTGAGCTGAAGATCGGCGTGAGATAGAGGCAAGTGATGCCTATGGATTGGAGCCGATCGAGAGCATCGATGACGCCGTAGAGATCCCCGCCCTGGAATCCCTCCTCGCAAGGGTCCGCACCCCAGGGCTTCAGAGCGAGATTGCGCTGCGCATCAACGCGGCCACTGCGGCGGAAACGGTCGGGAAAGATTTGATAGATCACCGCGTCCGCCACCCAGGCGGGGGGATCGCGAAACGGCGTGGTCGCTGCCAAAACCTTTGCAGTCAGCCATCTCCTGGCTAGCAGGAGAGAAAGACCTTGGCCATGGCTGAACAGCCTCTTCTTCTGGCCCTCGATCAGGGCACCAGCAGCTCCAGAGCCGCGCTGTTCAGCAGCTCTGGGGATCTGGTGCTCAGCGCCAGTGCACCGCTGCCGATTTCCTACCCCGCCGATGGATGGGTGGAACAAGACCCGATCGAGATCTGGACCAGCCAGCGGCAGGCCCTGGTGCAGCTCAATTCGAAGCTGAGCGATACCCAGCGCAAGGCAGTGGTTAGCTGCGGCATCACCAACCAACGGGAAACCACCGTGCTCTGGCGCCGCAGCAGTGGCCTCCCCTGCGGACCGGCCCTCGTCTGGCAGGACGGCCGCACCGCCGCCATCTGCGAGGCCTGGAAGCAGCAGGGACTGGAGCAGGAGTGGTGCCGGCGCACGGGCTTGCTGCTCGACCCCTACTTCAGTGCCAGCAAGATCCGCTGGATGCTCGACCACTACGACGACGCCCAGGCTGCCGCGGCCAGCGATGACCTCTGTTTCGGCACGGTGGAAAGCTGGCTGCTCTGGCAACTCACCGGCGGCCAGCGCCACGGCAGTGACATGAGCAATGCCAGTCGAACGCTGCTGATGGACCTGGAGCAGCAGCACTGGGTGGATGACTTCCGAGAGCCCACAGGGCTCCCCGCCAGCGCGCTGCCCGAACTGCTGCCCTGCCGCGGAGAATTCGGGCACATGGCTGCGGACCTTCCCTTTGCAGGCTTGCCGATCCAGGCCATGCTCGGCGACCAACAGGCCGCCACCCTGGGCCAGCTCTGTCTGCAGCCCGGAGAAGGGAAGTGCACCTACGGCACGGGGGCTTTTCTGGTGATCAACACCGGCGATGTTGTCCGCCGCTCAGATGCAGGGCTGCTCAGCACCCTCGGCTGGACGGATGCCGCTGGAACACCCAGCTTCTGCCTTGAGGGAAGTCTGTTCAACGCCGGCACCGTCATCCAGTGGCTCCGGGATGGGCTGCAGATCATTGATCAAGCCCCCCAGGTGAACGAACTGGCGCGTTCGGTGCCGGATTCAGGGGGGGTGATGCTCGTGCCCGCCTTCACCGGCTGGGGGACACCGCACTGGGATCCCCAGGCACGCGGTGTTCTGGTGGGCCTCACCCGTGACAGCGGACGCTGTCACATCGCCCGCGCTGCACTTGAGGGGATCGCCCTGTCGGTAGCGACGTTGGTGGAGCTTGCCGAACAGGCCCTTGGGAGCGGCTTGGGTGAACTGGCGGTGGATGGTGGCGCCGCGGCCTCCGATCCTCTGCTGCAGGCGCAGGCGGATTGCACCGGTCTGACGGTGCGGCGACCCGCCAGCCTCGAGAGCACCGCCCGGGGGGTGGCGCTGTTCGCAGGTCTCCAGGCGGGGGTGATCAGCGACCTGGAGCAGCTCGCAACCGCAAGGAGGGACGGAGCGGAATTGTTCCACCCGCAAATGAATGCATCCCAGCGCGACCGCTGGCGCAAACGCTGGCAAGACGCCGTCTCCAGAAGCCTGGGGTGGCATGGCTGATCACCAGGTGGACCTGCTGGTCATCGGCGCCGGTGCCAGCGGTGCCAGCGTGGCCTATGAGGCAACACGACGGGGGCTGAGCGTGGCCCTGCTCGAGGCCGGAGACATCGGCGGCGGCACCAGTTGTCGCAGCACGAAGCTGCTCCATGGCGGGGTGCGCTACCTGGAGCTGGCCTTTAAAACTCTGGACCTGGCGCAGCTGAGGCTGGTGCGGGAAGCCCTTCTCGAACGGAGCCACTGGTTGACCCAGGCACCGTTCCTGGCCCAACGACTCGAGCTGGCCCTGCCCACACAACAGCTCTGGGGACAGGCTTACTACCGACTTGGTCTGGGGATGTACGACGCCCTGGCCGGTCAGCGAAGCATCGGCCACAGCCGACTGCTGTCCCAGCAGCAGATGCGTCAGGCCCTGCCTCTGCTGAAGCCGTGTCAAGGCGGCGTGGCCTACAGCGACGGGCAGTTCGACGATGCACGCCTCAACCTGCTGTTGGCCCTCACCGCCGAGCAACGGGGGGCAACCCTGCGCACCCGTTGCCGGGTGGTGGAGCTGGAGACCGACGGCACGGGCCAGCTCAAGGCCGCCATCAGTGAATCCGCCACAGGCCAACGGGAACGCTGGTGCGCCTCAGCATTTGTGAATGCCACGGGCATCCGGGCTGATGAGATCCGCCAGATAGCGGAGGCTGATGCTCCCCCAAGGCTGCTCACCAGCCGTGGGGCCCACATCGTGCTGGAGCAGAACCTCTGCCCGGAAGGGCTTGGGCTTCTGGTGCCATCAACCGCGGATGGACGCGTGCTGTTCATGCTCCCCTTCCACGGCCGCACCCTGGTGGGGACGACGGATGAAGCCTGCACCAAGGAGAACGCCACATCCCCTTCTCCAGAGGAGGAGGCCTACCTGCTCAACCACGTGCGTGATTGGTTTCCCCAGCTCCAGCATCCGCAGGTGAGCAGCCGATGGGCGGGGGGACGGCCATTGCTGAAGCCAGCGGACCAAGGCATGGACAGCAGCCTCGTGGTGCGGGAACACGAGGTGGAAACCCTGGCCTGCGGCCTGGTGAGCGTGATGGGGGGCAAATGGACCACCTGCCGACCGATGGCTGAAGACACCCTGACCGCGGTGGAACGCCAGCTGGGAAAGGCGCTGCCCACCCCTAAAGCAATGCCCTTGCGAGGTGCAGCGGAGTCGCTGGAAGCCACCCAGGACGGGCTCCGCCGTCAGAAACACCAACTCGAAGCACTGCTTCCCGACACCGCCCTCAAAGCCTCACAAGTCGCCCACCTCCAAAGGACCTATGGCTTGGAGGCAGTGGCCTTGATCGAGCACGCGGAGCCCAGCCGACGCGAACCCCTCAGCCCGGTGATCCCCCTCTGCGGCGCAGAACTGGACCATTCGATCCAACGGGAACATGCGCGAAGCAGCAGCGATGTGCTGGCCCGCCGCTGCCGTCTGGCCATGGTGGATCTGAACGAGGCCGAACGCCTGAGGCCTCAGGTAGAGGAGCTGCTGAATCAGGCGGGCGTGGCTGCGGGCTCCACTTCTCCGATCAACCACCAATTGAATCCATAGGGTGGAAGGTTCACAAACCACTCCGCTGCGGCAGGCGGGAATTCACAACCCCACATCACCTCACGGGTGCGCTCGCCGGTCCACTCCGACAGATCCAAACTCAGCGAGGCTCCGGCTGCGGTGACATTGGCGGCCACGAGCACCGTCATCGCCTCGGTGCAGCGGAGATACACCAGCACTCCGGGGTGGGGGCTGTGCAGCAAGCGGAAGCTTCCATGCCGCAGTGCTGGCAGCAGCCGGCGGCAGGTGAGCATGCGCCGGTGCCAATTCAGCAGCGACCCCGGTAGCTGCTTCTGCACCTCCACATTCACCACGCGGTAGTCGTAGCCGGGAGCGGTGATCGGGGGCAGCACCAACAGCGGATCAGGAGCCGTGGAGAAGCCACCGTTGCGGGCCGGCGTCCAGGCCATCGGCGTGCGGTTTGGATCACGGTCCCGCAGACCGGGCCAGTCGCCCATGCCCAGTTCATCGCCGTAATACAGGCAGGGCATCCCTGGAAGGCTGTAGAGGAGCCCATGCAGCAACCGGTTGGAGCGTGGATCGCCATTGAGAAGAGGAGCCAGGCGTCGGTTGATGCCCCAGTTCAACCAATGCCCCTGTCCCTGGGGCAGGCCCACCCGGATGGTCTGAATCACCTCATCGCTGATGAGATGGCCATCCCCCAACCAGAGTTCATCGTGATTGCGCAGGGGCAGGGCCCAGCGAGCACCAGATACCGCCTGCTCGGCTTGCATCAGACACTCCCCGAGCTGCTGGGTGCGGCCACTGGCAATGGCGGCAAACAGATGGGCGGTGAGCACGAAGTTGAACGCTCCATGCAGTTCGTCATCCGACAGGTATGGAGCGGCCTCCTCCACCGGCTGAATCGCCTCTCCCAGCAAGAGCACGTCACGGCCATGGGCATCCACCCGCTCCCGCAATCGCTTGAGGAAGGCGTGGGTCTCCGGCAACCCCTCGCAGCGGGTGCCCTCTGACTCGAACAGGAACGGAACCGCATCCAAACGGAACCCGTCAACGCCGCGATCCAGCCAGAAGTCGACCACCTCCAGCATCGTGTCCTGCACCCAGGGGTTCTCGTAATTGAGATCGGGTTGATGACGCAGAAAACGGTGCAGGTAGTACTGCTCGGCAACCGGATCCCACTCCCAATTGGAAGCCTCGAAATGCCGGAACAGAACCGGTGCCTCGGCGTAGCGCTTGGGGTCGTCACTCCAGACGTACACATCCCGTTCAGGACTGCCCTTGGGAGCCCAGCGGGCCCGTTGGAACCAGGGATGCAGGTCACTGGTGTGGTTCAGCACCAGGTCCAGAATCACGCGCATGCCCTGGCTGTGGGCCGCCGTGAGGAACCGATGGAAGGAGGAGAGATCCCCCAGGTCTGGATGGATTCCGGTGAAATCGGTGATGTCGTAGCCCCCATCCCGCAGGGGGGAGGGATAGATCGGAGTCAACCAGAGGGTGTTGACCCCCAGCCAGCGCAGATAGGGCAACCGCGCCGCAAGCCCCTTGAAATCACCAGTGCCATCGCCATTCCCATCGGAATAGCTGCGAACGATCAGCTGGTAGATGACCGTCCCTGACCACCACGGAAGCGCTGGGGTCATCCCCCGGTTGCAGATTCACCACTGCTAGACCCGACTGGCCTGATCGTCAGCCCTGTGGCCCTCACCCAAACGCAACTGAGCCGGATGAAGGAGCTCGTGGGGGCTGGGCTGACCCGTCCCCTGGCCTGGCGCCGAGAACAATTGCAACGGCTCTCCGCTCTGGTGGAGGAGCACGAATCGGAGGTGCTTGAGGCCCTCGCCGCCGACCTCGGCAAACCACCCACCGAAGCCTTTTTTGAGCTGGTGGCCCTGCGACAGGAGCTCAAGCTCACTGGCCGGCAGCTGGAGCGGTGGATGCGCCCGCGCCGCGTGGCTGTGCCTCTCTCACTGCGCCCCGGCCAGGCCAAGGTTGTACCGGAACCACTCGGGTGCGTTCTGGTGATCGGACCTTGGAACTATCCCTTTCAACTGACGCTGCGGCCCTTGATCAGTGCCCTGGCTGCTGGCAACACGGCCGTGCTCAAGCCTTCAGAACACGCCAATGCCATCGCAGATCTGATTGCACGGCTGATCCCTCAGCACTTCGAGCCTGAGGTGGTGCAGGTGGTGCAGGGAGATGGTGCCGTCGCAGCCAACCTGGTGGCCATGCCCTTCGACCACATCTTTTTCACCGGTGGCGGCAGCATCGGCCGAAAGGTGCTGGAGGGGGCCGCGGCCCACCTCACACCGGTGACCCTCGAACTGGGGGGCAAGAGCCCCGCCATCGTTCTTGAGGGGGCCGACCTCACGGTGGGAGCGCGTCGTTTGGTCTGGGGCAAGGGGATCAATGCCGGCCAGACCTGCATCGCTCCAGACCATCTGCTGGTGCCACCCGCCCTGCGTTCTCCGCTGCTGAAGGCGATGGAGGAGGCCCGAACGGAGATGTATGGCTCCGATCCCCTCAACTCGAATCAGCTGGGGCAGATCATCAATGAACGCCAGTTCAATCGGCTGGAGCAGCTGCTGGAGTCCGCCAGAGCGGATGGGCGCATCCTGATCGGAGGTGAAATCAGCCGGGAGCAGCGGCGCATCGCCCCCACCGTGATTCGTGTGGATGACCGCAATGATCCGCTGATGGCCGAGGAACTGTTCGGACCTCTCCTGCCTGTGCTGGTGCTGGACGACCTCACCACAGCCCTTCAGGAGATCCGCCAGGGCCCCAAACCGCTGGCGCTGTACTTGTTCGGCGGTAGTGAGGCCCAGCAACAGCAGGTGCTCACCACCACCAGCTCAGGCGGGGTCTGCCTGAACGATGTTGTGATGCAGGCCGGGGTGCCACAACTGCCCTTCGGCGGCGTCGGTGCCAGCGGGATGGGCAGCTACCACGGCCAAAGCGGCTTCGACACGTTCAGCCACCACAAGGCGGTGCTCAAGCGCCCCTTCCGCTTTGATTTCAAGCTGCGCTACCCGCCCTACAAGGTGGATCTCAACCTGTTGAAGCGGCTGGCGGGATAAGGCGCGCGCATCACCAGCACATCCCTTCTGCAGCAAGTGCTCTGGGGGGCTGGCGCTTTACCCCAGGCACCGTATGTTGCGGGCATCTGCCGGAGACGAATGCGCCGTACCGCTCTTGCCGCCCTGCTGCTGACGGCCTGGTTCCCCCTGTCAGCCACGGCTGCCTCGGTGACGGTGCGGTCCGGCGAAACACTCTCCGATATCGCCAACCGTTATGGGGTGAGCGTCGGCACGCTGATGCGGATGAATGGGATCCGCAATCCAGACCTTGTTCAAGCCGGGAGCCGCCTGCAGGTGCCAGGCCCCACCGTGACGGCAGGCTCGGGCCGCCATCGCGTCAACAGCGGGGAAACCCTCAGCAGCATTGCCAGCCGATACCAGGTCCGCAGTCGCGACCTGATGGCCCTCAACAACCTGCGCAATGCCAACCACGTTGAGGTCGGCCAGACCCTGCGACTTCCCAGCAATGCCGTGATGCCCCGTCCGGCCTTCAAGCCGGTGGCTGTAACCCCGATCCCGGGAGCCACGGAACACACTGTTGCCAAAGGGCAGACACTCACGCAGATCGCCAAGGCCTACAAGCTGCCAGTGGCCAGCCTGATCAGCATCAACCAGCTGAGTGACCCCAACAAAGTGGAGGTGGGCACGCGCCTCTACCTGACTGCCCCCTCCTTCAAGACACCCATCACCACCCAGGCGCAGCCGGCAACAACGAAACCGGTTCAAGCCAAGGCCAAGCCCGTCCAAACCAAGGCAGCGCAAACCAAGCCAGTGCAAACGAAACCGGTTCAGGCCAAAAAACCAGTAGTCCAGGCCAAGCCGGTCAAGGCCGCCAAGCCCAAGCAGACCCTGGCCAAATCGGCTGACTGGCGCACCTATGGCCCGCTCCAGGTGGACTGGGGCAACTGGCAGGCCATGGGTGGCAGTCAAGTGGTGCCCACCCTCAATGCCCAGGGGCAAGCGCTTTATCTGGCTGTGAACTGTTCCGCCAAGAAGATCAATGCCACCGGTGCCGATGGGAGCTGGAAAACCTGGGAAGCACCGAAGAACCGCTTCGAAAAAGACCTGGTGAGGGACCGTTGTCAGGTCAAGGTCTGATCTGAATCAGGCGGCGTAATCGAGCGGCCAGGGGGAATCCAGGAATCTCCGGCCGCTTTCGCGGAGATACAGCCGCTGAGCACCGTCGTTGCTTTCCTGAATCAACTCCTCTTGCACGAGCCGACGGGCCAACCAGGTCCAGCGGTCATGGCGTCCAGGTTCATGCAGAGCCAGCTGCTCTCCAAGGCGACGCATCTCCGTACCGTCCTGCTCGGCCAGATGGGCCAGGAGCGTTTCCACCTGAGGTGACCAGTCGCGTCGTTTGGGGGACTCTACGCAGCGATCGCAGCGACCACAGGGACCCACCAACTCGCCGACAGCCAGCAGCAATGCCTGTTCACGGCACATTTCACCCTCAGCAACAGCCTCCATACGACGCAGCTGCTGCTGAGCCAGGTCCAAGCGGCGACGATCCTCCAGGGAATCGCTGCCCCGGGTTGAGGCCCGCATGGCCCAGCCCAGGCTGGTGCGATCACCCGGCGAAAACAGCACCTGGCAATGGGCCGGCTTGCCGTCTCTGCCGGCGCGGCCCGATTCCTGCAGATAGCCCTCAGGTGTGGCCGGCAGATCGAGATGAAGCACCAGACCCACATCGCCACGGTCAACGCCCATGCCGAAGGCCACCGTCGCCACCAGAACGGGCCGCTCGTGCTCAAGAAACAGCTTCAGAGCCTGCTGGCGGGTCTCTGGATCCAGACCGGCGTGATACGGCGTTGCCGCAACCCCTTGGTCAGTCAGACGTTCCGCCCACTGCTCCACCGAACGACGGGTGCGGGCATAGATCAGCGCAGCACCACGGGACATCTCCAGTGCCTCCAACACCTGCGGCATGGGGTCCCTGGGGCGCCGCTGCATCGTGTAGTGCAGGTTGTCCCGGCGGGCCGAACTCACCTGCACGAGCGGGCGACGCAGATCCAGCAGGCGAATGATGTCGGCCCGCACCCTTGGGGCTGCCGTCGCGCTGAGGGCCAGCATCGGCACTCCCGGGCAGAGGCTGCGGATCTGACCCAGGCGGCGGTAATCGGGGCGGAAGTCATGCCCCCAGGCACTGATGCAATGGGCTTCATCCACCGCCAGGGCCACCAGTCGGCCCTCCCTGGCATGCCGTTCCAGCATCAGCCGGGTCTGCTCACCCTGAAGTCGTTCCGGCGCGATGTAGAGGAGTCTCAGCGTGGCGTCCTGCAGCTGCTCCAGGGCCTGCTGTCGTCGAGCTGGCTCGAGTCCGGCATGCAGACAAGCCGCAGCGATTCCCCGTCGCTGCAGGGCCATCACCTGGTCCTCCATCAGCGCCACCAACGGTGAGATCACCACCACCAGGCCCTCGCGCACCAAGGCCGGCAGCTGATAGCAGAGCGACTTACCGCCACCGGTGGGCAGAACCGCCAGCGCGTCCCGACCAGCCAGCACAGCATCCACCACGGGCCGTTGCCCGGGGCGGAAGCCATCCCAGCCGAAGTGGGTCTGCAGTGCACGCTCGAGCGAAGCCAGAACACACCAGATGTGGAGGCTTCAGATTATCGAGCACAAGATCTGGAGTCAGGCCAGCGGTGGCGGATCCAATTGATCGGGGGACTCCTCCACCAGCTGGAGCCGCACCCGCTTGCCACCCGCGAGCTCTCCCAACGACACCCGCAATGTGGCGCCGCTGAGGGTCTGCAGAGCATTCAGCACATCGCGCAGGTAGGGCGTGCTGCTTCCGCTTTCAACCCAGAGCCGCTCCTGAAGCCCCCCCAAGCGCCGCCAGGAGGTGTGCAGCTTCAGCACCGCCGACTCAAGGGCCTGGGCCTGGCCCACCGCATCAGCCAGCAGGCCGAGGGCATCCAAGCGCTGGGCCTCCTGCATGGCGCGGTCCAGGTCCAGTTCCCCCTGCTGGAAAGCCCGCACGGCAACACCCGACTCGGTCGCCTTGGTGATCCAGCGTGCTGTGCTGGTGACGTCCTTGATCCGGTCGAGTTCAGGCTCATCGCGGAGCACCTTGCGCAGATCTTCCTGCTGCGGCTCAGGAAGTTTGGCCAGTTCCCGCACCAGAGGGGCCACCGCACGGGGTGGCAGCAGGTTCTCCTGGGTGCGCTGACGAATTTCCTCCGGCAGCAAAGGGCTGGTGGCCGCCGTGAATTCATCCGTGAGGCGGCGCACCTGCTTGCGGGTGATTTCCTGCCCCTCGTTGGCGGCTTCGGAAATCATCAGCTGCACTTCGGGAACCGCCTGAGCGGTTTCCATGAAGGCCCGCTTGGAGAAATGATTGACGCTGCTCTCTTCCAAGGTGCCGTCGCTGAGCATGCTGTCGGCGGATTCCGCCAGTTGAATCAAGCCGTAGGCACGGGTCTTGCTGATTTCCCGCTCCCGCAGCCACTGCAGAAATCCTGCGCCCCGGGCTTCACCGCCTCGCTTCTCCTTGTCCCGCACAGCGCGGAGGATGCGACCGCGCCAGATCTCGGTCTGGAGATCAAAGCGGTCGCAGACGGCCCAGGCCTGTTCCAGCCGAGCCAGAAATTCCATCGTGCTGATGTCGTCCTGCTCCGGGTCCGGCAAATCCAGCTGAAGCAGCGACGGATCTGGATCAAGGGCGATGGAACTGGTCAAAGGGACGCCGACGACGAAGGGACGACATTCTGTGACGCAGCGGTCATCACCCTCCATTCCACGAGATACGCTCCGATTGCATCTCCTTATGCCCAGCGATGGCGATCACCCGCGGCGCCAAGGTGCGCATCAAGCGTCCTGAGTCCTACTGGTTCAACGAAGTTGGCACCGTTGCCTCCATCGACACCTCGGGAATCCGCTACCCCGTTGTCGTTCGCTTCGAAAAGGTCAACTACAGCGGCCTGCAGGGCGTTGACGGTGGCATCAACACCAATAATTTCGCCGAAGCGGAACTCGAGCCGGCCTGAGGCCGTTGCCTGAACTCCCTGAAGTCGAGACGGTCCGTCGGGGACTGGCAGACCGTCTTGTCGACTTCAAAATCGCGCAGGTTGAAGTCTGCAGGCCAAGGGCCATTGCCAGCCCTGGAGGTCCTGATCAGTTTGTTGCTGGCCTCTGCGGAATGACGGTGGGGCAGTGGCAGCGCAGAGGGAAATATCTGATGGCAGCCCTGGAGCCCAAAGGAGGTGTTTGGGGTGTGCATCTGCGCATGACAGGCCAATTCCAATGGCATGAGCAGCCCTCAGAACCGTGCAAACACACCCGTGTTCGCTTCTGGAACTCAAAAGAGCATGAGTTGCGCTTTGTGGATGTGCGCAGCTTCGGAGAAATGTGGTGGGTTCCTCCGGGCCAACCGATGGAAGAGGTGATCACAGGCTTAACGCGACTCGGGCCTGAACCCTTCAGCACCGACTTCTCCGCCAGTTATCTGAAGCAGAAACTCAAGGGCAGCAGCCGACCGATCAAAACAGCGCTGTTGGATCAAGCCCTGGTGGCTGGAGCGGGAAACATCTACGCGGATGAATCCCTTTTCGCTTCAGGCATCGCCCCTTTCACGCCCGCAGGGCAGCTGGAGCTCAAACAACTAGAGAAATTGCGGGATGCCCTGGTGAATGTTCTCACCATCAGCATTGGAGCCGGTGGCACCACCTTCAGTGATTTCCGCGATCTCGAGGGGGTGAATGGCAACTATGGAGGCCAGGCCTGGGTCTACCGACGTGGAGGAGAACCCTGCCGCAGCTGTGGAACGCCCATTCAAAAAGAGAAACTGTCCGGCCGAAGCACCCACTGGTGCCCGTCCTGTCAAGGCTGATTGGGCAGCGGAAGCGCCGTGAGAACCTCTCGATAGGGAGGACGAAGCACGCCGAATTCGGTGATGAAACCTGTCACCAGATGAGCCGGAGTGATGTCGAAGGCAGGGTTCCAGGCCTGGGCTCCAGGAGCCGCGACGCCCACTCCCTTTGCGTGGGTGACCTCCTCTGCATCGCGTTCCTCAATGGTGATCGCGTCCCCGTCAACCGTCGCTCGATCAATGCTGCTGCCAGGTGCGCAGACATAAAAGGGGATGCCGTGGGCTCGGGCCACAAGCGCCAGGTTGTAAGTGCCGATCTTGTTAGCAACATCGCCATTGGCAGCAACACGATCACAGCCCACCATCACGGCATCCACTTCACCCCGGCGCATCAGCAATCCACTGGCTCCATCAACGATCACGGTGCAGGGAACTCCGAGACAACCCAATTCCCAGGCAGAGAGAGCAGCCCCTTGCAAGCGTGGACGCGTTTCATCCAGCCAGGCATGACGGAGCAGGCCACGGGCATGGGCGGCTGCAATCACCCCAAGGGCGGTTCCAACGCCTCCCGTAGCGATGGCACCCGTGTGGCAATGGTGCAAGACCCGGCACCCCTGAGCCAAGAGGGAAACGCCATGATCTACCAGCCGCTGGGTCAAAAGACGATCCTCCTGCTGAAGCGCAGCGGCCTCACCAACGAGCGCTTCAACATCAACTGGAGCGGCGGCACCCATGGCCGCCTGCATTCGATTGAGGGCCCAGCCGAGGTTGACGGCGGTTGGACGTGATGCGCGCAGGGCTCGGATCGCAGTGGGGAGATCATCTCCGGAGTGTGCAGCCAGAACAACCCCCCAGGCCGCCGCGATACCGATTGCGGGTGCACCGCGCACAGCCATGGAGGAAATCGCCTCAGCAACCTCCTGCCATCGGTGCAGTTGCATGAAGACCACAGCAGCGGGAAGTTGTCGCTGGTCCAGCAACTCCAGGTGATCACCGCTCCAGCGGCAACTAGGGGGAAGCGTCAATGCACGTGGGCCGCTGTGTCCTGTATAGAAGACAGAGGGATCAGCGGATTGTGACCGCAAACCAAACCCAGCGCGAACGATTAACTGAGGTGATGCAGGGCATCCACCAACGCGGATGGTGCGATGGCACCGGAGGGAACTTCAGCATGGTGCTGCAGCATCAGCCTCTGCAGTTGCTCATGGCACCCAGTGGTGTGGACAAGGGGCAGGTACCTGCCGATCAGCTGATTGTTGTGGATGGGCAAGGCAAGGTTTTAACGGGCAAGGGAAAAGCCAGTGCTGAAACAGCGCTGCATCTACGCATTGTTGAAGCAACCCAAGCTGGAGCTGTACTGCACACCCATTCCGTTCCCGGAACGGTGTTATCCCGCCATTACGAAAACTCAGGGGGGATTGTCTTGGAGGGCTGGGAAATGCTGAAAGGTCTGGTCGGAATCAACACCCACTCCAGCAGCATCACCATTCCCGTGATCAGCAACAGTCAGTCAATGGATGAACTGGGCGAGGCCGTCACACCCTTGCTGGAAACCTCACCCTGCGGATTTCTGGTGGTTGGGCACGGCCTTTACGCGTGGGGGGCTGACCTGGATGCGAGCAAACGACACCTGGAAATCCTGGAATTTCTCTTGAAGGTGAGATTGACCCAAATGCAGATTGGAGATTAATGATGAATCAACAACATCTTCTGCTCGACATCGAAGGAACGACATGCCCAGTGAGCTTTGTCAGCGACGTTTTGTCCCCCTTTGCCAAGCAAGAACTGAGCCACTACATCAAACAAAACTGGGACAAAATCCCTCACAGCAAGCCGATCCAAGCCGCCAAGAAGGAATGGCTGGATGACCAATCTCCCGAAAGCATGCAGATCAAACAGCAGGCCATGAAGGGGGAAACTCAGGAGATAGAAGCATTGACTCAATACCTCATACACTTGATTAGCATCGACAAGAAGTCGACAGCACTCAAAGACCTACAAGGAAAAATTTGGGAACACGGGTACAACAACGGAGACCTCAAATCTCAACTATTTCCCGAAACGGCTGAATGCCTACGGGAATGGCGCAAGCAAGGATTAACCTTATCCGTCTATTCGTCGGGCAGCATTCAAGCTCAAAAGCTGCTCTACAGGCACAGCTCTGCGGGTGACCTTGAAAAACTTTTCAGCCACTGGTTTGACACCCATACAGGCCCTAAAAAATCCACGGAGAGCTACATAAGAATTGCCGAGCAGCTCGGCAGCTCGCCCAACAAAATTTGGTTTGTGAGTGACAACAGAGCTGAATGCGATTCCGCTCGTTCGGCAGGAATGCACACACTCTTCAGCCTTCGCGACGGCAACCCTGACCGTGACCCACAAGATCACACGGTGCTTCAATCACTCCGCGAGGTAAGTGCTCACCTGACAGCAAAACAATAGCCAACAAAAAAGCCACCTCATAGTGAGGTGGCTTCTTCGTGGGTGGTGATGGTGAT
>NZ_UCNR01000012.1:0-42365 GCF_900474045.1 Synechococcus sp. N19
TTTGGCGTGCGGCTGCTGCTGATTCATCAGAATTTTCCAGGACAGTTCAGGCAGTTGGCTCCTCACCTTGAGCAAAGGGGCCACGAGCTGGTGGCGATCGCTTCCCATGAACGCCCGATTGCTCTCAAGGGTCGGGTGCTGCGTTACAAGGAACCTGGGGCTTTGACGGGCGTCCCCTTGGGCACCCAGATCTGGCATGAGGGACTTGAGCGTGCTTCACGAGTGGCGCGTTTTGCCGAGCAGTTGCAGCAAGAAGGCTGGCGTCCGGATCTGATCCTGGCCCATACCGGCTGGGGAGAAACCCTAGGCCTTCAAGAAGTGTGGCCAACCGTGCCTCAGATCCTCTGGCCCGAGCTTTGGGTGCGTCCGGAGCATGGTGGTTATGGAATTGATCCGCTCAAGCCTGAGGCGGGTCTTAGCAACCGATTGGAGCAGCTCGGACGCAATGCCATGACCCGCAACGCCCTTGCTGCTGCTCGGTCTTGGGTGTTGCCTACCCGACATCAGGCCGAAAGCCTGCCGCTTGAATTCCGTGACCAGCGGCTACATGTGATTCACGAAGGTATTGACACCCGTCTGGCCCACCCTAAACCTGACGTGAGATTCGAAGTGCGCGGCGTATCGATCGATCGCAACGTTCCCACCATCACCTTTGTGAACCGCAATCTCGAGCGTCTGCGAGGTTTTGACCTGTTCATGCGTTCCTTGCCTTTGATCCAAAAGCAGCACCCGGAGGTGAGGGTGTTGATCGTGGGCGACAACGAGGCTGGCTATGGCGGCGGTCATGGCGATGGGCCACCCCTCCGCCAGCGCATGCTTCAGGAATTGGCCGGTCAGCTCGATTTGGAGCGGATCCACTTCCTCGGCCGGGTGCCCCACCCGGTGTTGATGGCGCTACTGCAAGCAAGCTGGGTGCATGTGTATCTGAGTTACCCCTTTGTGCTCGGCTGGAGCCTGTTGGAGGCGATGGCCTGTGGCTGCTGCATTGTTGGCAGCAAGGGGATGCCGGTGGAGGAAGCGATCGATCACAACGTTGAAGGTCGCTTGGTTCCGATGGACCAGCCCGATGTGCTGGCGATGGAAGTTTTGCAATTGCTTGTAAGCCCCGATAAGCGGGCCCGATACGGTGCGGCGGCGCGGCGACGCGCTCTGCTTTATGACCAGCGGCTCACCTTGGCTGCAATGACGTCACTCATTGAGGCTCAGTGCTCGGCAGAGAGCTGATGCCCAGTAATGCTCTGGAACTCCTCAAGAAGGGCTGGTAGATCAGCCCGAAGCTGCTCCCAGTTGGGATCATGCAGGGGAGTTTTAGGGCTTTTGCCGGCCAGCCGATAGTGATTGCTGTAGTGGCTTTGAAACATCAGAGTTGGTTTGTTGTGCCAATGGAGTTTCAGGGGGAGCGTTTTGAGACATTCGTAGATCACGCGATCACAGATGGGCGAGAGTTCATTGGGCATCAACGCCCAGAACAAAAGACTTTTGAAAGCTCTTTTAAACAAGCAAAGTGTTGAGGTGTCGGCAAAGTGCTGCTCTACGTCTTCGGGTGCTGAATTGAGCAAGGTTCCGTCGTCCAAAACGATTGTGCGACCGGAGATAACTACGTCAATAGTTGGATCGTTCTGATGCAGTGCCAGAGCCAGCTGCACATGTTTTGGTTTGAACCAATTATCAGCATCGAGGAAAAAAATCGGTTCATACCCCTGTGATGCCGCCATTAGCGCACCCAGTGCTCGTGGGGTGTTGCCGCAATTGTTGTGACACTGCGGTAAGGAGAGATGTTGGCAATCCCAGTGATCGATGGCCTCTCTGCTATTTCCATCGGCCACCAGAAAGTGGGTGGCCTCTGCCGTCTGAGAAAGAACACTGCGGTGGCAACGCTTAAGGATCTCCAGGCTTTCTTTGTGATAAGGCGTGATAACAGCTGGCTTCATGGTGCTGCTTGGCTCACTAGTAACTCCAGCTGACGCACTGATGCGTTCACGCTGAATCGGGATCGCACTCGCTGCTCTCCAGCATGTTGCAGGCGAATTAATAGCGCTGGATCGCCCGCCAGCCGCTCCAGCCGATTAGCCAGAGCCGTGCTGTTTCCTGCCGGATAATTCAAGCCGCTAATCCCGTCTTCAAATACTTCCGAGGCTCCACCAATACCTGTGCTTACCAGGGCCAAACCGCTGGCCATTGCTTCAGCTGCAACGATCCCGAAGGCTTCCGGGTGGAGGGATGGGAATACGCAGACATGATTCAGTTGGTAGAAACGGGCCAGTTGTTCCCGATTCAGCTGGGGCAGGAAGTCCACCTCGCTGTTGAGTTGATGGTTTGAGCAGAACTGGCGCAAGTGTTGGGCGTAATCGGCTTGAAATGTTCCCCCTGCAAGCATCACGTGAACGGCTACCCCCTTCTGCTTGAGCTGAAGCAGCGCCTCAAGCAGGGTGTGAGGTCCTTTGGTTGCCATTTGCAGACCGGCGAAGCACACCCTGAGCGGTCGCCCAGGCGTTCCGTCTGGTGCTGGCGGGAGGGGTCGACCAAGCCTGTCTTCACCGAAGAGATCCACGCGCGCTCCTGGGTAGACCACAGCGGCATCTGCAACAGCCATGCCGGCGTCTGTTAGGCACTTACGCACGGCCTCACTGGCGGCTAGTACCTGATAGCGGCTGCTTTTGGCTGGCATCTGCTCGGGTGGATACGGTGGTGTCACAAAGCCGATGTGATGGAGCAAGGGCAGGCCCGATGCCAGGAGGGGGTCGAGCAGCTCCGTGCCCAGCAGGTCCAGATTGCCCAGCAGGATTCCATCCCAGGATCCCTGCTCGAGCCAGTGGTTCAGGAGGGCCCGGTTATTGGCGTCAATAGCCGCCCGGGCTGCTGGCTCCTGCAATTGATGCACTCCCCCTTGAAAGCTGCCTTTTAAACGCAGTCGCCGATCCACCGGTTCGGCGCTCGGTCCTGCGCTGCTAGGTCCTAGGTAGGGAGCATCGCTGCTAAGCACCTGCAAAGTGTGCCCGCGCTGCTGCAGTCCCCAGGCAAAGTCCGACATGCAGCGTCCGTAGCCTCCCAGCTCTTGGGGGGGATAGAGGTTGGTGATCAGCAGCAACCGCATCGTGCTCGGTTTGGGCCCATAAGCTGATGTCACATCCTCACCCATGGTTTTGCAATCCCTGCCTGTCTTGATCACCAGCGGTGACCTGCTGCCAGGCGGTGGGGAGCTAAACGGTCGCCGTTGGGCTGGTCAGCAACTACTTCGCTGCTGGGCTCGTCAGGCTGGATCCAGGCCCATGGCCCTGGCCCATGCAGTTCCTGCTCAGCTCGAGCAGCTGAAGCCCTGGCTGAAGTGCCAGGGTTTCACTGGTGAACTTCATCCTTTGGGGTTGCTTGATCCAGAGCCATGCAGGGCCTGGGGTGGGTTCTTTTTGCCCGATCCATCGATTGGCCGTTGGGCCCAATGGCGTCAACCAGTTGGATCGGCGGCTTTTTCTCTGATAGGTCAGATCCATACCCTCTCTACACCTGCGGCACTAGGGCATCTTCAAGATCTAGTTACCGAGCCTGTTCAGCCTTGGGATGCGCTGATATGTAGCAGTCGTGCCGGTCGAGATGCGGTTGAGCAGGTCCTGGATGCCCGCGAAGAGCAACTCCAGTGGCGAACCGGTGCTTCCCCTGCCCTGCTTCGCAGCCAGCGCCCCCACTTGCCGGTAATCCCTCTGCCGCTCCCGCCCGAAAGCCTTGAGCCTTTCAAGTTCAGCAAGCTTCAGGCTCGCAAGTCTCTAGGCATTGCACCTGGCCACCCCGTGGTTCTCTGGCTGGGCCGACTCTCTCTGCTCACCAAGACTGATCCCTGGCCCACATACCTTGTGTTGGAGCGGGTGGCACGCGAGCTTCGGCGGCCTGTGGTCTTCATTGAATGCGGTCCTGACGATAAGCCTTCACCCCATGAGGATCTGGAGAACCTACGCCGGTTGTGTCCATCAGTCCGTTTTTTGCGCCTCGGTGGTGCTGAGCCGGTTTCTGAAGAGGTCAAGCGACAGGCTCTGGCCGCCGCTGATGTGGCCGTTTCTTTGGTGGATAACGCCCAGGAGACTTTTGGCTTGGCAGTGGCTGAGGCGATGGCAGCCGGGTTGCCGCTGGTGGCATCCGATTGGAGCGGATACCGCGATCTGGTGCGTGATGGCGTAGATGGCTTTCTTATCCCCAGCGCTTGGGCCACATCGGCCTCTCGGGTTTCAGTGCCTTTGGGATGGCAGCAATTCACAGGGATTCAGGGCTTCCCCGCCGTCGCTGGTGCATTGGCTCAGTTGGTGCAACTCGATCTGTTGAAGGCTGAAATGGCTTTGCTTACGGTGTTGAGTCAACCCTCTATGGCCAGGGCAATGGGTGCTGCGGCAGCCCGTCGGGCCCGTGAATTGTTCGCACCTGAACTGGTGATGGCGGCTCATGAAAAGTTGTTTGCGGAACTAGAGCAGCGCCGCTGCCAAGCACCTCCTGATGCCCATTGCCCCAGACCGGTCAGTCCTCAGCTCGATCCTGTGCGTGTGTTTGCCCGTTTTGCCTCCCATACCTCAGAGTCAATACCAGCCCGCTCTGAAACACTGCAGTGCTTACCGCCGGCGGTACGGCAGCAAAGAGCTCTCATCTGGCAGATTCTGGCTGAGTCGCTACCTAATTCAGAGCGAGGTCAAATGGAGAGCGATTTGGTTTGCAAGCATCAACAGCTTGACTGTGTTGAGCAGGTGGCTACCCCATGACTCAGCTCTCCCGATGGATACGCCTGCGACATCTGTTGATCACCAGCCGCTGGCAGCGTTGGCTGTTTCCTGTGCTTTGCATCGCTCCCTATCTAGCTATTTTGATTTGGCTACTGAGCCGGGGACTCTTTTGGGTGTCCCAGGTGCTGCTAGCACCGCTGCTCATGGGTGGGGTGCTAGCAGCCCTAACGCTTTGGCTGGCGAGAGCTGAGTTCAGAACTCGCCTGCGAAAGCGGTAAAATCGTATTTGTGAATCTTGGGACCCGTGCTGCAGCTGCCAACCAACCCCTGGACACTTAATAGTTGCTCCAACCTCAATCAGCGCGACCAAGTGGCCGCCTTCTGGCTTGCAGCACCTGAAGATCTGTTGCCAAGTTTGTGGTCCTCACAGGTTGGTGACGTCACCAAAGCGATGGTTCGTTCCCTCACGCCAGACACTGTTTTCAGCCCTGATCAGGTTTCGTTACGCAATGCCATTGGTGAACGACTGTCCGCGGGGTTTCAAGCTCCAATGGCAATCCAGCTTCTGATAGCTAATTTTCTTTATTCTCCTCCAGGGCTGTTGCAGATTGCCAATGCTGAAGCCCAACTGCCTGAATGGTTGTTTGCAGACTATCGAGCCATTTATGAGCAGCCGAAGCCGGTAATTACTAATCAAGACAAGCAGCCTCCTCAGCCCGCTACCGAACTTCCTCAACCCGACTTCGGGGCCTTTCCTGGCACACTTCAGGAACTGGTGGGCAATCGCATCCAGCTGAACCGCCTCCTTGGTCTGTCAAATCTGTACTACATAGACCCTGAGGACCAGGAAATTACTCATGAGCTTCGTCAAGTACGTTTGTCATTGATTGAGGCGATCGAGCGCTGCCCGGAGCAGCAGCTTGAAAGTATTTGGGCAACTGATCTAGGAGACCGTTACTGGGCGCTGGTGCGTTCCGGTATACAGAAAGAAGCGATGACGCCGACGGAAGAGAAAAAGAAGCATGAGGCTACATATAAGTTGAATCCTGACACTGGGGGTGGTTTTAATACTTCGGGCGCCATCAATGCTGTTTTGGTGGCCATGCTTCTGTTTGAGCCCGGCACCATGAGAATTAATGATGCTGAACAGAAGCTGCCCTCATGGCTGCTGCCTTCTTATCAGCAGATCTTTGCTCAGCCCCTGGTTCAGCAGGGCTGAACCATGCTTAACGCATGCGTGTCCTAATTTCCCACACCAACTTCCCAGCCCAGTTCCGGCGCTTGGCCCCTGCCTTGGTCGAGGAAGGTCATGAGGTGGTATTCATTGCCAAAAGCAGGGAATGGCATGCACCGGATCCAGTGTCAGGCATGCGCATCCTTACCTATGACACTCATCGTCCAGCTGGAGGGGAGTTACTACATCCTTATCTTCGTCGTTTTGAAGCAAGTGTTCTCGAAGGCCAAGCTGTGTTTCGTGCTTGCCAGCAGCTTCGCGATGAGGGCTGGGTCCCTGATTGGATTCTGAGTCATGTCGGTTTCGGGAATGGTTTGTATCTGAGCGATGCCTTCCCCGAATCCAAACGAATTGGCCTGTTTGAGTGGTTTTACCGAGCCGTTGGTGCTGATGTGGATTTTCTCAGGCAGGCCCCGGTGGAGCCGGATCGGGCTTTGCGTTTGCGTACTTGGAATGCCCAGTGCCTCCTAGAACTTGCGGACTGTGACATCGGTGTGGTGCCGACCCAATGGCAGCGCCAGCAGTTTCCCGAGCATCTTGCTTCCAGGCTCCATGTGATCCACGAGGGCATTGATGTTGAAGCCTTGGAGTCCCTTAAGCGAGGGCCGGACCATAGACCCGATAATTTGCCAAAGGATCCTGAGCTTGAAGTACTTACTTATGTGAGCCGTGGTTTTGAGGAGTACCGAGGGTTCCCGCAGGCGATGCAGGCCATCGCGCTACTGCAGCAGAGGCGTCCCCAGCTGCATGTTCTGATTGTGGGTGCCGATGTGGTGGCTTACGGATCGGGAAGACCGGATGGTCGCAGCTGGGGTGACTGGGCAAAACAGGATCTCCAATTAGACCCAGACCGCACCCATTGGATGGGTGCTCTGCAAACCGATGCCTATCAACAGGTTCTCGCATCCAGTGATGTACACCTTTATCTCACGGTTCCCTTCGTTCTCAGCTGGAGCTTGCTTGAGGCCATGGCCGCCGGTTGTTGCATCGTGGCCAGCGATACGCCCCCCGTGCGTGAGGTCCTGAGAGATGGTGAGTCGGGCGTTTTGGTCGACTTCTTTTCTCCTGAACATCAAGCCGATGCAGTCGAAGAACTGCTCACATCAAGTTCTAGGAGGCGCTCTTTGGCCAATGCCGCACGCCATGCCAGCAGAGTCTACGACAGCAAAAAGGGTTTGGAGGCCTGGATGGCGCTCATGTCCGTAAACAGTAATCAAACTGCCCAAAGACGTGGCAGTAGCACGGATGTTGGGGTATAAATACTGTGCCGTATGCCCTAGGTATGCGGCACACGCCGCCCCCATGGTGGGTGCGGTTGTGAGGAGACCATCAACTCACCCACCACAGCTCTCTTCCTGATGACTTCGAGCTACAACTCCATTACCGGAACTGACTCCGCCAATACCCTTATTGGCAGCACAGGAGCAGATTCCTTTTCCGCCCTCTCGGGCGATGACACCGTCCTGGGGGCTCAGGGCAACGACATTGTCGATCTGGGATCTGGCAATGACTCCCTGAACTTCAATGCCGACGCCGACGGAGCAACTGTCTACGGCAAGGGCGGTAATGACTCTCTCGGCATCACCGTTTCGCTCAACACCTCCACCCTCTCTGGTGGTGATGGAAATGACACCCTCTGGATCAGCAAGGGTGCAAGTGCTTATGTGACTGGTGATCTGGGTGCTGACAGCATCTATTTCAAGGCCGACGATTTCAATAATTCCACTATCTACGGTGGCAATCTCTCAGATGCCACTTCTTTGGATGGTGCGGACACCATCAGCATCGCAGGATCCATCAGCGCATCTGCCATCCAGGGCAATGGTGGTAACGACACAATGTATGTCGGTGGCAAAGTCCAGGGTTCTTCCTCTGTAGTTGGAGGCCAGGGCGCTGACGACATTTCTGTCGCTGGTTCTGTCACCGGCTCAGTCGTGTCCGGCAATCTGGGCAACGACACTATGAAGCTCGACTCTGTCGTCAAAGGCGGCAGCGTCTACGGCGGTGGTGGATTTGTCTACGACACATCCCTTGATGGAGCTGATTCCATCAACATCGTTGGCAAGGTTTCTGCCTCTTCCCTGCTTCAGGGTAACGGTGGTAATGACACCTTCACGCTGGGTGCTGAGATCGCTTCCAGCACCATTTATGGCGGTCAAGGAGCTGACCAGCTCAGCGCTACTACCACCTCTTCCATTACCAGCAGCTGGCTTGCTGGAAACCGTGGCGCGGACAAGCTGCTACTCAGCGCTACAACAATCCTCAATTCAACAATTCTTGGATCTGACGAAACCGGCACTCTGACCGGTAAGGATTCTCTGAGTATTGGTGCTGCCACTCTCCAAACCTCAACGGTTTATGGCGGTGCGGGTGCTGACACCATCCTCTTCGGTTCTGCAGCTACCGACCAAATCGTCAACGTTGATTTCAACGCTTTCGCTGGCACCGATACGTTGTCTCTCAATGGCTCCTTCGTGAGCTCTACTGTCAACGCCGGAAGTGGCAATGACACGATGTTCATCAGCACCTCCAGTGCTGGTGATACTGCATCTACTGGCACCTCCTTCTACGCCGGTACTGGTGCTGACTTGATCTCGGTTGCTAACGCAGCCAATGTCAGCATCTTCGCTGATGCTTCCGCGACCGATACCGCTGGCGGTGCTGACAGCATCAGCTTGGCAGTTGTCACCAGCTCCACTGTTTACGGTGCTGCCGGTGCTGACACCCTGTTGATTGATGGCGTCAACACCAGCAACTACGCCGACCTTGGCACTGGCGTTGCTCTGTTTACTGGTGCCGGTGCAATCTCCGCTTCCACGCTGATCGGTGGTGCTTCCAACGACACCTTCAATTTTGGTGCTGGTGTCTCCAACTCGTCCATTGTTGGTGGTGAAGGTGCGAACTCTCTCGCACTTGCTCAATCTCTGATTAGCTCCACAATTACTGCCGGAGCTTCCAACGACACCTTCTCTCTGAGTGGTGTCAATGCTTCGTCCATTCTTGGTGGCGGCGGTAACGACACATTTAGTGCTGCTGCCTTCAACAACTCCACCATTCTTGGTGGCGCTGGTGCTGACTCTGCCACCTTCACAGGTAAGATGACCGCTGGTTATGTTGACCTCAGTGGTACTGGCGATTCTCTGATCAGTGTGTCTGGTGGTGTTAACGGATCCACCTTGCTTGGTGGCTCTGGTGCTGACACCATCAACCTCACCAACTCTGGTGTAACTAACACCCGCATCGTTGCTGGTGCAGGCAACGACATTGTCAACTTCACGGGTTATTCCAACGAAGTCACTGGTGCTTCCATTGTTGGTGGTACTGGTAATGACAGTGTGACCTTCGCCTTCACCTCGGGCACCGACGTCATCAACACCGGCTCCCTTTCCAACACCTACTTCTTCGGATCTAGCGGTGGTCTTGACACCATCAGCTTCTCCAACGTGGGTACAGGTGCTGCTGGAACACTTGATTTGACCATCGCGGTTGACTCTTCCTACGGTGCAACAAGTGGAATGACCTTCTCAACCTCCACTTCGTTGATCACCTTCTCCACTGGGGCAGCATCGATCTTCGTTAGCGGCCTGACAGGTTCTGCGGTTGCGACTAATGGTCAGGCATCTACGCTTGGCTTCACACTCACAACCGTGAGCTCCTCTGTTATCACTGATCTTGGGTGATCATCTTCTCTTTTCAGGAGATGAACTAAAGTTGAGGGGCCTTCGGCCCCTCTTTTTTTTGTTTGAAGATATTGCTGCTTCCTGGCCTTATGATTTCGCTGCTGGTGATCTAAAGAGCAAATCCTCTCTCACAGCCTCGTCGGCCCTGAAAGATTTGGCCGTCGCCATCCGTTCAGATGCTGATCCTTTGGATATTCAGTCAGCATTGCTTCTAAAGATTGCACGCAAAGATGAAGAACAAGAGGAATGCGAGATTTTATTGTGTTGGCTTGCTTTTAATCGGCTTGATCAGCGAGCGTTTGGTTCCGTCTTGGCAGCACTAAGAGAAAAAAATCCATCGAGATTGGAAGTAAGGGTTTTAACTCTTTTGGCTTGGTTGCATAGAAATGATCTTCATTCAGTTGCAATGGCTCCATCTGAGCTTTGGGCAGGATTGGAGCATTCATATTTGCTCCAACTATGCAAGGCAGATTTTTACCTTAAAGCTGGTGAGCTGTCCAAGTCGGAAGAAATGCTGAGCGGTTTACCTGATTTTTTGTGCCCTGAAATGGTGATGCTTCGAGCATCTCTGGTTTCAAGAAAAGAAAGTGAGCATGCAGCGATAGAACTATTGCTCTCACAGCTGCATCGTTGCCCACGGCATATCGGGTATTATCGTCAACTTCTCAATCATATGATTGAAGGAAAAGATGCAGTAAATGTCATGCCTTGTGCACTTGAAGCGTTATCTAAATTTGGTGAACATCCTGAAATACTATATCATTTTACAGCTCTAAATCTTTATAAGAGGCAGCCTGGATTGGCCAAGCGTTCAGCACTGCTCCAGCAGATTTCTGCAAGTATTAGGCCCACTTCAATCAGCCTGTGTAACCAGTTGGCAACCTACGAGATGAATGGACAGGCGGACTGGATGAGATTTTTAAATCCAGTAATTTCCAGCGGAAATATTGCGACTGAGCCTCATCTTCAAGCAAACTTAGTGATGCAGCTTGCAAGCATTCAGTCTGAAAGGTATCCGGCTCATCTGCAATCTTTGGTTGATTCCCTGCAAGCTCAACCTGGCTTCTTGGGGCTACGTAAAAGTAAAAAAGATCTCTTTAGAGAAAAGTGCGATAAATCATCTCCATTGCGTATTGCTTGGATGACGGGGGATTGTAATTATCATCCTGTTGCTCGCTTCCTTTATGGTTGGTTTTCTTCGCAGTCAAATCGATTGAGCCATCAACATGTGATGGTCAATCTTGTAGAGCACAGGAAGGAATCCTATTGCAATCTATTTCGCTCAATTCCTGGTATGGAAGTTCATGATGTGTCTGGTCTTGCAGGAAATAATCGTTTGCAAGAGATTCGTGGTAATAGATATGACGTTGTTATTGATCTTTCGGGTTGGACTGGTGGGAATTTTATTGCAGGCTTAAATCCAAGACTGGCTCCAGTTCAGGTCAATTATTTGGGCTACTTTGCCTCGTCCGGGCTTGCGTCTATGGATTATTGGCTCGGGGACTCTCATTTGTTTCCTTCGGGGCACACGGAATGGTCTACTGAGACGCTTTTTAGGCTGCAGCGACCATTTCTGGCTTGGACGCCACAAAAACCACTTCCTGAAGCCGATATATCGGTTTCAACGGCCCCGTCTGGTCCAATCCGGTTTGGAAGTTTTAATCACAACCGCAAGCTATCTGATGCCACGTTGAGGCTTTGGGCTGAAGTGTTGGATGCAGTATCTGGTTCCCGTCTAGTTTTAAAAGCGTCAAGCCAGACGGATTTCGACACTCAGCGCCTCCTTCGCCGCCGCATGTTGCGTCAGGGCCTTGATCCTGAGCGGGTGGATTGGCTTTCGTTAACTAAAGGGCCTACGGAACACATGCAGCAATATGCCTACATTGATATCGCCCTTGATCCCATTCCCAATGGTGGATGTACTACCACCTGTGAAGCGTTATGGATGGGTGTTCCCACTATCACCTTGGCGGGATCTCATTACGTCAGTCGAATGAGTACGTCCGTTCTTGCCGGTGCCAACATGCCCGACTGGATTGCTCAGGATCGTCCCGGCTACATCAATTTGGCGCGTGAACACGCTACCCGCGTTGCGGAGTTCCGTGCCAACCGCGGCTACTGGCGTGGTCAGCTTCAGAGCAGCCCATTGGGTGATGCTGCAGACCTAATGCATCATCTTGAAGCTGCCTTCAGTGAGATGCATGTTCAGGCGCTCAGCAGGGCCTGACTTTTCTCCTTAGCGACCAGTAATGCCGTTCCAGTTCTTGGGTGAGTCGCTGTCCATCGGCCAGTGCAGAGTTCTGCACAGTACGCCGCAGCCTCAGTCGTTCATGCTCATCGCGAAGACCTCGTTGTGCAAAAGCACTGGCGATTTCCACATAGCTGTCAACGTCGTGGGCCACGCAATCTGACTGGTCGCCATGGACGAGAAGGCTGGCTGCCAATCGCCCCACCATGCCATCGCCCGCCAGCGCGACCACCGGAACGCCCATCCACAATGACTCTGCGGTGGTTGTCGCACCGCCATAAGGAATAGGATCTAAAGCCACATCGATTTCTCCATATCGCTGGAGATGGTTGAGGCCCCCTTCCACCCAATCAAGCAGAACCAGCCTCTCACTTGCCAGCCCTGCCTGTTCGAAACGCTTGCGAATTCGCTTTTGCTCAGCTGCTTCACAGAAGCTGATGCTTTTAAGGACCAGTTCCGCCTCTAAATTGGCCTCCATTACCTGGCAGAAAAGTTCAATAGTTGCCTGCGTCAGTTTGCGGGCGTGGTTAAAGCTCCCGAAGCGGAATCGCTTTCCTGCAGTCCGTTTCGGCGTAGGTAGTTCACCGCCACCGTCAAAAACCATGTATCCTCCCTCGAGTTTGATCAGAGGATGGGCGCTGCGGTCTACAGGGTTGAGTTGTTCAAAGAGCACTGCATCCCCCACCCAGCCATCGATGCAGCGCAGGTAGGTAGGTCCGGGATAGCCGAGATAACTCAGTTGCACCGGCGCAGGCCGGTGGCAGAGCAGCTCCAGCTTGGAATTGCCCGTAAATCCTCCAAGTTCGACGAGCACATCCAAGCGCATGTCAGCCACAACGCGAGCGCATTGCGTTGTTGTTCCAAATCGTAAATCCACCCAATGATCAACCCGTTGGCGGATGTGATCGGTGATCCAGTCGTCATGAGATCCGCAGCTCAAGGCCCATATCTCCACCTTCTCGCGATTGTGATGGCTGAGTATGGGCAGCAGGAATCTCCCAACCGGGTGGTTTGCCAGGTCGGCAGACAGATAGCCCACTCGAAGTTTGCGACCTTCCAGCGGCTCGAGAATGGTGTCGGGCCATAGGGGGCATAGTTGTTTCCGCTGGCTGCGTTGTTCCCAACTGCGGGCCTGAGTGGCAAGCTCCTGACTATCGCTTGGTGCTGTGCCGATCCCAAGAAATTGCCGGCTGAATAGGTAGCTAGCCTTTAATTGTTCGTCGGGTCGTGACCAGAGTTCACGGCAGCGCGCCGCTGCTTCGGGACGGGCCATTTCCGCCAGGATTTGTTGCAGTGCTTCCTGCAGATCCGTGTTGCTTGGCTCATAACACAATCCCCGTTGAAGCACGCGGTAGGGCGCAACTGTGCGCCGTAACCCGCGTAGCGCAGAAGCCCAGTTGAGCCAATAGTTGGCAATGTCAGGACTCTGTTGGCAGATTTGTTGGAAAAGGCCTGTCGCTTCAACCAGTTTGTTCTGCTCTACCCATAATCCCGCTGTTGCTTGAGCCACGTCCGTCTGGAGTTGTTGCTCATCGCTGAGCTGCTTGATCAGCGCCTCGGCCTTATCGAACTGACCGAGATCTTTGAGGATGGTGATTCGGTTGGCCACCATCTCTAAATCATCTGGATCGAGCTGGTTGGCTTGCGTGAAGGCATCTAGGGCTGCAGGTAGAGCCTGGTTTTTTGCGTGGGCAAGCCCCAGCCTTATCCAAATCTGCTTGTCATCGGCTTCACCGCGAAGGCATTGCTGTAACAAGGTTGTGCACTCTTTGAAGCGGTTGAGCCGATGCAGTGCATCGGCAACGCACAGTGTCAGGTTGCGTGAGATCTGACCTTCGCGTAACTGAGGTTCTAAGTAATGAAGAACTAAATGGGATTCGTCGTTGTCGTTCCAGCAATTGCACGCGTTGAGAATCAAACTTTTATCGGGTCCAAAATGTTTCACCCATTGCTGATAAAAATTTGAACCTTCCTTCAGGCGGCCCTGGCTGCGCAGGAGTGCGCCGAGGTTGATCACATCGTCAAGGTTTGCCTCCTCTTCGAGAAGGGCACGGTAAAGTCTCTCAGCGATCAAATACTGCTGCTGGGCATGTGCCTCCTGGGCTTTTTTTCGAATGGCGTCTAGCGCGGTGGGCACGTCGAGTCTTCAGTCCCAACCAATTTATGGGGACGCCGCAGGTTGGTACAGCCTGCTGGAGCGAGTGTCCAATCGCTCCCTGTCGAGTCAGGAAGCCTTGGAGCATGCAATCCGCGGTCGTCAGATCGATGGCGATAGTCGTTGGGTCTTGCCCCTAGCGATGGCTCACTGGCTTGAGGGGCGCTATCCCGACGCGTTGAAAGCCCTATTCGAGCCATCAGTGGTCCAAGCCTGTGATCCTTTGTGGCTTTACCACAACCTTGTAGGTATGGTGGCCCGCAAGGTAGAGGGTCAAAACGCACGAGCTGTTAAAGCGTTCGAACGCTCCCTTGAGCTGGAGCCTGATCGGCCAGACACTCTTTATAACTTCGCGAACCTGCTCAAGGACGATGATCCCGAGCGGGCAGTTGATCTTTATCGCCGAAGCCTAGTGCTGGAGCCTTCTGCAGCATCGGCTTGGCACAACTACGGCACAGCGCTCAATAGTTTGACGCAGTATGAGGGGGCTCTTTTGGCTCTGAGACTCAGTCTGCGTCTCGATCCACTCGTGGCAGACGTGTGGTGCAACCTCGGCCTTGCATATTTCGGGCTTGAGGATTTCACCAACGCAGAACGGGCATTTCGTCATGCCATCTCGTTAGAGGCCAGCCATGCTCCCAGCCATACCAATCTAGGCAATGCCCTGATCAGCGTTCTTCAGCCCGAAGAAGCACTCCAGTATTTGGAGCGAGGCGTTGAGTTGGATCAGAGCTCTACCCACTCTTTGTGGAACCTTGCCCTCGCTTATTTACTGCTGGGTGACTACTCCAAGGGTTGGGAGTACTACGAGGTGCGCTTCGATAATGAAGATTTTGAACATGTCACCATCCCAACCTCAGGGCCTCGTCTTCGCGATCTGGCTAGTGCTCCACGCGAGGGGCAGCCTCCGCTTGTTGTCTGGTCTGAGCAAGGTCTCGGTGATGCGATTCAGTTCTGCCGCTATCTAAAGCTGCTGGATGCTGCGGCTATCCCATATGTGTTTCTTACCCGGCCGTCCCTAATGACGCTCATGCGTGATTGGACAGGTTTGGGCGAGCGCGTTCAATTGATCGGCAGCACCGATCCAGAAGCTGACACCAGGCCACATGTGGCTCTGATGAGTCTTCCACGCTTGTTTGGCACGGAGCTTCATACGATCCCCTCTATCTGCCCATACCTCAAGGCTCCTGCTCCACCGCGAGAGGCCTTGCATTTGGCTAAGCCCCCTGGCGGGATTTCGGTTGGCATCGTTTGGGCTTCCAATCCAGACAACAAGGCCATGTATCGCCATAAGAGCCTGCCCTTGACTCTTTTAATGCCCCTTTTTGAACGGTTGATCGATCTTGATCTGCTCGAACTGCATAGCCTTCAGTTTGGAGAGGATGCTGAACAGATTGCCCCCTGGCGCCATCGGCAGGAGATCCATGAATGGAACAACCGTCTTACAGACTTCTCAGATACAGCCCATCTGCTTAGTCAGCTCGATCTAGTTATTACGGTGGATACAGCAGTGGCTCATCTTGCGGCTGCTCTCAACAAGCCAACCTGGGTGCTGCTTCCTCAAAACGCCGACTTCCGATGGTTGCGCCAACGGTCGGACTCTCCTTGGTATCCCTCCATGCGTGTGTTTCGCCAGAAGACGCATGGCGATTGGCAATCGGTGGCAGATCAGCTGGATGAAGCATTTGACACCATGCTTCTCCTTGATTCCAAGGCTCTGATGGCAGAGAGGATGGCCTGATGCCTAACTCTATGAAGGCTTTATTTGCCGACTCGGAAATTGCGTCAATCGTAAGGCGTATGGAGCTTCTTCCACTCTTAGTTCGCCGCCAGCAGGAAGAGCTGATCCTTGAGCAGGTGCCAGTTCCCTCCGATTGGCTAGAGGAGCAACGCAAGGCCTTTTTGGGTGATCAACCCCTGTCTAAAGCGCTCGAGAGTCGTGGCTGGAGTGAGTCCGATCTCAATCTTCATCTTCAGCGCCCCGAATCGTTGCATCGTTTCGCGAAACAATGATTCGGGCCTGGTTTGGAAGACTCCTTTCTGGCCTCCCGCGGCGGTAGGGATCAAGTGATTTATTCTTTACTACGAGTTCGCAATGCTGGTCTGGCACGTGAGCTCTGGATACGTCTAGAGGAGGGTGAAACCACTTTTGCGGAAGCGGCCCACCAGCACGGTGTTGGTGAGGAAGCTCAGCGAAAAGGTGTGATTGGGCCGATTTCGGTAGGTTCGCTTCAGCCCAAGGTGCTTCAAGAGATCCTGCGTAGCCTTCGTCCAGGTCAACTCTCGGCTCCACAGCAGCTTGGTGAATGGCATGTTTTGATGCGGCTTGAGCAGCTCAAGCCTGCACGCTTTGACGAATCCATGCGGGAGCAGATGTTGCAAGAGGCGCTCAATGAATTTCTTGAACAGCGAGTGAAGCTTGTGCTCGCAGGAAAGGCTGACAGCCTCGAGCCAATTAATTACGATCCCGAACCATGACCGAACAATCCATAGCCACCTTCGAAGGGTTGCTTCGGCGCTTGCCTGCATTTCGTGAACTCGGTGAGGAGAGGCTCCATTGGCTTGCCTCACGCGCTCGACCATTTCATTGCACGGTTGGTCAGGAGCTTTTGCGTCCTGATCGCATTCCTGAGTTTTGTTTTTGCATCGTGGAAGGTCGCGGCAGACTCCTTCACGAAGATCCTGGTTTGCGGAGACCCGTCACGTTGGCCTATTCCCAGCCCGGCGATCTGGTCGGCTGGGCCGGTTTGGTCCGCCGCAGCCCTTGTGAGTGGCTCACCGCGGCCACCCCTTTGAAATTGATCGGCTTTAACGCTGATGATTTCTATGAGCTTGAGCGTGAATCTGAGTCGTTCAGCCGTTGGCTCGACGTCAACAATTCCCCCTCGGAGTTGATGGCTGTGTTGGCACCAGCGTTGCGCTCCAGGCCAGTGGCGGAACCAGCGGAAAGAGAGGTTTTGCGCCGTCTTCTTCCCGGCTTAAAGCTTGTGCCGGCCAATCAGCTGCGCCAACTTCCGGCAGATGATGCTGTTTGGCTTTGGGATTCCCAGCCGATCAGCGGCAACCCTGTGCCGATTGGTGAAATGGTCGATCCAGAGCGCCTTGCTCAGATTCCCCTAGGGGAGCCCTTGCGACTTGTGAGAATCGAGTCTGATCTTTGGGCGCAATCGCTTGAGCCCGATCTGCAGGCGCCTGAAGAAATTGTGCTTGCAGACGATGGCGTCAGCGCAGATGATCGCTATGCCGATCTCTTGCCCGCACCTACGGGCGATCGCCAGGTCGCTGAGCCTGCAATAGGCGTTCGAGGACGCCAGCGTATTGCCGAAGTAACCGGAACGGGTCCCATTGGTCAGACCATGGCCTGTTTGGAGATGCTGGCTCGTTACTACAACGTGCCCTTCCGCCGAGATGTGATCGAGCGAGCTGCCAACGATAATCTTCGTGGTCGTACCCATACCAGCCTTGAGTTAATCGGCAATCTCTCCACTGTGATGGGATTCACAGGGACCATGACAGATCTGCCGGAAGGACAGCTGGGGCGTGTCCCCTTCCCGGCCATTGGCTGGGTGATGGACCAGCCCACCATCATTCATGACATCAGCTCTCAGGGAGTGAAGGCGGTGGTGCCCGAATACGGCAGGGTTATCCTCCCTCTCGCTGAATTGGTTGGCGATCAGGCAGGAGCTCGCCTTCTACTCCTACAACCAGGTCGCGAATCCCAGCGACGGAAGCTCGGACTGTCTTGGTTTTTTCCGCAGATCCGCAAATACCGTCGCAGCCTGATTGAAGTTCTGTTGGCTTCTCTTGTGCTGCAGCTGCTCAACCTTGCCCAGCCCCTGGTGATGCAGCAGATCTTTGACAAGGTGATCGGCCAGCAAAACCTCGACACCCTTTATACGCTTGGTCTAATTCTTCTGTTAGTTAGCCTATTTCAGGGCTTGTTAGGTGCAGTGCGCACCTACCTTTTTGCAGACACCACGAATCGGATCGATATCACTCTCGGTTCTGAGGTAATCCAACATCTGCTTCGGCTTCCTCAGCGTTACTTTGATCGGCGTCCGGTGGGGGAACTCCAGACGCGCCTGGCCGAACTGGGCAATATTCGCGGTTTCCTCACTGGCAGTCTCCTCACCCTGGCGCTCGATGCAGTGTTTTCGGTGATCTATATCGCAGTGATGGTGGTGTACAGCGGAGTGCTCACAGCGGTCTCCCTCGGCGTGATCCCCCTGTTTCTGGCGCTCACTTTCGTTGCGTCTCCTGCAATCAAGGCGCAATTACGCAAGGCAGCTGAAAAAAATGCCGCCACGCAAAGCCTCCTAGTGGAGGCCCTTAGTGGTGTGCAAACGATCAAAGCTCAAAATGCAGAAAACACTGTTCGCTGGCGCTGGCAGCGCAGCTATTCCTCCTTCATGAGCGAGAGCTTCCGCACCCTGCTCATCGGAATCTCCACCGGCACCACTGGCCAGTTTCTCAGCCAACTCACAGGTTTGCTCACCCTTTGGGTCGGAGCGTTCCTTGTGATCAAAGGCGAACTCACCATCGGCCAGCTGATTGCCTTCCGAATCATTTCCGGTTACGTGGTGGGCCCCTTGATCAACCTCGCCACTAGCTGGCAGAGCTTCCAAGGAGTGGCCCTTTCCATCGAGCGCCTCAGTGATGTGGTCGATGCGCCGGCTGAAGGATCTGACAATGAGCTGGATCAGCTGCCCCTTCCCCCTGTAGCGGGCGAAGTCACGTTTCAGTCGGTGGATTTTCGTTTTGCCGAAGGTACTTCTTTGGTGGTGAAAAACGTCAGCTTCCAGATTCCCGCTGGCGCTTTCATCGGCATTGTTGGTCGCAGTGGCAGCGGGAAGAGCACGATTATGAAGCTTCTGCCGCGCCTCTACGAACCAGAGAAGGGCAGGATCTTGATCGATGGTTACGACCTGGCCAAGCTCCAATTGGGCTCCGTTCGTCGTCAGATTGGCATCGTTCCCCAAGACAGCCTGCTTTTTGATGGCAGCATCCGCGACAACATCGCTCTCACCGCTCCTGACGCCACAAGCGCTGAGATTGAAGCAGCTGCCCGTGTGGCTTGTGCCCATGACTTCATCATGGAGTTGCCCCAGGGCTACGCCAGCAGCGTTGGCGAGCGGGGTAGTGGTCTTTCCGGAGGCCAGCGTCAGCGGATCGCCATCGCCCGGGCTGTGCTGCAGCGACCGAATTTGTTGATTCTCGATGAAGCGACCAGCGCCCTTGATTACCTCACTGAGCGTCAGGTTTGCCTCAATCTTAAAAAGGCCTTTGAGGGTTCCACTGTCTTTTTCATCACCCATCGGCTGAGCACCATTCGCTCCGCCGATCGCATTTTGATGATGGATGCGGGGGCGTTGGTGGAGGAAGGTACCCATCAGGAGTTGATTCAGCAGCAGGGCCGTTATTACGCGCTCTATTCCCAGCAGGAGGCCGACCTTGACTGACACGGATCTGCAACAGACCGAGGGTGCCAACAAGCCCCTTCCCCCACGGCTGCGCATCTGGGAGGGAAGTTCTGCCTATGTGGAGCAAGGCCGCCATTGGTCATCAGCACTGATCTGGCTCTGCTCAGTGCTGTTCGGTGGCACCTTGATCTGGGCGTTCACCGCCAAGATCGACCAGACCGTCGCCGTGCGCGGCAGGCTTGAACCCTCCGGATCAGTGAGGGAAGTCGATTCCCCTAGTGCCGGTGTGGTGAGCAAGGTTTTTGTGCACGATGGCGACATTGTCAAACAGGGAGACCCCCTCTTTGATGTGGAAGCCAAGGGTCTGGCCAGTCGCCGCAAAGCTTTGGAAACCACCCTCAGTCTTTATGACTTGCAGGCGCGCACCCTCAAAAGCATTCTCAGAAGTGGTGGAGATCCATCGCGGTTTGAGCCCTTGCCGCCGATCCCGATGGTGGAGGATCGCATCCTCAATGCCCAGCTGACCACGGCTCGTCAGCAGAGTCAGCAGTTTCGCTCTCAGCTCGAGCAACTCGCAACCCGAATAACGAGTCGACGCAAGACCTTGCAGTTGAGAGAACAAATTGCCTCTGACTTCAAGCCTCTGTACGAGGTTGGTGCAATGGCTCGCATTCAATATCTGACTCAGCTCAATCAGGTTCAGGAAACCAGCGCTGAAGTTGCCACCCTAGAAGAGGAGCGTTCGCGATTAGTCGGTGCTGTAGCAGCCCAGCTCAACCAGATCGATCGTCGGATGATCCAGATCCGTGCTGAATTGGTGGGTTTGAAGGAAACCATCAGCTACCGCACAGTTAGGGCCCCTGTTAGCGGGAAGGTCTTCGACACCAAGGTGTCTCCTCAAACTGTGGTTAATGGCGATCAGACTGTGTTGAAGTTAGTGCCCGCTAACCGACTTCAGGCGAAAGTTGAAATCAGCGATGTAGACATTGGTTTTGTGAAGGTGGGTCTGCCGGTCAATGTGTCGGTGGATTCCTTCCCATCCGGTGAATTTGGTTACATCAAGGGCACTTTGACCAAGCTCGGCTCCGATGTACTAGCGCCTGATCAGCGCTCACCCCAATACCGCTTCCCAGCCACAGTGTCGCTCGAGGAGCAATCGGTCGAGTCTGGTGATCAACAACTCAATCTTCAGAGCGGCATGGGCGTTTCCGCCAACATCAAGCTCCGCTCGCGCCCCGTGGTCACGATCATTAGCGATCTCTTCACCAAGCAGATGGATGGGGTGAAGCGTTTCCGTTAACTATCAGTCGCATCGAACCGTTGAGGTCCAGTTCGCGTCAATGATGTGCATGGATTATTCAAGGCGAGAGCTAGCGGTGGCATCACCACGTCGGACTCCAGCTGGTGATAGTGCACATTGAGCAAGGCATCAATGCCTAAGGTTGTGATCTCTGGGAAGCCGCGGCCCAGCTTCAAAGGCATGGTTTCCAGACGTTGAATCGTGGTGAGTAGTTGCCGTGCCATCGCGGGGGTCAGCCAGTATCCAGGTAATCCAAATGCGTTGCGCAGGCGTTTCAATTGTCGGGTGTCACTGCTGTTCACGATCGCGTTCAGTGCCTTTTCGCTTGGGTAAGCAGGTTCAAACAGACTGATCATCTCTTGCTGTTGGCTGAATTCGGCGCGCAGCAGTGAGTCGAGATTCCAGCCCAGAAGCACCATCCCTGCGGAGGGGTTAAGCAGCTGTTCAAGTTGTTGATGCCAGCCATCAGCAAGCACCACATCATCTTCAAATACCACCAGAGGAGCGGAGCTGTTGCAGCACAGCCGCCAGCAAAGGAGATGGCTTAAGCCAATCCCAACCGCTCCCGCGCTCCAATTCTGATGCGCCGAAGGAGCAATCAGCCTGGTCTTGATGCTGCTGTGGAGCAGTTCGCTTCCATCGATGCCATCGATGCGCAGCAGCTCGCAGCTGCCGAGGGTTTGGTGATTGCGTTGCAGAAAAGCATGCCAGCGCTCCGGTGTGCGTTTCAGGCTGATGACGGCAACCCGCATCTTGGCTCCCCTAATTCCGTCGCTCCAAAACCCTGTGGTACAAGCGTTCAGTGGCATCAACCGTTCGCTCCCAGTTGAAGCGTTCCAGCACCTTGCGCTTCATTGCAATCGGTCGGTGATGCTGGCGACCTGCCTCCATCGCCGCCAGCACAGCGTTTCTGATGCTGGCCGCATCGCCAGGGTCGGCATACCAGGCATCAGCTTCCAGATACTCCAGCTCGTGCCCGAAGGTGCTCCCCACAATGGGGGTGCCGCTTAGTGCCGCTTCTAGGCTTACGAGGCCACAGGTTTCCATCCAACTCGGCAGGGTGTGCACAGCTGCTGCGGCATAGGCCGAGGCGAGCAGGGTCTGGGGCATGTGCTCGACGACCGTGAGCCTGGAGCCACTGATCGAGCGACAGAGCTCGGCATAGGAGGGCCAGTGCTTGGAGCCACCGATCAGCACAATTGGAATGTCGGTGTGGCGTAAGGCCCAGCAGAGCATCGCCTGGTTTTTGCCCGGCTCAATTCGCCCGGCCTGCATTACGAACGCCCCGGGAATGCCCGTGTGTTGGCGAAAGGGTTCTGGATCCGCATCTAGAAACAGGGAGGGGTCCACGCCGTAATGGGCGATTTCGAAGCAGTCGCCATCCCATTGCAGGTCACTGCGCAGAGCTTGCAGTTCCAGCCAGCTGTTGGGTAGCAAGCCATCCGCCTCCCGCAGCAGCTGACGCAAGCGCTCCCGATTCAGCGGCCAGCAGCAATCGCCGTTTCCTTCCGCATTCACGGGGCCGTGCTCCAGCTGCACCACCATCTCCCGTTTGCGTAGTTGTTCCAGTAAGGGTCCAGCGGAGGCTTCCCCTTGCTGCATCGCCTGGGACAACACCAAAGTGCTGCCTCGGCTGCCCCAGAGGGCCCTGGCCAGCGAAATCCAGATCGGTGACACCACAACGGGCACTCCTGCGGCCTTGCAGCTGGCCATCTGCTGATGGAACGACCCCTCAACGCGGCAGTTGAACAGATGGACCAGGTCGAACCCGCGGCAGTCGGGTTGATCGGCATTGACGCCCACCACTTCATGGCCACGTTGCTGCAGCCGTTTCGCCGTTTCGCGGATCTGTACGCCATCGCCGCCGCCCCATGCGCCGGCAGCTCCGTGATTGACCAGAAGGATTCGCATGACCCACAGTGTCCCATGGCCGTATGGGGCGGAGATGGCGACTCGGGGTTCCCTGGCTGAGTCACTGGAGGAGTCGGGCCACTGGCTTCAGGCACTGCAGTGCCTTCTCCATGAGATCCGCTCTGGCCATCTGGATGATGCCCAGACCTGGCACACGATCGGCCGTCTGCATCAACGCCTGGGCCATCTGCCGCAAGCTTGCCGCGCCTATGCAGCCGCGCTTCTGCTCGACCCCCACAGGCCCCGCACCTGCAACAATCTTGCGCTTCTGGAGTTGGGCCGTCTCAACGAGGCCGCAGCAGAACGTTGGTTGATGCAAGGACTGGCTTGCCAGCCCTTGCCTATTGATGACGAAGAGTTGCTACAGGCTACTGCCTGTGATCTGCGCTTGTTTCAGCTGCGGCCCGACCTGGCACTGGGCCATGTCGAGCGGCAACTCGGTCGCCGCGAGTCGGTGATGGCACTGGCGAACCGTGCCGTTTGCCTGCATAAGCTCTCTCGCCTGCCTGAAGCAGTGGTGGCTCAGGAGCGGGCGATTCGGCTGCATGTGGCTCAACGCGCTCCTGCGCTTCTGGAGGCTGCGTTTGTCGACTTGGTGGGGCAGCCCTGCGCTGATTTGGCGAGTTCGATGCAACTCCAAACCCAGCTGATGAATCTCGCTCTCTACAAGCTCAGCCTTGATGGTCAGGATTCCGCTGGGCTGCGCCTTTTGTTGGCTGGAACATCCCACGATCAGGACTACTGGCAGGATCCGCGCCGCCGGCAGTCCCGCTGGGACGGCGAATGCTGTCAACAACTGATCATTTGGGATGACCAGGGTTTTGGTGACACCCTGCAAAACCTCGGCTGGATTGCAGAGGCGGCCCGCCGTGCTTGCAGTTTGAGGATCTGGCTGCGGCCAGCCTTGCTGCCGTTGGTCAGGGCCTGTTTGCCCCTGCCGTCTAATTGCCAGCTCGAGGCTTTGTATTCCCACGCTTCCCCCTGGGGGAAAGGTGCTTCACAGATCGGTTTCTTCTTCCTACCCATCGTTCTCAACCAATGGTCGCCCCAAGGCGCTGCTCGCCAGGCCTATCTCAAGCCCACACCTGAAGTGAAGTCTCGATTTGTTGATGCAGAACCAAAGCTGCGGCGCCTTGGCCTGGTGTGGAGCGCCGGGCGCCATAAGGCCCCTCAGCCTGAGCGCAGCGCCCGGGTGCGTGATGTGCCCCGGCAGGCCTTCTTCCAGTTGGCCCAGCAGTGGAGGAAGCATCACCAGGTCAGCCTGATCAGCTTGCAGCTGGATGGTCACGATGAGGCTCCGGTGCGGAGCCTTATCGAGAGCGGTGTGCTTGAGCAGCCGCTGCACTCGACGGATTGGTTGCAAACCGCAGGGGTGCTCGAATCCATCGACCTGCTCGTTAGCGTTGACACCTCGGTGGCCCACCTGGCTGGCGCCCTCGGCATCCCAACTGTGTTGATGCTCAGCGCTCCCGCCGATTGGCGCTGGGGCCAGACTGGTCGTAAGACCTTCCTTTACGACGCGATGCGTCTGGTGCGCTGTGCTGACCCGGGCGATTGGTCGCAGGCCCTTCGGCAAGCGGATCAGGAGGTGAACAGTTGGTTTAGTTCAATCCGCTCAGAGCAACAGTTCGCCAGCTAAAGATAGGCTGGTGCCCGCAAAACGCTGCTGTGTGAGGCGTTTAATCGCCCGGCGCTTTCGCCACAGCATCCGGTAAAGCCTCAGCCGTTACGGCACATGCACCTGCAGTGCCGCGAAGGGTTCGCTGATGCGCACCTGATCGTGGGGCCCCGGGCTGATCACTAGCACCTCGATCCGCAGGGGCCGATCGGTCAACATGGCGTGCTGGACGGATACACACCATGAAGGGCATGCAGCGCTATGGCGGTGAGCATCTGGGCTCGGCTCCTCACATTGTTGTGCTCGGCTCTTGCAAGGTGGGCAATTTCGTGGTGAGCACGCCGGTGTTGCGGGGCTTGCGTGCCCGCTACCCCGATGCGGTGATCGGCTTCATCGGCAGTGAGGTCACCGCTGATTTCGAGCGTGCCTTACCCATGCTGGATTGGCGCTGCAGTTGGGATGATCCCAGGCCAGGCTCTGGACTGCTCTTACAGCAGACCCTGGCCAAACGGCGTGAATGCCATGGTCCCGTGCAGCTGGCGCTCAATCTCGATGGTTTCAACCCGCTCACCTGCAGCCTGGTGCCCTGGTTGGAGCCGCTCTACGTGGCGGGTGGCAGTCTCAGCGCCAATCGGCGCCGCGATCTGCCCTGGGGGGATCACCCGCGTCAGCGCTTTCTGGCGGATCCCGATTGGGACAGCCCGGCGTTTCAGCAGCGTTATGTAGAGGTGTTTGGCAGTAATTACATCGCCGAACTCTTTTGCCAGCTCGCCTGGGTGCAGGAACATGTTGACCCCACCGCGATTGAGCTTCCCTCCGCTGAGCCTCCGTTCGTGGTGCCGGATCTGTTGATCCACTGCACCACGGCTCGGGCCGCCAAGGTCTGGCCCTTCAGCCACTGGCGGCAGGTCTTGCAGGCTGCGGATGCCCATGGCTGGTCGGTTGGGTTGGTGGGCAGTCCACCAGCGGCCCAGAAGGAGGCCTACAACGCCGGTGATGGTGAGGACAAGTTGCTGCAGTGCACCGGGCTGATCGATCTGCGCGGCCAAACAAGCCTGATGCAACTGGCGGGGGCTTGCCGTCATGCCAGAGCGGTGATCAGCGTTGATGCCGGTCCGCTGCACATCGCCGCCGCTGTCGGAACTCCCACCTACGCGATTGTCGGCAACGATGGCGATGGCGTTGGTGCTAGTCCAGTGCGTCTGTGGATGCCCCGCTGCAGCAACGTGACGCGCAGCGTCAGCCCTGCCAGCTGTTCCGCTTGTGCGGACAATCGTTTTCGCAATGACGACTGTCTTGTCGAGGGCCATCCCTGCATGGCTGCGATCACTCCTGCGGGGGTGATCGCCTGGTTGGAGTCTCAGCTTGCCGCCTGACGGCGCGCCTGCGCCATCGACCAGGCGGCTCGCAGATGCTGGCTGAGATGATCAGCCAGATCGGCGCTGCTCAGAAACTTCCAGCAGGCATGGCTGCCGATTGCTGCCGGGTTGTAGGTGGTTTCCATCGCAAAGGCCTGTGCAATTTCCAGGGGGGGCATCGCTGCAATGCGGGCCACGTGGCGACTGAAGAACACATCTTCTTGTTCCACTGCAGGGCTCTGCGCACCCCAGCATTCACAGATTGCCCCCATCACGCTGCGTTGACGAATGGAGAGCCCGCCATTGCCGTGGAGGTGGGGATAAACATCCCGATCGGGGGAGCCATGGATCTGGGTGTCAGTTTTGAAGAAGCTGCTGATCCGGCCGTTTTCCTGCCGCATCTCGAAGTATTCGCTGTGTTGCCTGGGCAGGAAGGGGGCTCCCAGGTAGGGGAACTGAAAGAAGAAAGAATCCAGGGGCCGCGCCAGTAAAGCGTCCGTTTGGATGATCAAGATCTGCTCATGGGGCAGCTGATTCCAGAAGCTCGAATGCTTGAGCATCGCGTTGAAGCTGCCATGGTTGCTCAGCTTGGTGCCCGGCAGGAGCTCCTCCACGGTCAGCACCTGGGCAGCCAGGCCCGGGGCGTGCTGATTCAGAAGCTGCCTTGCTCGCGCTGCACTGGCCTGATCGGCAATCAGCCAGAACTCCATGTCGAGCGGGGCCATCAGCCAACTGTTCAGCACCGTGAACAGCCATTGTTGGTTGATGCGGTTCTCAATCAAAACCAGGACCCGCTGACAGGGAACCGGGGTCCGCACGAGGTGCTCTTCACAGAGGGGGAGCAGGACCCGGTCCAGCACAAAATGGCTGTGTTTCAGCCAAAGCGCCTTTCGGTGTTCAACCGTCAGGGACAGGGGTTCGCGATCCTGCATCAGGGTGTCGCCTCACTGGCGCTGATTGAGGGCTGCCCATCAACCTGCTCGAAGCGGTGCCGTCGCCAGAGGCTGTCCTGATGACGCACAGTGAGAAAGCGGTAATGCTGCGGAACGGGTTTCATCACCCGCAGCACAGGCAACAGCATTCCGCTAGCGGCCTGCTCGAGGGGTCCGGAGAGATTCCAAGTTGATCTCCATTGCTCCTGGATCCAGAAGTCTCTGACGGATTGAGCCTGCCTCCGCGTCAGAAAAAAGCAGCCCGAGTGGGGGTTGGTGGCCCGATAGAAGCGCCGCTCTCCCAGAGGCCAGGAAATGCTCAGCTCCTCGCCCGTGTCCCAGAACAGATCCGGTCGGCCCCCATCGGGATCGCCCGAGAGGATCACGTCACCTCGGCCAGGGATGTGCTCGCAGCGGTGGGGCAAAAAGGCGTAACGGCCATCGCTGCAGCGATCCAGATAGAGAATTTTGGCGAAAAATTCCGGATCATTCAGCAACAGGTCATCTTCCATATAGCCCACTAGGTCGTAGCCCTCGGCCTGCTCAAGCAGGTGGCGTGACGCCACCCGTGGCACCTGGCTGTAGTCGCTCACGCCGGGGTCCAACCGCTCCAGGTCGGGATCCTCGGGCAGGGCATCCGCCAGGCTGGCGCCAGGAGGTGTGAACAGTCGAATCGTCAGCTCCACTCCATCGGGGCTCGACAGTTCCCGGTTGACCACTTGCTGGCCCTTGCCCAGGGAGGCATGGATCCAATGGCGGCGGCGGTGGCGGTTGAGATTGCCGATCGTCGCTTTCAGTAGTGCTTCCTGCTTAAGGCTCCGCTTCGCTTCTGTTTGCGATGAATACAGCGACCCTTGCTTCGGAGCAAAGACGTGCGGGATCGCCAGCAGAACCTTCATCGCCTCAGCTCCTCAGCCAGTCGCTGCAATCCCAGCCCAACAATTGTTCAAGCTGGCCGATCTCCTGCCAGAAGATATGGCGCAGGCGTTCACGGCAGGCGGGGGTCATCGCGGTGTCGTAGTCACCGTTGTGGAGTTCAAGTGGAGTGATGGCCCGACCCGGCGGAATGCTGAGATGCTGCCAGATCCTCTCCAGGCAGTTCTGGGGGCTGAGGCGCAGCTGTTCCTGCCGGAGCACCAGCACCTGCTCCCGGCCGAAGAAACGCCATAACCGCCTGAGCTGGGAGCTGTAGAAGCCGCGGTCGGTGTAGGAGAAAACCCGGTGCTGGAACGGCAGGGCTTCGCGGCAGCGGTCTTCCTCCAGTTCCAGTGCAAGGGCGAAGGGCAGCGGATCATCTCCCCGCCGGTGCTCCATCATCCAGTGGGAGTAGGCCCGTTCGATCGGATTGCGCAGGATCACAATTAGGCGCATCTCCGGGTTGTAACGCCAGATCCGCTCCGCTGCCGGATCCCAGTAGAGAGTGATCGGCGTCGCTTCACCCCAGAGCTGATCAGCCTCGGCGGCCTGAAAATGCCGATGCAGTGCGTTCAGGTCTGGTTCGGGCCAGGCCTGCGTCTCGTCATCGAAAAAGTGAAGCTCTTTTGCCTTAGGCAGGTGAATCCCCGGGTGTTGGCGCAGGTAGGCGGCCAGTGCTGTCGTGCCACTTTTCTGGGCACCGCACACAAGAAAGCTCAGCCGTTTGCTCACGTTCAGGCCAGAGCTGAATTGACTTTAAGGCTCCTGCCGGGCCCGCTTACTCTGGGCTGTCGTTGGGGTTGATAGTTCAGGTGTTTGTCACCGGTTGTCACCGCTCCGGCACGTCCCTGTTGGCCTCCTTGATGCACGGTCTGGTGACCGGCGAGGACCCCAGGCAGCGCCGTGGTGATCTGGAGCTGAAGCTGGAGAACCCACTGGGCTTCTTTGAAAGCGAACGTCTGGTGGAGATCAACGACGCCCTGCTTCAAGTGCTGGGCTGTCAGTGGGATCGGCCTCCGCTCCTGCCCGCGAGCTGGGATCGGCCACCGCTGTTCGATGCACTCCAACCCCATCGCAGCCGGCTCTCCTCTTATGCCCTGGAGCAGACCTGGGTCGATAAGGATCCACGCCTCTGCATCACCTACCCAGCCTATTTACACATTCTTCTGCGCCGCATTCCCCTTGTGGTAGCCCTGCGTGAACCGCTGGCGGTGGCCACATCGCTTCATGCCCGCAATGGCTTCAGCCTTAATCGCGGCCTAGTGTTGTGGTGGATTTACAACCATCACATTTCCTCGCAGTTGTGTTCGGAAGACTTAATAATTACTTATGATAATTTGCTGGCTTTTGATGACCAATCTCTTCAGCAGGGTCTAGGTCCGTTTCTCGAGTGTCGCGGTCATTCAAGACCATCGGATGATTATGTTCGGGCCTTGATCGCAACGTTGATCAGACCTGACTTGAACCGTGCCGCGGCTGTAATTAATGCTGAGAGTTGCGCTTGTGTCCATCCGTTGCTACTGGCGATCTGCGAACGTACTTACCAAGCTGTTGCTAGTGCAAGCGATCAATTAATAAGTTTTCAAGAGCACTTTGACTCCCTGCCCCGCGCAGTCACCGAGTGTTCGGCACGTGAACAACTTCTGTCAGAGGCGGACTTTGGTTTACTCCATAATGATTTGCTTTCTGCTGAGTCTGAGGTTCAGAATCTTGCCTTTCTCTTGGAGCAGCGAGAGCAAAATTGTGAATTGCTGCGTCGTCAGCTGAGAAATCTTCAGGAATCCCATAGTTGGAAAATCACCGCTCCTCTCCGAGCTTTTATTGGCTTTTTGAGATTTGCATTTAGATAGATTAAATTCTCTGGCAATGGACGTAGCTGTGATGCGAATTTATGTTTGATGCGTTATGTAGGTGAATGGTAATTTTTATTTTGGAGGATAAACTGCATAATGGCTATTAAAAATGATTCTGCCTCCTTCCCTGATTGGAGAGCAGCATCGAGGGTCCTTCGGGCTTGGAGAGAAAGTGGACCTAATATAGCGGAGTCAATTCTTTCTGTTGAGATCCAAGCGCAATCCGATGGATTGCTGCTTCAAGAACTCAATCATCGTTTGTCTCGAGATCAAGGTCCCAGGCTTCTGATTGATGGATGTTGGTTGAGTCGCCCTCATGGTGGTATTACTCGTGTCTGGCAGCAGATTCTTTCGACATGGCAGTTGCCAGGGCTGATCAATGCTGAGGCCCCTGTGGCTGTAATTGATCGAAAAAGTCACTTCAGCATCACTAGTTCTCTTCTGCCTCTTGAGGGGCAAGAGTGTGATCCTCTTGATCCTGAGGCAGTGGCGGATTTGTCAGAAGAGAACAGTTGTTTGGTTCAGCAGTGGAAGGCCGATGTGTTCTGTTCGAGTTGGATTAGTAACACTGGTGCGCATCGACCGTCTTGTGCTGAACTCGCTTTGGTGCATGACTGTTTGCCGGAACGAATTCGCCCTGATCAACCAGACATGATGTCTTTGCGACGCAGGTGGCTGCAGCAGGCAGTCGTTCATCTTGCTGTGTCGTTAGCCACTGCAGAGGATCTCGCTCATTTCTTGCAGAAGTCTGATCTTCAACTTTCCTGGTGCCACCTTGCACCTGCAGAGGCATTTCATAAGACCGCAGATTTGCCTGGCGCGCCTTCGCCTTGGCACTGTCTTAAGCAGGAGGCAGGCTTGCCCGATGAGTTTGTTCTTTTGCCGGCGACCAGTGCTATCGGTAGTTACAAAAATCCCGAACTTTTAGCGCAGGCTCTTGCGGATCGAGATCTTCTTTCGCTGCCGCTTTTGCTTTGTGGCATTGCAGCGGAGCGGCGGGCCCAGGAGCTCGAGATGCATTTCCCTCACCTACGCGGCCGTGTTCTGGCGGCCGGCTTTAGCGATGCTCAACTTGCTTTGGCTTATCGCCAGGCTCTTGCTGTTGTTATACCCAGCCGAATTGAAGGTTTTGGTTTGCCAGCGATCGAGGTGATGGCAGCTGGTGGTTTGTGTCTTGTGGCTGACGCCCGTGGCCTGCGGGAGGCTGGAGGTGAGGCGGCTCTTCGGTTTTCCCCGCGCCAGGCTGAGCAGCTCACAGACCTCCTGAAGCTTGTCGTAGATCCTTCTTCCCGAGCATGGCTGCAAAGCCGAGTGCAAACGCGCATGCGTTCACGCCTCGCACGTCTCAATCCCGACTTGATTGGTTTGGCCCTGCTTGCCCAGGCTCGTCGGGCCTCAGTCAGCTAACCCGGAATTTATTGGTTCTGTCCCTAAGGGAAGTAAGGGGTTCATCGATTCCATGGACTGGGTACGGTTCATCCTTTGTTCCAGCTCCTACTCAGCTGGTGGGGCTGAGGCCGGAGAATGAGCATCTTATTGAGTTCTAATCCTTCGGGGGGCAATTGTTCGGTGGCCATTCAGCAAATACTTCGGGAGTGGCCGCCTGGCTATGGCGGAGTTGAAAGAGTGGCCCATGAGTTAAGCAATTGTTGGGGCGGAATCACGTACAGCCTGGATGTGCAGAGTCAGGCATGTTTACGTCAGGACCCGTTCCAGGTGACTTATCCACGCAAGCGCTTGTTCTCGATTGGGCTTGGGGGGCGCTTGCACCTGCCTTTGCCAAGTCGATCACTGGTCTCACTGTTGGCTTCTTCTGAGCCGCTTCATGGTCATTTGCCCTCTCCGGGAGTGCTGCTGTTGTTAGTCCTGGCACGCTTGTTGAATCCTCGCCGTATCGTTACTGCCCATTGGCATTGTTTTTTAGAAATAACGCCGAATTTCAGCGGGTTTTTGTTCTGGTTGTATCAGTGGATCGCTTTGCGAGTTCTCCCACACCTCTCCGCTGTAGTCACTACATCACCAGTGATGTCTGCTGAGCTGCAGCATTGCGGTTGTTCCCCTGTCCATGTGTCGGTTCTTCCCTGCTGCTTAAGCGCAAGCCAAGAACAAGCAGCCATGGCAGTCCCTTTGCCTGTAGTGCGCGAGGGTGAACCATTGCATGTTCTGTTTATTGGACGTCTCGACAGTTACAAACGTCTCGATTGGTTGCTCGAGGCCTTGGCAGCCTTGCGATCACCCTGGCGGTTGTCAGTCGTGGGTGATGGGCCGAACCGCAGACGCTTTGAGCGTCTGGCGCAGCAGTTGTTCATGGTCCAGCTTCGAGAGGATCCGAAGCTGGTGCAGTTCCACGGGCGCTTGTCCGAGTTCGAAAAACAGGCACAGATTGCCGCGTCAGATGTTTTGGTGTTGCCCTCCGACCGCAGCAATGAGGCTTTTGGCATAGTGCAGTTGGAGGCAATGGCGGCTGGCCGGATTGCCTTGGCTTTTGATCAGCCGCGATCTGGAATGGGCTGGGTCGGGAGGCTGTCGGGATTGCCTTGGTCGCAGTCACCCGAAGGGTTGGTGGACGTGCTGCAGCGGTTGGCGGATCAGCCCCAAATGCGAAACCTGATGGGGCTCAAGTCTCGGGACCGTTACACCACCTTGTTTGCCCGTTCCGTTTGGCTAAACCAGCTATCTAAGTTCGGAGACCGGTTAAAAACAGGTAAGGTCACTTTCTGCACAGAGTGAAGGGTCCTAGGTGATCAATCAGCCAGATCTCCCCCCTTTACATGAGCGCCCAGTGGTGCTTGAGCTCGAGAATGTCTGCTTGGACATTCCTGTTCTTACGACGGAAACTCGTTCTCTCAAAGCATCCCTTATTCGCTCCGTCACTGGAGGCCGCCTAATCCGCAGCCGAGGAGGTGCAGTGGTTACTGCTCTTAACGGGCTGACTTTGAACGTCCATAAGGGGGGGAGAGTGGCCCTGATCGGTCATAACGGTGCTGGAAAATCGTCCTTCCTGCGCCTTGTTTCGGGCATATATCAGCATACTTCCGGCTACTTCAAGGCCCATGTGCCGGTGTTCCCGATGATTCACAAGGGCTTTGTCACCAGTCCGGAGCTCAGTGGCCTTCAGGCGATAAAAGCCCATTATTTATTGGCGCACGGTCATCTCCATGGCTTCGACGAGTTCTGCGATGACGTGATTAGTTTTTCTGGTCTAGGTGACTTCATTCATCTGCCTGTGAAGACCTACAGCCAGGGTATGGAAGCACGTCTTTTATTCGCTGTACTCACTGGCGGTAGCCACGAATGCCTGGCGTTGGATGAGGGGTTTGGCGCAGGTGACACTAGGTTTTACGAGAAGGCCCAGGAGCGCATGAGCCGCTTCCTTAGCTCAGCTGGCACCTTGTTGCTGGCCTCCCACTCCGATGAGTTGTTGCGGCGTTTTTGTCGCCGCGGTTTGGTGTTTGATAGTGGTCGCGTTGTGTTTTCCGGTCCGCTGGAAGATGCCCTGGAGTATTACCACTGCAACCATGGCTCCTCTCCTGTGAAGTTGGCGTCATGACTCGTGTCTGCCTCTCCCCTCACGGCATCGCCCAAACATCCGTTCGCTCCACCGTCCAGGACGCTTGGAGAATGCGTAGGGCCTGGTGGTTTACCGCCACTTCCCGCACCCGCGCGCGTTTTGCCCGAACGTTTTTTGGTAGTTTCTGGTTGGGACTTTCCAACCTGCTGTCGATTGGGGCTCTTGCGCTGGTGTACGGCACCGTTTTCAAGGTGCAGGATTTCAGTACTTACGTGGTGTATTTAGGTGTTGGTTTGGTGGTGTGGAACGGTATTAGTGCGGCAATTGGATCAGCACCCAATTTGTTTGAGCACAATCATGCGCATGTTCACAATACTAATCTCAATCCAATTTTTTATGTGCTCGAGGAATGGGCCTTCCAGGTGCAGACGTTCCTGCAATCATTTGTATTAGTCGTTCTCGCCCTGAGCTGGTTTCAACATAACTTGCTATTCAATTTGCTTGCCTATGGATGGTTGCCGCTATTGAATTTGTTTTTGTTTTTGTTCTGGGCACCAACAATTGTTTGTTTGCTCGGAGTGCGGTACCGCGACTTTTATCAACTTGTTCCAATTGTGCTTCAGCTGGTATTTTTGCTTTCACCAATTTTGTATCGCAAAGACAACCTTGGGGCCATGGCCTGGACGGCCAACCTCAATCCTCTTTATCGAGTTTTAAGTCCTGTACGTCACTCCCTAATGGCAGGCGAGGTTCAGTGGTCTGTGGGTCTCTTGTCGCTTGCTCTAAATGTCGTTGGCTTGTGGGTTGCCTTGCGTTGGTTGAATCGCGAACGCCCGTCCCTTCCTTTCCTGATCTAACGCTCTTCCGTTACAGAGACTGTCGCCCTGGGAGTCGATTGTTATGGCCCCGCTGATCAACTTGCTTCCCTGGAAGCCCGGCCATTCAGGTTTTGGCAGCTACGTGCAGCGGGTGGTTCCAGGCATCGATGGCTTGCGTCTGCAGTTGGGGTGCGATGGTCAGCCTGTGATTCAGCCCCCTAGGCAATGGTCGCCTGTGCCCCCGACTTGGGCTCCAGGGTTGCCTATGCGTTTTTTACAGCGTTACAGCCTTGTTCAACACGGCATTCGACTGTCGACTCTCCTGGAACGCAACGGGATGAAGCTGGATCAGCTGGAGGCGATCTATTCGCCTTTTTTTGATGCCCTGCTCTGCTGGCCTGAGGTTCCTCAGTTGATCACCTGCCATGACCTCACACCGCTGGTGGCTTCCAACAGCAGCAAGGCTTGGTTGCGCTATCGCCTTTGGCAGCCGCTTCATTGCCGGGTCGCGACCCGGCTTATTGCCATCAGCCGCTACGTGGCCGATCAGTTAGTGGAGTTCGGTGTTGAGTCGGATCGGATTGAGGTGATTCCCAATGGGATCCAAATCCAGCGCCCGCCGGTTCTCGCGCCTTTCAGTCATGACCTTGTGGCTTTAGCTCGGCATGACATGAACAAGAACCTGCCTGCTTTGTTCCGGGGCATCGATCAGCTCCAGCGGCAGTGGCCTCAGTGGAGTGGAACTTTGCGAATTATCGGCCGAGGTGGCCGTCAGACCTCCTTGCTGCAGCGATTGCACAAAGGTTTGCCTCGGCCAAAGCAAGTCGAGCTGATCAATGCTATGCCACAGGCTGAGTTGGTAGCCCTTGTGCGTGCCTCGATGGCTCTGCTATCAGCTAGTACTGAAGAAGGGTTCGACTATCCGGTTTTGGAGGCTAAGGCTGAAGGAATCCCCACTCTCATCAGCGACATCCCCGTTCATCGTGAATTGCATTCCGAGGGCTCCCTGTTCTTCCCCGTTGATGATGACGGTACGGCTTTGGCACGGCTTGTGATCGATTTGAGTCGAGACCAGACTCTCTGGGGGCAGTTGTCGTTGCGCGGCTTAGAGCTGGCGCGATCCCTCAGCGTGGAGCGTCAGGTGGATGCGATTAGCTCCCAGATCAGGGCTTTGGCACGGTTGTGCTGAGCCGCTCGATAGTTGCGTCTTCCCTCAGCAGCTCACAGAGGCCAGCCCTAAAGGCAGTGTTGATCTGTTCTTGCAACGCTTGATATCTCTGGATGCGTTCCTGACGGATCTGGTTAAGCAGTAAGTGCTCGCCTTCGGGGCTGAGGTTTTGCCGCTTCTGTTGTAGCCGCAGGACTACCAGTCGCATCGCACTAGCCCAGTCGCTGGTGTGGAGGGTGGAGCAGAGCAGCACGTGTTCTTGGAAGTCGTGCATCGCCTGAATCTCCCGATGGGAGCCAATCGGGCTGGCCAGGGCAGGCAGTCCCAGGCAGGCGGCGTCCAGTACGGGAATGCCGAATCCTTCCACAAGGGATGGGCTGATCAGAGCCAAAGCATTGAGATAGAGATGTCGTTTGGTGGCCTCATCCACATATCCGGTGAAAATTACACTTTTGTGTCTGCTCGCTATGTCGACCACCGCCTCGCTGTAGGAATCGTGCTGGGGTTGACCGGTAATGCAGAAGTTGACCCCGAGTCGCTCAATGTCTGATTCCATGAACGCCCGGAGGGCAAACAGGAGATTTTTATGAGGCACCACAGAGGAGTTGAATAGCAGGAATTGAGCCGGAAGCAGCGTGTGTAGTTGCTGCTGGTCGCTTGAGAGCACTCTCAGATCGCGACTTCGCGCCTCCCAGTCGAGGGCATCGCCAGGGAATTGCAGTGAGGGGGGTTGGGTCAGCACCCGCGTTGGGGGACTTACATGTGTGTTGGTGCTAGGCGAAAGCAAGCTGGCGTTGAATTTCTGTTTGGCGTCCTCGGAGACGTAGATCCTGCGGGCGTTGGTGGTGGCAAGCAGGCGACGGCTAAAGCTGGGTATGTGGTCGAGGGTGCGTCCGTATTCCAATGGGATCAGGTCGTGCACTGTCTGCAGGAAGAGCGGGGTGTTCAGAGGCTGCAGGTTGAGGGGGCTGGTTGTGATGAATCCATCGAAGCCAGTGAGGTCGATTTGCAGGGTCTGGTTGGAACGTTTCCTGGCTAGGTGGAACGAATCGCGAAAGCAGTTTCTCGCGCAGACAACTCCATCTATGTCACGCAGATAGGCCAGTCGTTCACAGCGTTGGTACGGGCTGCCTAAAAGTTGATCGGCTGGAATCTGGGTGAGTTGATTGGCGTGTATCCGGCTGCGTGGAAAGAGCTTTAGATCGAATTCTGGGATCCGCTCGAGCAATCCCAATCCCCTTCTCAGCAGCGGAAAGCTGCGCAGCCAGCGCTTCAGACCGCTATCAACAATGAATCGGGATTTGCCGTTGTTGAGCTGGTCGAGCAAGCGGGCTGTAAACACGGTGCGACGCACTGCTCGTGGCAACCATGCGCGGGAAAGTATGTCGTGCATTGGTGGGGCGACCTCGCTTAATAACCACACTTCGGCACCAGCTTGTTTGAGTGATCGCAGTAGCCCTTTGCTGAATACAGCGATGCCGCGATGTTCGCTTTGCTCGAGTTCAAATCCGCACACCACAAGCCTTAGTCCTTTTAAGGGCTGTTTGGTGGCGATGTGTTGGTGGATAGAGCGCATCACCGGCAGCCCTCACGCGCATCCAGCTGATCGCGGAGACGCAGTCGCTCTTCCCGCAAGGAGAGCAGCACAGTCTCTTGCTCTTGTAGACGTTGGCGCAGCTGTTTCGCGTTGCCAAACTCCTGATTGAGTTCGTCTCGCAGCAGTTGGGATTCCCTTTGCTGTTGTTGCAGCAGCACCCGCAACTGTTCTCCGGTGGTGTGATCCAGGAATTGCCTTATGCGAGCACGCAGGCGAAGCTCGTCGACACTGTTGCCGGCCTGACGCGGGTCTTGGCTCCGGGTTGTTTCCGCATCGTGAATGGCGCTGGCTTCGGTGCAGAGCCACACTTGCTGGCCAAGATGCTCTTGCAGGTCGAGACAGAGTTCCACGTCCTCGCCATTCACCTCATATGCCGAGTTAAAGGGGTGTTTCAGGAAGGCCTCGCGCTCGATCCATTGCAGAGCACCGGTGACTGCTGCCACCGGTGCCGAAGGAATCATTCCCTTGGCGATCTTTGCCACAGGCAAAAGCCGATCCAGCAGGTGATAGCAAGAACATCGCAAGTCAAAATTGATGCCGGCATGGCTAAGGAGTCCCTGTTGATCGCGTAGAAGTGCCCCTACCAGTCCCACTTCGGGACGACTGCTAAGCAGATTTAGAGCTGCATCAACGCAGCCAGGATCAAGAATCAGGTCGTCATTGGCCAACATCAAGATTTCGCCGCCAGCCAGACCGGCCAGAGCGTTCATGTTGGATGCGAAATGGTATGGAGCTCGTTGAGCGAGGTGAAAGTCGTAGCGGCTGCTATTGCGGATCTGTGCTTCCTCAACGTCGCTGCCGTTCCATGAGCAGAGGACCTCGACCTCCATTGGGGCCAAGCTGCATGCAGCGTCCAAGCTGTCGCAAAGCCGATTAATCAGCGCTGCTGTCCTCGAAACCACCAGGATGGACAGCCTCATCAAAGAAGTGCAGATTTTCTGGACTGTATCAATGGTTCAAAAAGTGGGTCCCCTATGGGCCATGAGAGATCAGTGAGACAATTTCAAGGCTTTTGCTGTGAATCCTTACTTTTCTGCTGAGCTAATGCAGCTGTAAGCCCTGCTCAAGGCCTGTAATTGGGCTTTCTTGCTCGGATTGCCCAGCATTGCTGCTGTGCAGCCTCAGTAGGCTGTGGCTCAGACGACTTAGCGCCTTCCATGCTCAAGCTTTTGCTGGGTGACCCTAATGCCCGCAAGCTGAAGCGCTATCAGCCGATCGTTTCCGACATCAACCTGTTGGAAGAGGAAATCGCGCTACTTTCCGACGACGAGCTGCGTGTCAAAACAGCTACTTTTCAAGAACGTCTTGCGAACGCTGGCAGCCTGGTCAACCAGCGCCCGATTCTCGACGAGATCCTTCCCGAGGCCTTCGCGGTGGTGCGCGAAGCCGGCAAGCGGGTTCTCGGCATGCGCCATTTCGATGTGCAGTTGATTGGCGGAATGGTGCTGCATGAAGGTCAAATTGCCGAGATGAAAACCGGCGAGGGCAAAACCCTGGTGGCGACCCTACCCAGCTACCTCAACGCACTCACTGGTCGCGGTGTCCACGTGGTTACTGTGAACGACTACCTCGCACGCCGCGATGCCGAGTGGATGGGACAGGTGCATCGCTTCCTGGGCTTATCCGTGGGCCTAATTCAGCAGGACATGCGGCCGGAGGAAAGACGGCGTAATTACAACTGCGACATCACCTATGCCACCAACTCTGAGCTGGGTTTCGACTACCTGCGGGACAACATGGCCGCGGACATCAGCGAGGTTGTGCAGCGTGAGTTTCAGTACTGCGTGATCGATGAGGTTGATTCGATCTTGATCGACGAGGCCCGCACGCCCTTGATCATTTCCGGTCAAGTGGAACGACCCCAGGAGAAGTATCAGCAGGCGGCACAGGTGGCTCAGGCCCTAGAGCGCGCAGCCGAAATGGGTAAGGACGGCATTGATCCAGAAGGTGATTACGAGGTCGATGAGAAGCAGCGCAGCTGCACCCTTACCGATGAAGGTTTTGCCAAGGCCGAGCAAATGCTTGGCGTTCAGGATCTGTTTGACCCCCAAGATCCCTGGGCTCACTACATCACCAATGCCCTTAAAGCCAAAGAGCTGTTTGTTAAGGATGTGAACTACATCGTTCGCGATGGCGAGGCGGTGATTGTGGACGAGTTCACCGGTCGGGTGATGCCCGGTCGCCGCTGGAGCGATGGACAGCATCAGGCGATTGAAGCCAAGGAGGCTTTGCAGATTCAGGCGGAGACCCAGACCCTCGCCTCGATCACCTACCAGAACTTCTTCCTGCTTTATCCACGCTTGGCCGGCATGACCGGTACAGCGAAAACAGAAGAAGTGGAATTCGAGAAGACTTACAAACTCGAAACCACCATCGTGCCCACCAACCGGGTGCGGGCCCGCCAGGACTGGGCCGATCAGGTGTACAAAACTGAAACTGCCAAATGGCGGGCGGTGGCCAATGAAACCGCCGAGATCCACAAGAAAGGACGGCCTGTGCTTGTGGGCACTACATCAGTGGAGAAGAGCGAGTTACTCAGTTCTCTGTTGGCGGAGCAGGAGATACCTCACAACCTGCTCAATGCCAAGCCGGAAAATGTAGAACGCGAATCGGAGATCGTGGCTCAGGCAGGTCGCGCTGGAGCGGTAACCATCGCCACCAATATGGCGGGCCGGGGCACCGACATCATCCTCGGCGGCAACAGCGACTACATGGCTCGTTTGAAGTTGCGGGAAGTGTTGTTGGGCCGCTTGGTGAAGCCTGAGGACGATCACAAGCCCACAGTGCCGTTGCAGCGCAATGCCGCAGCGGGGGGGTTTGCTGATGCCGCTGCGCCGACGCTGCCCCGCAGCGGTGAGAATCTTTATCCCTGCCCCCTCACCGACGACACCGACCAAGCCCTTGGTCAGTTGGCCCGTGATTTGGTCAAGTTCTGGGGTGATCGAGCTCTGACTTTGATCGAGCTGGAGGAGCGAATCGCCACTGCTGCTGAGAAAGCACCCACCGAAGACCCACACATCCTGGCTCTGCGCGAGGCGATTGCACGGGTGAAGGCGGAGTATGACGCTGTGGTGAAGCAGGAAGAAGCCCGCGTGCGCGAGGCGGGCGGCCTGCATGTGATCGGCACCGAACGGCATGAGTCCCGCCGGGTGGATAACCAGCTGCGAGGCCGGGCCGGTCGCCAGGGCGACCCTGGCTCCACCCGCTTCTTTCTGTCTTTGGGAGACAACCTGCTGCGGATCTTTGGGGGTGACCGCGTAGCCGGCCTGATGAATGCCTTTCGCGTTGAGGAAGACATGCCGATCGAGTCCGGCATGCTCACCCGCTCGCTTGAAGGGGCCCAGAAGAAGGTGGAGACCTACTACTACGACATTCGTAAGCAAGTGTTCGAGTACGACGAGGTGATGAACAACCAGCGCCGGGCGGTGTATTCCGAGCGTCGCCGGGTGCTCGATGGCCGGGCTTTGAAAAAGCAGGTGATCGGCTACGGCGAACGCACGATGGCTGAGATTGTGGAGGCCTATGTGAATCCCGATCTGCCTCCCGAGGAATGGGATCTGGCTCAGCTGGTGGGCAAGGTGAAGGAGTTCATTTATCTCCTCGAAGACCTCACCCCCGATCAAGTCCAGGGACTTGGCATGGAGGAACTCAAGGCGTTTCTACAGGAGCAACTGCGTAATGCCTACGACCTCAAAGAGGGACAGATCGAGCAGCAACGGCCAGGGTTGATGCGGGAGGCGGAGCGCTTCTTTATCCTTCAGCAGATTGACACCCTCTGGCGGGAACATCTCCAGGCGATGGATGCCCTTCGGGAGTCAGTCGGCCTGCGTGGCTATGGCCAGAAGGACCCCCTGATCGAATACAAGAACGAGGGTTATGACATGTTCCTCGAGATGATGACCAACATGCGCCGGAACGTGATCTATTCGATGTTCATGTTCCAGCCCTCGCGCCCTGCATCTGAGGCCTGAGGCGCCAGCCTCAGCCAGTCTCCTCGCCCAGAAACTCCAGGATCTCCCGGTCTTTGAGGTTCTGGGCTTCGCCGCGGCATACCTCTCGCAGCGCCCGTCCCTCCGCCACTTCCTTTAGGCAACGCTGCAAATTCCCCACGGTGCTCTCCAGTTCATCGATCCGTTCCATCAGGTTGCGGATCACGCTTGCCTCCGCGTCAGGCAGGGCGGAGTGGGCCAGGGGGTTGATCCGCACGCCGCTCTGGTGGATCACCCGTCCAGGGATTCCCACCACCGTGCAGTCGCTCTCCACATCGCGCACCACCACGGATCCGGCACCGATGCGGGTGTTGGTGCCGATTGTGATCGCACCAAGCACCTTGGCGCCGGCGCCCACCACAACGTTTTCGGCAAGAGTGGGGTGGCGTTTGCCGTGCTCTTTGCCCGTGCCCCCCAGGGTCACCCCCTGGTAGAGCAGGCAGCGGGGACCGATCTCCGCGGTTTCGCCGATCACCACCCCCATGCCGTGGTCGATGAACACGCTGTGGCCGATGCGGGCGCCGGGGTGGATTTCAATGCCCGTTAGGGTCCGGCCGATCTGGCTGAGGCAACGGGCGGCCAATTTCATGGGCAGACGGCAGGTCCAGAGCCGGTGGCTGATCCGATGCAGGCTGATGGCCTGGAAGCCGGGGTAGCAGCACACGATTTCCAGCCAGCCACGGGCAGCCGGATCGCGCTCGCGGATGATGGCGAGGTCGGCACGGATGTGAGCAAACATCGCAGAATCGTCAGCTGGCGGCCGCTGGGGTCTGCAGGCCAATCTCCTTACGGAGTAAATCGATCGTATCTGCGCTTAGGTAGCTCTCGGCGCAATGCACTTGGGGCATGCGCATCAGTTGGGAGCGGTTTTGGCGCAAGCTCTGTTCCACCAGGGGAAGGCTGGGCCGATCGCACAGCACGTGGCTGGAGGCCCGTAGCAGTGCCAGTAAGCGGCTACCCACATCAGGTGTGGCGGTCATCAGCAGTAATTCGTTGCCGCGCATCGAGTGGAGAATCACCTCCGCTGCCCGCAGGATGCCGGGGCTGATGCTTACCAGGCCCACGCAGCTGCCGGGGCGCAGCTCCTTGAGCATGGCCAGTTCTTGGCGGAAGTCGTTGAGGTCAACGGCCACAGCGCGAACGCTGTGTTTCTTGGCCAGCTCCTCCACCGGTTGGAGGAAATAGCGGCTGGTCACAACCGTTCCGTTGCTGGAATTTTCCAGCACGCTCTCTAGCTCCTCCATTGGCACCACTTCCACCGGCACGTCCAAGCAGGGTTCCAGTTCCTCGGCGATCAGCATTGAGGCACCGATGTCCTCTCTGGGGGTGCTGACCAGCACGCGGGCACCGCAGCGTAGTCGCCAGTCGATCTCTCGGGTCAGCAGTTCGCGGGTTTGCTGCAGGGTGCAGCCGGCATTGAGCAGGCCATCCACACATCTACGCACTTCGCGGTCGAGGTCGGTGACGCCGCGATTGCGGATGTGCGGTGGAGTTTTGATTTCACGGGGTTTCTGCTGGTCGCGCACATAGATGCCGGAGCCGGCCATGGCCTCCACCACGCCGTCGGTTTCCAGTTGGCGGTACACCTTGCTGATCGTGTTGCGGTGCAATCCGGTTTGCATCGCCAGCTGGCGGGTGCTCGGTAAGCGATGCCCAGGCGGGTAATGCCGCGCCGCGATGGCGAAGCAGATCTGGTTGTAAAGCTGTGTCGATGCCGGAATGTCACTTTCCTGTTGGATATGGAATCGCACGCCGGTGGGACAGGTCGGAATGCGGCCACCATACGGAGCGAATTGCCTGGTGACAATTGGGGGTGTGTCCTGTGGGCCTGTGACAATGTCCAGCTTCCCTTCGCCTGGCTGGGTTGAGCTTGCCAATGGCGTTGTGCCACTCCGCTGCTGGTGGGCGCCGCCGCAGGCCAATGCGAACGATATTGACTCGAAATCGTTAGCAAATCGTGT
>NZ_UCNR01000001.1:0-1038 GCF_900474045.1 Synechococcus sp. N19
CCGCAGTTTGTTGTGGTCGATGTTGCGGCCGATCAGCACCAATTGATTTTTGCGATCACCGGTCCAGTCGGTGTCGTCGATGGAAAAGCGTTTGCCTGCCAGATGGAACACATGGCGGCGTTCGCTTTCGTTGAACCAGAGGATTCCCTTGGCCCGGAACACCTCCTGGGGCATCTGGTTGTCGAGGAAGTTCTGGAACTTGCGCAATGCAAAGGGCCCATCACTCTGGAACGACAGGGAGGTGAAGCCCTCGATGTCCTGGTGGTCACCGTGCTCATGGCTGTGGTGATGATGTCCGTGGTCATGACCGTCCCCATGGCTGTGGCCGTGACCGTGGTCATGCCCATGGCTGTGATCGTGCCCATGGCTGTGGTCATGGCTGCAGTGGCCATGGTCGTGGTTGCAGTCGCTGTGATCCAGGCTCGGATCGTCGGCGGGAGAACTCACCTTGTCGGATTCGAACAGTCCGACACTGAGCAACAGGGCAAGAGGCACCTCCCCTTTCACCGACCGCAGGATCCGCGCATCGTTCTTGACGGCTCTGAGTTGCTGCTCGACAGCCTCAAGCCGCTCCTCTGAGACGAGGTCGCACTTGTTCAGCAGCAGGATGTCGCCATAAATCACCTGGGCCCGGCCAACTTCCGTGTCCAGAACGACGTCGTCGAAGTTTTCTGCATCGATCAAGGTGATGATCGAATCCAGGCGGGTTTGGTTCCGCAGCTCACTGCCAAGGAAGGTCATGGCCACCGGCAGGGGATCGGCCAGACCGGTGGTTTCGACGACGATGTAATCGAGCGGTTCTGGGCGTTCAATCACCCGTTCCACCGCCTCCATCAGCTCGCCGTTGATCGAGCAGCAGATGCAACCGTTGCTCAGCTCCACCATGTCTTCATCGGTGGTAACGATCAGATCGTTGTCGATCCCGATTTCACCGAACTCATTCACCAGCACCGCGGTCTTCACCCCCTGCTGATTGCTCAGGATGTGATTCAGCAGCGTCGTTTTCCCCGCTCCGAGGAAGCCGCTGAGAATGGTGAC
>NZ_UCNR01000007.1:0-174695 GCF_900474045.1 Synechococcus sp. N19
CGCCGCCGCAGGCCAATGCGAACGATATTGACTCGAAATCGTTAGCAAATCGTGTTTATATCGTGCTGCCTGAGGTGTTCGGTGTGAATGCCTGGGTCCGCAGCGTGGCGGATCGCCTGGCCGCTCACGGCCATCCGGCCCTGGCGCTGCCCTTGTTTTCCCGCACGGCGCCTGATTTGGAGTTGGCCTATGAGCCGTCCGATCTGGCCCAAGGCCGGCGCCACAAGGACGCCACCACCGCAGATCAAATCCTCGGCGATGTCTCCGCAGCAATTAGTTGGCTGCGGGCGCGATATCCCCAAGCTGCCATCCATGTGGTGGGCTTCTGCTTCGGGGGGCATGCCGCCTTTCTGGCGGCCACGTTGCCCGGGGTTGCCCAGGTCTTTGATTTTTACGGTGCCGGTGTCAGCCGGATGCGCCCCGGTGGTGGTGAACCCTCTCTCAGTCTTCTGCCCGAGGTCCAGGCGCGGCTCACCTGTGTGTTCGGCACAGCTGACCACTTGATCCCCGCCGAGGATCGTGAGGCGATTGGTGATGCCATACGCAGAGCTGATCCCGCCGGCCAGCGCCTGCGTTGCGTGGAGTGTGCCGGCGTCGATCATGGCTTCATGTGCGAAGCCCGCAGCAGCTTCGATCCCCAGGCTTCAGCCCAGGGATGGCGCCTACTACTTGGTGACGAGCTTTTGGTTTAGCCCTGGGGGCTGGTTACCTTGGCAGCAGTGGGTTTTGGCGGTGCCGGGATGGTGCGCACGGCCTTGTTGGCGGCCTGCTCCTTTTCCTCCTTCTTCACCAGCGGCGTCTTGCGGGGGGTGAGGAACATGATCATGTTGCGTCCCTCCCGCTTGGGCGCCTGCTGGATCTCGGCCTTTTCCTCCAGATCCTTTGCCATCCGCCGCAGCAGGGTTTCGGCCAGCGCTGTGTGCTGGATCTCACGGCCGCGGAAGATCACGGTGCACTTCACTTTGTCGCCGGCCTTGAGGAAGCGCTGGGCCTGACCAATCCGCACGTCGTAGTCGTGCTGATCGATCTTGTAGCGCATCTTGACCTCCTTAACTTCGGTCTGGTGCGACTTCTTCTTGGCCTCCTTGGCTTTCTTTTCTTGCTCGAACTTGAACTTGCCGTAGTCCATGATCCGGCAGACCGGGGGGTCAGCCTTCTCGCTCACCAGCACAAGATCCAGTTCCCGGTCGCGGGCCACATCCAGGGCTTCTTCGCGGCTGATCACGCCCAGCTGAGCGCCGTCTGAGTCGACCACCCGCAACTGGGGGTAGTTGATCCGATCGTTGATGTTGGGCAGCTCCCGAACCGGGGCACGACGGTCAAAACGGGGACGTGGGGGCATTCAGGCGGTGACGGGGACAGGTACAGACAACTTCGCTTAATACAACGTCTGCATCCTTCACCTTAGATGTTGCTCGATCAGAGTCATGGCATCCGTCAGCGTTGCCTGGTCGGCCATCCAGTGGGGGTTGTGCTGACGCCGGAACCAGGTGCGTTGGCGTTTGGCGAACTGGCGTGTGCGTTGGCAGGTGATCCTCACGGCATTTGCAGTGCTCAGGCTGCCGCCGATCACTTGCAGCGCTTCGCCGTAGCCGATGGTCTGCAGCAGCGGTAGATCAGCGCCGTAGCGCTCGCTCAGGCGCCGGGTCTCCTCCACCAGCCCATCGCGGTAAAGCTGCTCGGTGCGTTGCTGGATGCGCTGGCGCAGGTTGGCGGGGTTGAGGCCCAGTTCCAGAACCCGCCAGGGCGGAGGAGTGGCCGTGGCTTGGCGGCTCATCGGTTGCCCGGAGGCATAAAGCACTTCCAGGGCGCGTTGAGTGCGTACCGCATCAGCGGGGGCGATTTTGGAGGCGGCCGTTGGGTCGGCGGCCTGCAGCAGGGAGTGGCAAATGCTCTGGCCCAGGGCCGTCAGCTGCTGGCGAAGCTGCGGCTGGGGTGCCACGGCCGGAGGCCGAAGGCCACTGGTGAGGGCCTTGAGATACAGGCCGCTGCCGCCCACCAGCAACGCCACACCCCGCTGCTCCAGAGCGGTGTCGATGCAAGGGGTTGCGATCGCCTGAAATTCCTGGAGGGTGATCGGCTGATCGGGCGTGCGCAGGTCCAGCAGATGGTGCGGCACCCGTGCCTGTTGCTCCGCCGTGGGCTTGGCGGTTCCGATGTCCATCTCCTGATAGAGCTGGCGGGAATCCACGTTGATCACGGACAGATCCAGCCGTTCGGCGATGTCCAGCGCCAGGGCGGTTTTGCCACTGGCGGTGGGCCCGAGCAGGGTGATCACCAGGGGGTGGGAGCTGTTCAAAAGGGTGAGGGGGTGCAGCCCGGCGTGGAATGGGCGCTGAGAGGCCTCTGCAAGCCTCTATAGACAGCCGGTGGTAGATTGACATTGTCAGGTCGAGGTTTAGAGCCGTTGCGCCCGCCCATGACCCGGTTTCCTGGCTTGAGACTTTCTGAATGAGCGACGCTTCCAAGGTCCAGAACGCCTACGGCGCCGAGCAGATTCAGGTGCTGGAGGGGCTTGAGCCCGTACGCAAGCGCCCGGGCATGTACATCGGCTCCACCGGGCCGCGAGGCCTGCACCATCTGGTGTACGAAGTTGTTGATAACTCGGTTGATGAAGCCCTGGCAGGCCATTGCGACCGCATTGTTGTGGTGCTGGGGGAAGACGGTTCCGCCTCGGTGAGTGATAACGGCCGCGGTATTCCCACCGATGTGCACCCGCGCACCGGCAAGAGCGCCCTGGAGACGGTGCTCACCGTGTTGCATGCCGGCGGCAAGTTTGGCGCTGGTGGTTACAAGGTGTCCGGCGGTCTGCACGGGGTTGGCGTCTCGGTGGTGAACGCCCTGAGCGAATGGGTGCAGGTGACGGTGCGCCGTCAGGGCCAGGTGCATCGCCAGCGTTTTGAGAGAGGCGCGGCCATCGGGGCGCTGGCGTCGGAGTCGCAGCCCGCAGAGGAGTCCGGTGAGACCGGCACCACCGTCTGCTTCAAGCCTGATCTTGAAATCTTCACCGGTGGCATCGTCTTCGACTACGCCACCCTCTCGGCCCGTTTGAGGGAGCTGGCCTACCTCAACGGTGGTGTTCGGATCGTGTTCCGCGATGAGCGGGAGTCGGCCCGCGATGAGGAGGGGAACCCCCATGAGGAGACCTACTTCTACGAAGGCGGCATCAAGGAATACGTCGCCTACATGAACAAGGAGAAGGACGCCCTTCATCCCGAAATCATCTATGTGAATTCTGAGAAAGACGGTGTTCAGGTGGAGGCCGCTCTCCAGTGGTGCTCCGATGCCTATTCCGACAGCATTCTTGGCTTCGCCAACAACATCCGTACCGTGGATGGTGGTACGCACATCGAAGGTTTGAAGACGGTGCTCACCCGCACCCTTAATGCCTTCGCCAAGAAGCTGGGAAAACGCAAGGAATCCGATTCCAATCTGGCTGGTGAGAACATCCGTGAAGGACTGACAGCAGTGCTCTCGGTGAAGGTTCCGGAGCCTGAATTTGAAGGTCAGACCAAGACCAAACTCGGCAACACCGAGGTGCGGGGCATTGTCGACAACCTGGTGGGTGAATCCCTCAGCCAATTTCTTGAGTTCAACCCCTCGGTGATCGGCCTGATCCTGGAGAAGGCGATCCAAGCTTTCAATGCCGCAGAAGCCGCCCGTCGGGCCCGCGAGCTTGTGCGGCGCAAGAGCGTTCTGGAAAGCTCAACCCTTCCCGGAAAACTGGCTGACTGCAGCTCCCGCGACCCCGGCGAATCCGAGATCTACATCGTGGAGGGTGACTCCGCTGGCGGTTCCGCCAAGCAGGGGCGCGATCGTCGCTTTCAGGCAATCTTGCCGCTCCGGGGCAAGATACTCAACATCGAGAAAACAGACGACGCCAAGATCTACAAAAACACGGAGATTCAGGCGTTGATCACCGCCTTAGGTCTGGGGATCAAGGGTGAGGACTTCGACGTGAAGAACCTCCGTTACCACCGGGTCGTGATCATGACCGATGCCGATGTTGACGGCGCCCACATTCGCACCCTGCTGCTCACCTTCTTCTACCGCTATCAGAAGGAGCTGGTGGAGGGCGGTTACATCTACATCGCCTGCCCTCCGCTCTACAAAGTTGAGCGCGGCAAGAACCACACTTACTGCTACAACGAAGGTGATCTGCAGAAGACCCTGGAGGGCTTCGGCGAAAAGGCCAATTACACGATTCAGCGCTTCAAGGGCCTTGGCGAAATGATGCCCAAACAGCTCTGGGAAACCACGATGGATCCCACCACCCGCACGATGAAGCGGGTGGAGATCGAAGATGCTCTTGAGGCTGATCGCATCTTCACGATCCTCATGGGCGATAAGGTGGCGCCCCGTAGGGAATTCATCGAGACCCATAGCGCTGAGCTGGATATGGCAACCCTCGACATTTGATGACGGCTGTTCGGTCAGGGATTGTTTCGACAAGCAGTGTTCTGCGATGGAGTTGGCTGCTGGGGGTGGCGTTGATGGCTCCAGCTGACCTGCCGGCCGGTGGTTCCGACCGGCGTCAACCGCAGCCCCGGCGTCGCGCAGCCTCCGGGCCCTTGCACATCAGTTCCGATCAACCTTTGCGGCTCAGTCCGCTGGCCGTCGCCCCACGGTTGAGCACCCTCAAGGCGGGATCCTCCCTGCGGCTGCTGCGGCGTTGGTCCACCGCTGATGGCCAGGACTGGCTACATGTGCAAACCCTTTCCGGAGAGCAACACCGTGGCTGGCTCCGCGTCTGAGGCGGTTTTGGTGGGTCTGGGGGCGATCCCTGGAGCCTGGCTGCGCTTGAAGGTGGTGAACCATTTCGAACCCATGGTGCCCAAGAAGCACTGGGGCACATTCCTGGTGAATGTGCTGGCCTGTTTTGCCCTGGGCCTGGTGCTGGCGCTCAATGAAACTTGTTCCGCCAGCACGGGCATCGTGTTGCTGATGGGGGTGGGCTTTTTCGGCAGCCTCAGCACCTTTTCCACCTTTGCCGTGGAGCTGTTGAACGAGCTCCGGGCCGGCCAGGCGATAACCGCCTTGGTATTGGCATTGGCCTCCATCGCAGTCGGTCTTCTGGCCTCTGCTTTGGGTTATGGAATAGGAACCCATGCCTGAGACCAAACCCAGCCTGCAACTGGAATTGCAGGAGCTGCTGCTCGTTGGAGCGGGCGCCGTGCCTGGTGCTCTTTTTCGCTGGCAGCTGGCTCTGGATTTGGGGGATCAGAACCTGCTGGTGAATGTGCTGGGGGCCGCCCTGTTGGGCTTGCTGGCCGGGCTCCCCGCCGCTCCGCGCCGACAACTGCTTCTAGGTATTGGTTTCTGCGGCTCGCTCACTACATTCAGTAGTTGGATGCTGGCGGCCATGAAGCACCTGAGTGCTGGTGATTGGGCCGCCGCATTGGGTTTGATCGGGCTGACCCTGGGGCTGGGGCTCGGTGCTGCAGGGCTCGGGTTCTGGTGCGGGCGCCGCCTCGGCCACTGAACCGTTCTGGATGTTCTTTTACGTCGATCACACGACGCGCTTTGCCCACAACACCGGGATTCAGCGCTGTGTGCGACTGACGGCTCGGGCCTTGCTCGAGCTGGGCATTCCGCTACGGCCGGTCTGCTGGCGGCCTGGTCAGGGCTTTGTGCTGGCGACCCCAGCTCAACTCCGACATCTGGAACGTTGGAACGGGCCGCCTGTGAATGCATGGACCCTTGATCTCGACACGGCCATCGAGCCGGCTTGGCTCCTTGTGGTCGAACTCGTTCGAAGCCGTGTCGGGCCGTCCGTTGATGAGTTAACCCGTGCCGCGAGGACGCTTGGGCTCAAGGTGGCGTGGGTGTTTCACGACGCGATCCCCATTCGTTTGGCCCATCTGTATGGGGGGCAGAACTCAATCGCAGCGCGATCCCATGCGGATTACATGCGTGGTCTGGCACGTGCTGATCGGGTTCTGGCCAATTCCCTCACCACGGCGGACCATCTCCGCAGTTTCCTTAAGCAGGAGCAGCTGCCCTACGCCCACGTTCAGGGGCTTCCCTTGGCGCAAGCCTGTCCAGGGACTCAGCGGGTCCGCCACATGGACTTCCATCAACTGGAGCAGCCTCTGCGGCTTCTTTGCGTTGGATCGTTGGAAGCGCGCAAAAACCATCGCACACTGCTGAAGGCCTTGGCCTGGCTGCTGGCGTTTGAGGAAAAGGCAGTGGATTTGCGAATTGTTGGATGGGCCAACGACCCTGCAACTGCAGCGTTGGTCGAGCGTGCGATCTCTCTGGGGTTGCCTGTCGGCTGGATCCGTGATGCCGACGATGACCGCCTCAATCAGCTGTATGCCTGGGCGCAGTTCACGGTTTACCCCTCGATCGATGAGGGGTTCGGTCTGCCCGTCGCCGAAAGCCTCTGGCATGGCCGTGGCTGCCTGTGCAGCGGTAATGGTGCCCTCGGAGAACTGGCTGCAGAGGGTGGATGTTTGACGGTGGACACCCGCAGCTGGCGATCGTTGGCGGCGGCCATGGCTTCCCTGCTGGCCTTTCCTAATCGCGTGGTCGATCTCAACAAAGCTGCTCAGCAGCGACCGCTTCGAACCTGGTCGGATTACGGCCAGCAGTTGCTGGCCGCATTGGAGCTGCGCTGATCAAGCCGCCAGAGCCGCCTCAATCGCCGACTTGAGGTCTTCAGGGGTGACGCCGCTCTTGAAGCGGGCGATCACGGTGCCGTCCTTGCCCACCAAGAACTTCTCGAAGTTCCACTCCACATCGCCGGAGGGTTCCATTTGATTGAGAGTGGTGTAAGGCTCCGTGGTGCTGCCCTTCGCGTGCACCTTGTCGAACAGTTCGAAGTCGGCGCCGTAGGTGGTGGAGCAGAAGCTTTTGATTTCGTCCAGGGTGCCGGGCTCCTGGGCGCCGAAATCGTTGCAGGGGAAACCCAGCACCGCCAGCCCCTTGGCGGCGTAGGCCTCGTTCAGGGCCTGCAGACCGGCGTACTGCTTGGTGAAGCCACAGCGGCTGGCCACGTTCACGATCAGCAGCACCTTGCCGGCGTAATCGCTCAGGGATTTGCTGCTGCCGTCAGGGGTGGTGACGGAGACGGCACTGACGCTGATCGCCATGGTGAAACAAGGATGGAGCGCAGAGGTTAACCGGCTGTAACGGCCATACACTGGGCTCCCGGCCGGAGGGGCATGACGGAGGCATCGGGGCTGAGCAGCGGCAGCGTGACGGTGGAACACCACCTGCTGGCGGAGGTTGTCACCCAGCAGCTGGAAGGGATGCTTGTTGTGGGCAACTACGACGCGGTGAAGCTGCTGCTCGAGCCGGTGCAGCCGGTGGACATCGCTGAAGCGATCAGCAACCTCCCTGCCAACCTGCAGGCCATTGCCTTTCGTTTGCTCAGCAAGGACGAAGCCATTAGCGTTTATGAATATCTCGACACGGCGACCCAACAGAGCCTGCTGAGCCTGCTGCGCTCCGGTGAGATGCGGGAGGTGATGGAGGAGATGTCGCCGGATGACCGGGCCCGGTTGTTCGAGGAGCTGCCCGCCAAGGTGGTGCGCAAGCTGCTGAGCGAGCTCAGCCCTGATGAGCGTCAGGTAACGGCACGTTTGTTGGGGTACCGCTCTGAAACGGCCGGTCGTTTGATGACGACCGAGTACATCGCCTTCAAGGAAAACCAGACGGCGGCAGTGGCGCTGGAGATCGTGCGGCGGCGTGCTCGCGACACCGAGACGATTTATTCCCTCTACGTGACGGACGCCGAGCGACGCCTTACTGGCATTCTCTCGCTCCGGGATCTGGTCACAGCAGATCCCCAGGCCCGCATCGGCGATGTGATGACCGAGGAGGTGCTCAGCGTCAGCACCGACACCGACCAAGAAAAGGTGGCGCGCACGATTCAGCGCTACGACTTCCTCGCCGTTCCCGTGGTCGATCTGGAACAGCGTCTCGTCGGCATCGTCACCGTGGATGACGTGATCGATGTGATCGAGCAGGAGGCTACCCGTGATCTCTACGCCGCCGGCGCGGTGCAGGCCGGCGATGACGACGATTACTTCAGCAGCAATCTGTTCACCGTTGCTCGCCGCCGTGTGGTGTGGCTGGCGGTGCTGGTGCTGGCCAGCTTTTTCACCTCAGAGGTGATCGCCGCCAATGAAGACGTGCTGCAGCAGGTGGTGTTGTTGGCGGCGTTCATTCCCTTGCTCGGTGGCACCGGCGGCAACGTAGGGGCCCAGAGCTCCACGGTGGTGATCCGTGGTTTGAGCACCCAGAGCATTTCCAGCCTCGGACCTTTGCGGGCGATTGGCCGCGAAGCCATGGCGGGGGCGTTGCTTGGGGTGTTGATGATGCTGTTGGTGGTCCCCTTCGCCTGGTGGCGTGGCGAAAGCGCCCTGGTGGGACTCTCAGTGGGGATGAGCCTGCTGGCGATCACCACCCTGGCGGCAACGGCCGGTGCCGCGTTTCCGCTGCTGTTTGACCGCATGGGTCTGGATCCGGCGTTGATGTCGACGCCCTTCATCACCACCTGCACGGATGTGGCGGGCACGCTGATCTACCTGAAGACGGCGGGGTGGCTGCTTGTGCATCTGCCGCAGCTGGTGCAAGCCACAGGTATTTCTACCCATTTCTTTGCCTTCGGCGTTTTCTGAGAGCCTGTTTACGTTTCTTAGGAGTACGCTTCACATAACTCAAAGAAGCACTCCATGGCTCCGGCTGCGACCGCTGCTTCCAAGCCCAAAACTGCTGCAAAGTCGGCAAAGACCGTTACGGCAGACGTTGATCTGGTTCGCTCCTATCTGCGTGATATCGGCCGTGTTCCGCTGCTGACCCATGAGCAGGAGATCACCCTGGGCCGACAGGTTCAGGAGTTGATGGATCTGGAATCGCTCGAGTCGGAGCTGGAGAGCAAGGCGGGTGAAAAGCCCAGCCGTGATCAGCTGGCCAAGGCTTCAGGGCTTTCGTCCATGCAGCTCAAGCGCAAGCTGCAGCACGGACGTCGCGCCAAGGAGCGCATGGTGGCGGCCAACCTGCGGCTGGTGGTGAGCGTGGCCAAGAAGTACACCAAGCGGAACATGGAGCTCCTGGACCTGATCCAGGAAGGCACCATCGGCCTGGTGCGTGGTGTGGAGAAATTTGACCCCACTCGCGGTTACAAGTTTTCTACCTACGCCTATTGGTGGATTCGCCAGGGCATCACTCGGGCCATTGCGGAGAAGAGCCGCACGATTCGGCTGCCGATCCACATCACCGAGATGCTGAACAAGCTCAAAAAGGGTCAGCGGGAGCTGAGTCAGGAGCTGGGCCGCACCCCCACCGTCACCGAGCTGGCCGAGTTCGTTGAGCTACCCGAGGACGACGTCAAGGATTTGATGTGTCGCGCACGCCAGCCGGTCAGCCTCGAAATGAAGGTTGGCGATGGTGATGACACCGAACTGCTGGAGTTGCTCTCCGGCGATGGTGACCTTCCCAGCGATCAGGTGGAAGAGGATTGCCTCAAAGGTGATCTGCGCAGCCTTCTGGGGCAGTTGCCACATCTGCAGGAGCAGGTGTTGCGCATGCGTTACGGCATGGATGGCGAGGATCCCATGAGCCTGACGGGCATCGGTCGCATCCTGGGTATGAGTCGCGACCGTGTCCGAAACCTTGAGCGGGATGGTTTGGCCGGTTTGCGCCGGGTGAGTGATCAGGTGGAGGCCTACGTCGCCTGCTGAGTTGCCGTTCTCTTGATCAGCTTTCGTAGCACCGGGTTCACCTGATCCGGTGCTTCGTCGTGGGGACAGTGGCCTGCGTTTTGAACCACTGAGAGGGATTGAACGCAGCTCAGCGTCTGGGCCCAGCGCTCGGCTTCAGCAATCGGCTCCCAGGGATCGTGTTCGCCCCAGATCAGATCCACGGGGGTCGACATCTCCGCCAATAATCGTGGGGCGAGGTAGTCGTCGAACAGGTTGATGAAGCCGCGAAAGGCCTCAGCCGCACCCCTGCGTTGGGTCGGTTGAAACAGCAGATCCACCAGGTCGTCGTCGATGTTGGCGCCACTGGGATAGGCCTGCTTCAACACACTGCGGATCACGCCGGGCCGTGCCGCATTGCGGAACAGCGCGGTGCTGAGCCAGCGCTGCCGCACCATCGTCTTGAGCAACGGTCGGATCCAGGCCATCCAGGCGGGTTGGGTTGCCAGTTGCTTGTCGTCCATCAAGCGCTGGGCGCAGTCGATCAGCACCACGCCCCGGCATCGTTCCTCCAGCAGCTGTGCGGCTCGCAGCGCCACAACCCCGCCGATGGAGTTGCCCACCAACAGCACCGGCCGCTGCACCACTGCATTGCAGAAGTCAGCCACCTGTTGGCCCCAGAGATCAAAGCCGTAATGAACGGCATCCGCTGAATCGGGTTCATCCTTCAGGCGGGCGCGGGGCTGATCGCTGCGGCCGAAACCAAGCAAATCAATGGCGTAGGTGGGCAGCAGTTCGGCCAGGACCGGTTGGTTGAAACGCCAGTGGTTGGTGTTGGCCCCGAAGCCATGGATCAGCAGCATGGCTTGGTCGGCGTTGGCATCGCCCATCAGGCTCCAGCCGATCGATCGTTCGTTCCAACTCCAGAGGTTGTGGCTTGGGATCACGCCTTGGCTTGCTGCGCCCGTGCATCCTGGCGAGAGGAGCACTTGGATGGACGGTCGTTGCTCGGATCCTGTTCTGACACCAATCGCGAACCCATGGACGCGTTGACCGAGGCCGAAGCTGCTGTTCTATCGACAGCCTTGCTGGCCTGGTGGGAGCGGCATGGCCGCGGCGGCATCTCCTGGAAGCAGTTGCCTGGCGGCGCGTGTCCAGCGCCGGACCAGGATCTCGATCCCTACGGCATCTGGATCGCCGAGGTGATGCTGCAGCAGACCCAGTTGGCCGTGGCTCTCCCCTACTGGACGCGTTGGATGGAGGTGTTTCCCTCTGTCGAGAGCCTGGCCGCGGCGTCTCTGGATGAGGTCCGGCTGCAGTGGCAGGGCCTCGGTTATTACTCCAGGGTCCGCCGGCTGCATGAGGCGGCGCAGCTGCTGGTGGACCGATCCTGGCCCCGCACGTTGGAGGGCTGGATGGCCTTGCCGGGCATCGGTCGCACCACCGCCGGCAGCATTCTTTCCAGTGCGTTTAATGCACCGTTGCCGATTCTGGATGGCAACGTCAAACGGGTGCTGGCTCGATTGACGGCCCATCCGCGCCCACCGGCCCGTGACGACGCCTTGTTCTGGTGCTGGAGTGAGGCTCTGCTTGATCCGGTTCGGCCACGGGACACCAACCAGGCCTTGATGGATCTTGGGGCCACGCTTTGCACCCCCCGCCAGCCGGACTGCCATCGCTGCCCCTGGCAATCCCATTGCGCTGCCTACGCTGCCGGCGATCCTTGCCGCTGGCCCGTGACCGAAGCCCCCAAGCCCCTGCCCTTCCAGGTGATCGGTGTGGGGGTTGTGCTCAACGCGGCCGGGGAGGTGTTGATTGACCAGCGCCTGGAGGAAGGCCTGCTGGGAGGCATGTGGGAGTTCCCCGGTGGCAAACAGGAGCAGGCCGAAACGATCGAAACCTGCATCGCCCGCGAGTTGAAGGAGGAGCTGGGCATTGCGGTGACGGTGGGCGCTGAACTGATCACCGTTGATCACGCCTACAGCCACAAGAAGCTGCGCTTCGTGGTGCATCTCTGCGACAGGGTCTCTGGGGAGCCGCAGCCCCTTGCCAGTCAGCAGGTGCGTTGGGTGCGGCCGGAGGACCTGGGGAATTACGCCTTTCCGGCCGCCAATGCTCGGATCATTGAGGCGTTGCTTGGCAGGTTGGAAAGCTCTGCCCACCCTTAGGGAAGGTTCTGATGCGGTCGGATGGCGCTTGGTTCCGTTGTCGTTTGTCTCGGTGAAGCCCTGATTGACCGGCTCGGTCCACCGGGTGGTGATCCGGCGGTGGATCGTCCGGTCGACGACCGTCTGGGAGGAGCGCCAGCGAATGTGGCCTCTGGCCTGGCCCGCCTGGAGACCCCCGTGGCCTTTGCCGGTCGACTGGGGCAGGACGCCATCGGTGAAGCCTTTTCCAGGTTGTTTGCTGAGCGTGGTGTCGACACCTCGCTCCTGCAGCGGGATGCCGAGCGTCCAAGTCGCATCGTGCTGGTGCGCCGTGCGCGGGATGGGGAACGACAGTTTCAGGGCTTTGACGGAGATCAGGGGGCCGGCTTTGCCGACCAGGCGTTGGAGCCGGTTGCCCTACCCCCGGCCCGATGGTTGTTGATTGGCACCCTTCCGTTGGCAGCACCAACGTCGGCTTCGGCTTTGTTGTCGGCCGTGCGCCAGGCCAGCAGCAAAGGCACGGCGATTGCCCTTGATGTGAATTGGCGTCCCACGTTCTGGGATGCCACCGCTGATCCCGCGGCGGGCCCGTCGGCTGCGGCGAAGGCTGCGATTCAACCGCTTCTGGCCCAGGCGGCCCTGATCAAGCTGGCGCGGGAGGAAGCGCTCTGGTTGTTCAACACCGACGATCCCGGTGCGATCCAGCAGGCCTTGCCCCAGCGGCCGGATGTGGTGGTGACCGATGGCGCGGCCCCGGTGCGCTGGCAATTGGCTGACGACTCTGGTCAGCAGGTTGCCTTTCAGCCTCCCAGTGTCGTCGACACCACCGGTGCTGGTGATGCCTTCACGGCTGGGCTGTTGCACAGCTGGGCCGCCGCGCCCCAGGAGCGCATCCGTTTTGCTGCCGCCTGTGGTGCTTTGGTCTGCGGCGGAGCCGGTGGCATTGATCCTCAGCCCACGCAGGCTCAGGTGGAGGCCTTTCTTGGAGAGGTGAGCTGAGCGAGCCGCCCTTCGTCTTGATGGCGAAGCTCCAGGTGCCAGGCCTCGGCCAGATCGAGCCCCAGCCGTTCTGGCCACTCCACGGCCATCAAAGCCCCGGTAGCGCTGGCTTCCTCCTCCTCCTGAAGAAACAGTTCATCGGCGGAGGCAGGTTGCTCCAGGCGATAGAGATCAAGGTGCACCAGCTGTGGTTCCCCCTGGGGGTAGTGCTGGGCCAGGGCAAAAGTGGGGCTGGTAATTGCCTCGCTGATCCCGAGACCCTCGGCCAGGCCTTGCACCAATGATGTTTTGCCGGCGCCAAGGGGCCCGCTCAACAGGAGAATTGCTCCCGTCGGAAGCTCGCGCGCCAGCCATCGGCCCAGGGCCCGGGTCGTCTCAAGGTTCTCAAGAGCCCAGACATGCCCTGTAGAGTACGGGTCTAGCGAGCCCGAAGCCTCGGCGCCTCTGCAGAGATTCAACTCCACGATTGCTTTAGGGAGCATTAGATCCATGGTGGCAGCGCCCACGTCCCCGGCTGAGCTGAAGCTCGGCGTTGATTGCGTCATTGCCGACATCAACCAGGCCGATTTCGGCCGCAAGGAACTCGACATCGCCGAGACCGAAATGCCCGGTCTGATGGCGCTGCGCGAGAAGTACGGCAGCGAGAAGCCTTTGAAAGGAGCCCGCATCGCCGGCTCCCTGCACATGACGATTCAGACCGCGGTTCTGATCGAGACCCTGGTGGAGTTGGGCGCCGAGGTGCGCTGGGCCTCCTGCAACATCTTCTCCACCCAGGATCACGCTGCTGCGGCCATTGCCGCCCAGGGCATCCCCGTGTTCGCCGTCAAAGGCGAGACCCTCGAGGAGTACTGGGACTACACCCACCGCATCCTCGAGTGGGGTGACGGCGGGTCCCCCAACATGATCCTGGACGACGGTGGTGATGCCACTGGTCTGGTGATGCTGGGCAGCAAGGCCGAGCAGGACATCACCGTTCTCGACAACCCCGGCAACGAAGAGGAGACCTTCCTGTTCGCTTCGATCAAGAAGAAGCTGGCTCAGGACCCCAGTTTTTATTCGCGCACCAAGGCTCAGATCCAGGGCGTGACCGAGGAGACCACCACAGGTGTGGCACGTCTGTACAAGATGCAGAAGAGCGGTGAGCTGCCCTTCCCCGCCATCAACGTCAACGACTCGGTCACCAAGAGCAAGTTCGACAACCTCTACGGCTGCCGCGAGTCACTGGTGGACAGCATCAAGCGCGCAACCGATGTGATGGTGGCGGGCAAGCAGGCCCTGGTGATCGGCTACGGCGATGTGGGCAAGGGTTCCGCCCAGTCCCTGCGCGGCCTCGGTGCCACCGTCTGCATTGCGGAAGTGGATCCCATCTGCGCGCTGCAGGCGGCCATGGAGGGCTACCGCGTGGTGCGTCTTGAGGACGTGGTCGAAGATATGGACATCTTCGTCACCGCCACCGGCAACTACCAGGTGATCCGCAACGAGCACCTGGTGAAGATGAAGGACGAGGCCATCGTCTGCAACATCGGCCACTTCGACAACGAGATCGATGTCGCCTCTCTCAAGGAGTACGCGTGGGAGAACATCAAGCCGCAGGTAGATCACATCACCCTGCCCAGCGGCAACAAGATCATCCTGCTGGCGGAAGGCCGCCTGGTGAACCTGGGCTGCGCCACCGGCCACCCCAGCTTTGTGATGAGCAACTCCTTCACCAACCAGGTGCTGGCTCAGATCGAGCTGTTCACCAAGGGCGATGAGTACGCCAAGGAGGTGTACGTGCTGCCCAAGCACCTCGATGAGATGGTGGCTCGCCTGCACCTCGGTCGCATCGGGGCCAAGCTCACCGAGCTCAGCAAAGACCAGGCCGACTACATCAATGTGCCCGTGGAAGGTCCCTACAAGCCCGACCACTACCGCTACTGATCACGATCCAGCGGATCGGAACCTGATCCTTACGGCCCCATGGAAGACTTGCGCGATCAAGCGCAGTCTCCATGGGGCTTTCTGATCTGATCACACAACTGCCGGAGTTGATCGGCCAGGCGGTGGAGGCGAACCAGTGGCTGGGTTACACCGCGATCTTCGCGGCGATGTTTCTTGAGAATCTCTTCCCGCCGATTCCGTCCGAGCTGATCATGCCCCTCGGGGGGTTCTATGTGCAGCAGGGTCAGCTGGATCTGGTGCCCGTTGTGCTGGCGGGTTTGGTGGGCACGGTGCTCGGTGCCCTGCCCTGGTATGGGGTCGGTCGCTTGATCAACGAGGAACGAATCGAAGCCTGGTTGCAACGCCACGGTCGCTGGATTGGCATCAGTGCCGATGAGCTGGCCCGCAGCCGCCGCTGGTTCAGCCGCTACGGCACTGCCTTGGTGTTCTGGGGGCGCTTGGTGCCTGGCATTCGCACGCTGATCTCGGTCCCAGCGGGCATTGAAATGATGCCGATGGCGCCGTTTCTGGTCTGGACCACCGCCGGCAGCCTGATCTGGACGGCCCTGCTCACCGTGGCCGGCATGGTGCTTGGAGAGGGCTATAGCAACGTTGAGCTCTGGATTGACCCTGTTTCCAAGGCTGTCAAGGTGTTGCTGGTGGTGTCGCTGCTGGCGAGTGCGATCTGGTTGGGTCTGCGCATCTGGTGCCGGCGTCAGTCGTCCGACTGAGCACCGGCGCGAGGGTTTCCCTGGGGGAGAGGATCAGAAAGGGATGTCCTCGTCGGAAGCCTGGCCGCCAAAGCTGCCGGCGGCCTCCTGGTTGTCACGTTTGGATCCCAGCAGTTCGAGCCGATCCACACGCACCACGGGCTTGCTGCGCTCTTCGCCGCTGGCACGGTCGGTCCAGCGGTCCAGCTTGAAGCTGCCGATGATGCCGAGCAAGGAGCCCTTCTTCACGTAATCCGCAGCAACCTGGGCCTGCTTGCCCCAGATCTCGAGGTTGAACCAGTCGGGTTCATCGTCGCGGCTGCGACGGTTGACCGCCATGGTGAGGTTGGCCACCATGCTGCCGGACTCGAAGTAACGCACTTCGGGATCGCGGCCGGCACGGCCGACGAGGGTGACGGAATTAACGCCCATAGACAATTCATCTCCTGAATTTGGATTCATGATGCGGCACCGGTTGGGTGACTGCTTTTAAAAAGTTCCACCCACGCCGCTGGGCGTAACAGGCAACCGCTGAGAACGCCCCTATGATCCGGCGGTCTTGGCTGCGGTGTCTGTGTTCTTTCGTCGTTTCCAGCTGTCGCGCGACATCGGCATCGACCTGGGCACCGCCAACACCCTGATCTACGTTTCAGGCCGGGGGATCGTGCTGCAGGAGCCCTCCGTGGTGGCTCTTGATCTCGAACGTGGCACCACCATGGCGGTGGGTGATGAAGCCAAGTTGATGCTTGGCCGCACCCCGGGGAACATCCGGGCCGTCCGCCCGTTGCGCGATGGGGTGATTGCCGATTTTGATGCCGCTGAGCAGATGCTCAAAACCTTCATCACCAAAGGCAATGAGGGGCGCGGCATCATGGCCCCTCGGCTCGTGGTCGGCATTCCCAGTGGCGTGACCGGTGTAGAGCGTCGGGCCGTTCGTGAGGCGGGCATGGCTGGGGCCCGTGAGGTGCATCTGATTGATGAGCCGGTGGCAGCTGCCATCGGCGCGGGCCTTCCGGTCACCGAGCCCGTTGGAACGATGATTGTTGATATCGGCGGCGGCACCACTGAGGTGGCGGTGTTGAGCCTGGGCGGAACGGTGCTGAGTGAATCCGTCCGCGTTGCCGGCGATGAGATCAGCGACTCCATCAGCGTTTACCTGAAAAAGGTGCACAACATGGTGGTGGGTGAGCGCACGGCCGAGGAAATCAAGATCCGCATCGGCTCCGCCTTCCCCGACGACGAGTTCGACCAGCAGTCCATGGATGTGCGGGGTCTGCACCTGCTCTCTGGTTTGCCGCGCACCATCAATCTCAAGGCCGGTGATCTGCGGGAAGCCATCGCCGAACCGCTCAATGTCATTGTCGAAGCGGTGAAGCGAACCCTGGAGCGCACACCACCTGAGCTGGCGGCCGACATCGTGGACCGCGGCATCATGCTTGCTGGTGGTGGTGCGTTGGTGCGGGGCATCAGCGACCTGATCAGCCATGAGACCGGCATCTTTGTGCACATCGCCGAAGACCCCCTGCTCTGTGTGGTGAACGGATGTGGTCAGGTGCTGGAGGACTGGAAACGCCTCCAGCGGGTGGTGGATACCCCGGAATTCGTCCGAACCGCGGCAGGCGTCTGAAGCGATGGCCCCGACGCTCCGTCCCGGCAAGAGCCGCTGGCGTGGATTGGGGCAACTCACCCCTTGGCTGCTGCTTGTGGCCGGGCTGTGGATGGTGCGTCTGAGCAAGGGTGCTGGTTTCACCGATGCTTATGCCCTGCTTAGCCGTCCGTTCTGGCCTGGGTCTGCCCAGCGGGAATGGGTTATGGCTGCAACCGATTTGGACGAGCGGTCTCGCCTGCAGCTGCTGGAAGACGACAACCGTCGCTTGCGCGCTCTGCTGGAGTTGCAGCAACAAGGATCAGCGCAAGGAAAGGTTTCGGCTGCCGTGATCTCCCGCTCGTCGCGAGGGTGGTGGCAGCAATTGCAACTCGGCAAGGGCTCGCTGCAGGGCATCGGTCGCAGCGATGCGGTTCTTGGCCCCGGCGGTTTGGTGGGCCGCATCGACAGTGTTACCCCCGCCACGGCGCGGGTGAAGTTGCTCACTGCCCCGGGCCATGAGATCGGCGTCTGGCTGCCCCGCAGCCGCCGCCATGGATTGTTGGTGGGCCATGGCAGCAGCCGGCTGTCGCTTCGCTTCATCGACAAGGACCCTGACGTGCGTCCGGGGGATCTGGTGGCCACGTCTCCGGCCAGCACCCTGTTGCCCCCCAACGTGCCGGTGGGGGTGATCCAGTCGGTGGATGAACAGGCTGTTCCTGCACCTGTTGCGGTGGTGCAGTTGATCGCAGCACCGGAGGCGATCGACTGGGTGCAAGTGCAGACCCGTTGAGATGAACCACTGACATGACGCGTCTGCACCGACAACCGATCTGTGTGGCCTCAGCTTTGGTGGTGCCCTTTCTGGCCTTGGCGTCGCCGCCTTGGTTGGCCATCGATGGGGTTGGTCCCGCCTGGGATGTGCTCTGGCTCTTGCCTTGGGCTCTCGTGGATGGTCCGGTGTCGGGGGCATTATCGGGTGTGGCGTTGGGGCTGGTGCTGGATGGTCTCAATCTGGACGGTGTCAGTCAGGCGCCGGCGCTGCTGCTGCTGGGCTGGTGGTGGGGACGGCTGGGGCGGCGTGCAGCCCCGATCCAACGCAGCCTGAATCTGGGTTTGTTGGCCTGGCTCGGGTCCGTGGGTCATGGTTTGTCGTTGATCCTTCAGCTCTGGTGGCGCCAAGGAGGAGTGTTGGATCCCCTCACCCAGAGCTGGGGCCTGCAGACCCTCTGGTGCCAGGCCCTGGTGACGGGTTTGCTGGCGCCAGTGTTGGTGTCGTTGCAGTTGCTGCTCTGGCGCAGGAGGGTTCCATCATGAGGCTGACGCGTCGGGATTTGCTGCTGGGGACAGCGGCGATGGGGCTGGCGGCTTGCGGCCCGAGGAGCCCACAGGCCAGGGCTCTGGAGTTGTGGACCCTGCAATTGGCTCCCAAATTCAACCCCTATTTCGCCGATGTTCTGGGGGCCTGGGGCGGCCTCCATCCCGATGCGCCCGTGCGTTGGACGGATCTGCCCTGGGGGTCCGTGGAACGCAAGTTGCTGGCGGCGGTGTTTGCGCGCACGGCCCCGGATGTGGTGAACCTCAATCCGCCCTTCGCAGCCAATCTGGCCAGCAAGGGGGGGCTGGCCGACTTGACCCCGCTGCTGCCGGCTGCTGCCGCTGGCCGTTATTTGCCCTCGGTGTGGCAGGCCTGCCGTGATCCGGATGCCGGGCAGATCGCTGTGCCCTGGTACCTCACGGTGCGGCTGAGTCTGGTGAATCGGGCGCTGTTGGATCAAGCCGGCATTGCAGCGCCGCCCAGCCGCTGGGATCAGGTGCCGGCCTTCGCCCGTCGGATCCGCGAGAGCACGGGCCGTTACGGCCTGTTCCTCACCACCGTTCCCGACGACTCGGCTGAGCTTCTGGAAACCCTGGTGCAGATGGGAGTGACCCTGCTGGATTCCCAACGCAGGGCCGCTTTCGACAGTCCTGCGGGGCTCCGGGCCTTTCGTTTCTGGAGTGATCTCTACCGAGAGGGGCTGTTGCCCAGAGAGGTGGTGAGTCAGGGGCAACGCCGGGCGATCGAGTTGTTCCAGAGTGGTGATCTGGCCCTGGCGGCCACGGGCGCAGAATTCCTTCGCAGCATTCAGACCAATGCGCCCGGGGTGGCCGCGGTGACGGAGCCCCATCCCCCGGTGACCGGCACAGATGGCTCAGCCAATGTGGCCTTGATGACGTTGGCGGTGCCGCGTCAGAGCCAGCGCGCCCGAGAGGCCGTGGATCTGGCGCTGTTTCTGACCAATGCCGATCAACAGGTGCGCTTCGCTGCTGAGGCTCGGGTGCTGCCGTCGTCGTTGGAGGCCTTGGCTCGGGTGCGTGAGGGGTTGGAGCAGGAGGAGCCCGCGACCACCGCGGAGCGTCAGATTCACCAGGCCCGTTTGTTGTCGGCCAGCACGTTGCACCGGGCCAGGGTGTTGGTGCCGGCGCTGCCGGGGATCAAGCGCCTGCAGAAAATCATCTACACCCAGATGCAGCGGGCGATGTTGGCCCAGATCAGCCCTGAGCAGGCCATAACAGCTGCGGCGTCGGAATGGAACCGTTACGCCCGTTCGCGCTGGCCTGAGGCCGCCGGCAATTCTTAAAACAATCGGTAAACCGGCTGCGCGCCAGGGTGTTTGCGTCTGTGTCCAGGCCCTGACCAGTAAGGTTGCAGCTCGTTAAGGGTTTGATTCGGATGACGGGCGACCTGCCCTCACAACCGAAAGCGACCATTCTTGTCGTTGATGACGAGGCTGCAGTCCGGCGCGTTCTGGTGATGCGCTTGCAGCTGTCGGGCTACCGCGTCATCTGTGCTGAGGATGGTGAGCAGGCCCTGGAAATGTTCCACAACGAGTCGCCCGACCTGGTGGTGCTCGATGTGATGTTGCCCAAGTTGGATGGCTTTGCCGTCTGCCGCCGCCTGCGGGCTGAATCCTGCGTGCCGATCATTTTCCTCTCGGCGGTGGAAGCGATCTCGGAGCGGGTGGCTGGCCTGGATCTGGGCGCTGACGACTACCTGCCCAAGCCCTTCAGCCCCAAGGAACTCGAGGCACGCATCGCCACAATTTTGCGCCGGGTGGGTCGGGGCAATGCTGTTGTTGAAAGTCGCGAACTGCCCACAGGTCAGGGCGTTTTGCGGCTCGGCGATCTGGTGGTGGACACCAATCGACGCCAAGTCACCCGGGGTTCGGAGCGCATCAACCTCACCTACACGGAATTCAGCCTGCTTGAGCTGCTGTTCCGCGACCCCGGCCATGTGGTGCCCCGGGCCGAAATTCTGGAGCAGCTCTGGGGTTATCCCCCCCGCCGTGCCGCCGATCTGCGGGTGGTGGATGTCTACGTGGCTCGGTTGCGCGGAAAACTGGAGCCTGACCCTCGCAATCCAGAGCTGATCCTCACGGTGCGAGGCATTGGTTATGCCTCCCAGCGCATGGGCGAGGCCTCCGCTGCCGGTTGATCAACCCGCGGGCGGGCAGGATGGCGCCCGATTGACCTGCTGCTGTGTCTGAGCTGCGCGACACCCGTCTGGACAAGGCCAAGACCTTGGAAGAGTTGGGGCAGGGCCCCTATGCCCTCACCTTCAGTCCCAGCCACCGCATGGCTGAGCTGCAGGAGACCCATGCCGATCTGGCCAAGGGGGAAGAGCGGGACGTCAGCGTTTCCGTGGCGGGACGGGTGATGACTCGCCGGGTGATGGGAAAGCTGGCCTTTTTTACCCTGGCGGATGAGACGGGCTCCATTCAGCTGTTCCTGGAGAAGGCGGGTCTCGAGGCTCAGCAGGAGGGCTGGTTCAAACAGATCACCACGCTGGTGGACAGTGGCGACTGGCTCGGGGTGAGCGGCACCCTGCGTCGCACCGACCGTGGTGAGCTGTCGGTGAAAGTGAGCGACTGGCGCATGCTCACCAAGGCGCTGCAGCCCCTTCCCGACAAGTGGCATGGTCTGGCCGACGTGGAGAAGCGCTACCGCCAGCGCTATCTGGATCTGGTTGTGTCCCCCGACAGCCGTGAGACCTTCCGGCGCCGGGCTCGCCTGGTGAGCGGCATTCGCCGCTGGCTCGACCAGCGTGATTTTCTCGAGATCGAGACCCCCGTGTTGCAGAGCGAACCCGGTGGTGCAGATGCTCGGCCGTTCGAGACCCACCACAACGCTCTCGACCTGCCCCTCACCCTGCGGATTGCGACGGAACTGCACCTGAAGCGCCTGGTGGTGGGTGGCTTTGAGCGGGTCTATGAACTGGGCCGAATCTTCCGTAACGAGGGGGTCAGCACCCGCCACAACCCCGAGTTCACCTCGGTAGAGATCTATCAGGCGTACAGCGATTACCTCGGGATGATGGAGCTCACCGAGCAGATGGTCAGCGCGGTGTGCCAGGAGGTCTGCGGCACGACCACCATCACCTATCAGGGCACCGACATCGATCTGGCTCCGCCGTGGCGGCGCGCCACGATGCACGAGCTCGTGCAGGATGCGACGGGGCTTGATTTCAATAGCTTCAGCAGCCGCGAGGAGGCGGCCGCGGCGATGACCGCCAAGGGCCTGCATGCGCCTGAGTTGGCCGACTCGGTGGGCCGTCTGCTCAACGAAGCCTTTGAGCAAGCGGTGGAGACAACCCTGATTCAGCCCACCTTCGTCACCGATTACCCGGTGGAGATTTCGCCCCTGGCTCGGCCCCATCGCAGCAAGCCCGGCTTGGTGGAACGGTTTGAGTTGTTCATCGTCGGCCGTGAACACGCCAATGCCTTCAGTGAGCTCACCGATCCCGTGGATCAACGTCAGCGCCTGGAGGCTCAGCAGGCGCGCAAGGCGGCGGGTGATTTGGAGGCCCAGGGGTTGGACGAGGATTTCGTTGCAGCCCTGGAGGTGGGCATGCCCCCCACCGGAGGTTTGGGGATCGGCATCGACCGTTTGGTGATGCTGCTCACCGACAGCCCTTCGATTCGGGATGTGATCGCTTTCCCGCTGCTGCGGCCGGAGTCTCGCAAGGGAGAACCACCCTCAGTGGAATAATGGGAGGAGTGGCATGGTCCTATCCCCATGAGTGGAGAACGCGTCGGATTTCGCTTCAAGCACGCTGATGCCGTGGTCAAGCGGAATCCCCAGGGCCGTTCCCGCCGGGGATGGGTGATGGAGCCGGTGGAGCAGACCACCAGCCGTGGCACCAAAATGCCTGCATACCGCATCCGCTGGCGCGACAGTGAGCGCCCGGAAATCGTGTTGCAGCACATGCTGATCGCCGATCCGGATCCCACACCTCCGCCCGAGGGTGTCAGCCTGGAGCCCCCCGCGCCAAAGGCCTGATTTAACTCAGCCCGGCGTCGCGGCGCAGCTGTTCAAGCTCCTGTTCCGCTTCAAACAACGCCCAATCCTTCTCCAGTGTTGAAGGACTGGGCGTTCGCTTCTGCTGGTGAAGTTCCTGCAGCTGTCGCTCCACCTCGTTGAAGCGGCGTCCCAGATCGTCCAGGTCGGCCCAGAGGGCGCGGCCCTGGTTCATCAGGCTGGTGAGATGTTGTTCGGCGCGTCCGGCTAGTTCGGCCGCGCCGGCTGCCCTGGCACGCTCCACCCGGTCGCGCCAGGCCCGTACGTCCTCGGCCAGCCTCAGCAGCTGTTGGCGTTGCTGCTTCGCTTCGCTTTGCAGTTGCTGATGTTGCCGTTGCAGGGCTGCCGCCCGATCCTTCAGGTGCTGTTCGCTGAACAGGTGCTCCTGGACGGGGTTGTTGCGCAGAAAGGCCGAGAGCCTCGCGTCCAGCTCCCGCTCCAACTGCTCCAGCCAGCTGCTCATGCTTCGCCTGGGGTGGTGATCACCGGTTTTTCGATCTCTTTCTCCAGCGGCTCGATCGCGGCCGTTTTGGAGTTGAGGATCATCTGGGTGAGTTGCGCTGCTTTCACTTCTCCCACTTCACCTTCCAGGTCTCCCAGGCGATCGAAGGCCGCCATGTAGACGGCCTCCAGGTCTTGGATCAGCTGCTCACGCTGCCGTTTGATCGCCTGACGCCGTTCGTCTGATTTCATGCCGCCTGAGCTCCTGGGCTCCGTCTGTTGGATAAGTCTGTGGGTTCAGTTTGCCGGCAAAAGCAGATCCAGAGCGATCTGTTGGTGCGGCTGGGTCCAGCGGCACGGGGCTGATCCATCCCTCGAGGGCCCCAGGGGGTGCAGCGAACCATCGGTACCATCGGTACCATCAGCCCATCGATGTTGCTGAATCCCTTGAGCGGTTCCGGCACGGTGCTGGTGGAGCGATATCGCCTGGAGGAACGGCTGAGTGGACCCGATCCGCTGCGTGGTTCCCTCTGGCGTGCGGTGGATGTGATGGCAGGCGATTGCCCTGTAGCGCTACGTCAGCTGAACGACTTGCCCAGCCAAGAGCCTTTCCGTCAGCGCTGGGACGTTTTGCAGACGATCGGGTCGCATCAGTTGCCTCGCTTTGGTCAGTTGCTTGAACTGGAGGATGGTTTGTGGGCCGTTCGCGACTGGATCGAAGGCAGCAGCCTCGCTTCGCTTCAACAACAACGCGCGCGACGCCAGATGGTTTTCAGCGCTGGCGAAGTGCTTCTGCTGCTGAGGCAGGTCTTACCAGTCTTGGGAGCGCTTCATTCCGATGACCTGGTGCATGGGCACATCAGTCTCCAAAACCTGTGGCGCCGCACCAGTGATGGATTGCCGGTTGTATTCAACGGTGAGCTTGTTCCTGCTGAAGACGCTGCCGGCTGGATGGATGTACGGGATTTGGCCGTTTCAGCCGTGGCCTTGTTGACGGGCCAGCCGTCTAATCCCCCTTCAAGTCTCGAAAGGCTGGGGCTGGATCCCGAGTATCAAGCTGTGCTCGAGCGGTTGCTTACGGAGGATCCGAACCGCCGCTTCCCTGATGCTGCAAGTGCCCAGGAGGCCTTGCAGCAGCTGGCGATGCCTGAACAAACCGTTCCGATCGAGAAGCCAATTGCTGCATCGGGACGCTTCGCTGCGATGGCTCCCTTCTCAACATCTCCGCGTCAGAAGCGAGCGATGGCTCGCGAGCAGGGAGCGGAGGGGCACCTCTGGCCTGTGGTGATCGGCTTGGTCCTGTCGGCCTTGGTGGGTTCCGTCATCGGTTGGTTCCTGCTTCCGCGCATCTCCACTGCAGACAGGACTCCTCGCCCCAGCAGGGATGGGGCTATAGCGGCCGTCAGTCCGCCGCCAGAGGAGTTGGATCAACGCGAGCAGCTGTTCAGCCGCTTGCGGGCCCTGCAGGTGGATCGCAGTTGGTTTACTGGACTTGTGGATGCCAGCCTGCTCAGCATGGAGGCGCTGGGGGTTGCGCCGCTCCGTAGGAACTGGACCGAGCTGGCCGAGCAATGGCTGGCTCGGATCGCCTTGCTGCCGCCGGCGATTCGGGCCCAGTTGGGGCGTCTGGGGGCAGGGGACTGGCAGCAGCTGCGTGAGGTGCTGTTGAAACAGGGCGTTCATCCGCGGGTCGTGCAGCAGCTGGTGAGTGCTGGAGCCCAGGATCTGCTGCCGGTCACCATGCGTGGCCGGAAACCCGCCGACCCCTTCCTTCAGCTTTGGATTGCAGCGGCGATTCAGAGCCTTGATGACGTTGAGATCGTGCGGCTCAAAGCGCGCCCGCTTGAACCCGCCATCACGTCGTTGCCTATCCCTGCCGGTGGTGCGCGTTTGGTGCTGGTGGAGGCTCCAGCAGGTGATGCCGTCGCTCTGGGCATCAACGGCACACCGCTGATGCAGATGATGGTTTTCGGCGTCAATGGGCAGGTGGAGGCGGAGCGTGGTCCCCTGCGGGTGACTCGGATTTCTCCGCAAGCGGGCTCGCCCCTGCAGGTGTTGGTCACCAACGAAGGGGTTTCTTCGAGTCTGTTCACCCTGTCCTGTCGGGCGGACCCGCTCGATCAGTAGCGCTCCATCGCTGCTTTCACGTCCTTCTTGGATTGCTTTTCCTTTTCGGCAGCGCGCTTGTCGTGCAACTTGCGGCCTTTGCCTAGGCCGATGGTGAGCTTGATCCAGGACCCCTTGAGGTGAATGTTGAGGGGGATCAGCGTCAGGCCTTTTTGATCCACCAAACCGCGCAGCTTGTCGATTTCACGGCGATGGGCCAGCAGTTTGCGGGTGCGAAGCGGGTCGTGGTTGAAGTAGCTGCTGGCGTGGGTGTGCGGTGAGATGTGCACGTTGTGCAACTGCAGTTCCCCATTGCGGATCAGGCAGAAGCCATCGCGCAGGTTGGCCTTGCCGTTGCGGATCGACTTCACCTCGGTGCCCACCAGCTCGATGCCGGTTTCGAGGGTTTCGAGGATTTCGTATTGGTGCCGTGCCTGCCGGTTGTCCGCCAGCATCCGATTGGCGGCGGCCCTTGCCGCGGCTGCGGCTGCTTTTTTCGCTCCTCCCTTGGCCATGGCTGCGGCTGTGTCTTCCGACCCTATCCAGGTCTGGGTACCCTGCCCGCATGGCGATTGTCTCCTCCAGCTCCGGTCGCAAGCCACCACGCCGCCCTGAAGCGCTGGTGGATCCCCAGCCGGCACCTGAAGAGGTGGTGAGTCGGCCGGAAGACAAGCTTCGGCCCCAGCGCCTGAACGACTACATCGGCCAGAGCGAGCTCAAGCAGGTGCTGGGCATTGCGGTGGAAGCGGCGCTTGGCCGCGGCGATGCCCTCGATCATGTGTTGCTCTATGGCCCGCCGGGTTTGGGCAAAACCACCATGGCCATGGTGCTGGCCGAAGAGATGGGGGTGCAGTGCAAGGTCACCAGTGCACCGGCCTTGGAACGCCCGCGCGACATCGTTGGGTTGTTGGTCAACCTGCAGCCTCGTGATCTGCTGTTCATTGACGAGATTCATCGCCTGAGCCGGGTGGCGGAGGAGCTGCTTTATCCGGCGATGGAAGACCGTCGCCTCGATCTCACCGTGGGCAAGGGCAGCACAGCACGAACCCGTTCCCTCGACTTGCCCCCCTTCACCCTTGTGGGCGCCACCACCCGCGCCGGATCGCTGAGCTCCCCGCTTCGGGACCGGTTCGGCCTTATCCAGCGGTTGGAGTTTTACGGCCAGGACGACCTGGAAGCGATCGTCGAGCGCACCGCCAAGCTGATCGGGGTCACCCTCACACCGCAGGCCCGCAGCAGCATTGCCGCCTCCTGCCGCGGTACGCCCAGGATTGCCAACCGCCTGCTGCGCCGGGTGCGGGATGTGGCCAGCGTGCGTGGCGGTAGTGGTGGAGCCATTGATCAGGCCCTGGTGGGAGAGGCCCTGAGCCTGCACCGCGTGGATCATCGGGGCCTCGATGCCAGCGATCGGCGTTTGCTGCAGCTGCTGATCGAACACCATGGTGGTGGCCCGGTGGGCCTGGAGACTTTGGCGGCGGCCCTTGGCGACGATCCCGTCACCCTGGAGACCGTGGTGGAGCCATTTTTGTTGCAACAGGGGTTGCTGATGCGCACCCCCCGCGGCCGAATGGTCACGGATGCGGCCCGCAGTCATCTGGCCGAGGCGGCATGAATAATCGGTTTCTCGTCCTGTTGATGAGTCTGGTGCTGGCCCTGCCGGTGCAGGCCCTCGATCTGCAGGGGCTTTATGAGCAGGCGCTGACGGCAAGCCGTCAGGGGGATTTTGTGGAGGCGTTGCCCCTTTGGGACCGCTTTCTGGAGCAGGCTCCAGAAGATGCAGCAGCGCTGAGCAACCGCGGCAATGTGCGTCTCGCTCTGGGTGATCCTTCCGGGGCCATCGACGATCAGAGCGCCTCGATTGCGCTGGCGCCGGAGGAAAGCGACCCGCATCTGAACCGGGGCACGGCAGAGGAGGCGCTTCAGGACTGGTCCGCGGCGGCGGACGACTATCTCTGGATTCTGGAGCGCGATCCGCAAGATGCCTCAGCCCTGTACAACCTGGCCAATGTGCGCGGTTCGCAAGGGGACTGGCCTGAGGCTCGAGAGCTTTATGGCCAGGCGGCCCTCGCCCGCCCCGGCTTCGCCATGGCCCGCTCTAGCGAGGCCTTGGCGGCCTGGCAAGCGGGAGATCTCGATTGGGCGGAGGCGGAATTGCGCAAACTGATCCGTCGCTATCCCTTGTTCGCCGATGCTCGGGCGGCCCTCAGCGGCCTGCTCTGGCGTGAAGGATCCAGTGGTGAAGCCGAAAGCCACTGGACCGCTGCGGCCGGGTTGGATCAGCGTTACCGCCAGGCCGACTGGCTGCAACAGGTGCGCCGCTGGCCACCGCAGCCGACGGCGGATCTGATGGCGTTCCTGGCCTTGGAGGCGTCCTGAGATGACCCACGCGGCGTCCCTTGCCGATCGACTCAGCCTTGAGCTGCCTGAGCTGCTGCAGCTGCGTCGGCATCTTCATGCCCACCCTGAACTCAGCGGTGAGGAACACCAGACCGCCGCCCTGGTAGCCGGTGAACTGCGTCAGCTGGGTTGGCGGGTCCGTGAAGGCGTTGGCCGTACTGGCGTGGTGGCCGAGTTGGGACCTGATCACGGCCCCACGGTGGGCTTGCGGGTGGACATGGATGCTTTGCCGGTGGAAGAGCGCACCGGGCTGAGCTATTCCTCCACTCGGCAGGGTCTGATGCACGCCTGTGGCCACGATTTGCACACCTGCACGGGCCTGGGGGTGGCGCGGTTGCTGGCTCAGGAGCCGGCTTTGGGGGCCCGGGTGCGCTTGCTGTTTCAACCCGCGGAAGAGCTGGCCCAGGGAGCGGTGTGGATGCGGGATGCAGGGGCGGTGGAGGGCCTTAACGCGTTGTATGGCGTGCATGTGGTTCCGAATCTTCCGGTGGGCACCGTTGGGATCCGGCGGGGCTGTCTTACGGCAGCGGCCGGCGAGCTGGAAATCCTGGTGCATGGAGAGGGCGGCCATGGTGCTCGTCCCCATCAGTCGGTGGATGCTGTTTGGTTGGCGGCTCGGGTGATCACGGAGCTTCAGCAGACCATCGCCCGCCGCTTGGATGCGTTGCATCCGGTGGTGATCAGTTTTGGCAAGGTGGAGGGCGGCCGCGCCTTCAACGTGATTGCCGATCAGGTGCGTTTGTTGGGCACGGTGCGCTGTCTGGATCTGCAGCAGCACGCCCAGCTGCCGGCTTGGATCGATGAGACGGTGCAGGGGATCTGTGCCACTGGAGGGGGTACGGCAGTGGTGAATTACCGCTGCATCGCGCCACCGGTGCACAACGATCCGCAGCTCACGACCTTGCTGGAACGTTGTGCGGTGGAGTGTCTGGGGCGCGACAAGGTGCTGCCGGTGGAGCAGCCCTCCCTGGGGGCGGAAGACTTTGCTGAGCTGCTTAGGGATGTGCCGGGAATGATGGTGCGGCTGGGCGTGGCCGGGCCCGAGGGGTGTGCGCCGCTTCACAACGGAGCGTTCGCACTGGAGGAAGATGCCCTCGGTGTTGGTATTGCGGTTCTCACGGCCACCGTGCTGGCGTGGATCACGGAGAACACCTCGGCATGAACCAACGTCGTGCGGTGATTTGGGTTTCACTCGGGGCTCCATTGCTGATCCTGCTCGCGTTGCTGGCCACCAACCAGCGCCAGGGCAAGGACCGGGTGCAGGCGTTGCCCGGGATATTGGTTGGTTCAGGTCTGATCATCAGCAGCGCTCTCGGTCGGCAGCGCCGCCGCGCCAAGCTGTTGGCCGATCTTCAACGGGCGCGCACCCCTGGCAGCAACCCATGAACGAGACCGATCCGCAACGCCCTGATCTCGAGGAGGTCCGCCAGGCCATTGCCAGTGGGGATCCGGTTCAGGCGATGCCGGCGATCACAAAGCTCCGCCATTGCTCGGATGCTGAGGCTGTGCCGTTGCTGGTGCTGGGCACGGAGCAGAAGCCCTTTCTGGTGCGTTCTTTGAGCTGCAGTGGATTGGGCTACAAGCGCACCGAACAGGGCTGGACTGTGCTCAGTGCGTTGATCACTGCCGATGAAGACCCCAATGTTCGGGCTGAGGCAGCCAATGCCCTCGCCAGCTACGGGGTCGAGCGGGCCTGGCCTTTGCTGCGTACGGCCTTTGAAGTTGATGCTGCTTGGTTGGTGCGCTGCAGCATCTTGTCCGCCTTGGCGGAACAGCCCGACATTGATCTGGGTTGGTTGCTGGACTTGGCAACCATGGCGATTGCCGATGCTGATGGCACGGTGCGGGTGAGTGGGGCTGAAATTCTCAGTCGGATTGTTCGGGAGGGGGGGACCGATCCCATTGCGGTGCAGGCCAGAGGCCTGTTGCAATCTCTGCAGCAGGACAGCGATCACCGGGTGGTGGCTGCGGTGCTCAATGGTTTGCAGGTCAGCTGAACGGGCCTTTGGGCAACGCTTGCTAGCGTTCAAACATCACTAGGGGTGTCTGGGTTTCACCATTAACTCAGACTGAGATCACACCCTCCGAACCTGATTCCGGGTCATGCCGGCGCAGGGAAGTGCTTGAGCGTGATCTTCGGCCAAACGTCGACCCCTGGGCTGTCCGTCGCACCTCAGATCATGCGCGCTTCCTGGGTTGAGTCCCGCAAGGGTCAGGCCAACGTCTCTCAGATGCACTACGCCCGTCAGGGCGTGGTCACCGAAGAAATGGCCCATGTGGCCAAGCGGGAGAACTTGCCCGAATCGCTGGTGATGGAAGAAGTGGCCCGGGGGCGGATGATCATCCCGGCCAACATCAACCACACCAATCTGGAGCCGATGGCGATCGGCATCGCCAGCAAGTGCAAGGTGAACGCCAACATCGGCGCCTCCCCGAATGCGTCTGATGCGGCCGAGGAGGTGAAGAAGCTGAAGCTGGCGGTGAAATACGGCGCCGACACCGTGATGGATCTCTCCACCGGCGGCGTCAACCTCGATGAGGTGCGCACTGCGATCATCGGTGCATCCCCCGTTCCGATTGGCACCGTGCCTGTTTATCAGGCCCTTGAGAGCGTTCACGGATCGATCGAGAAGCTGGATGAGGACGACTTCCTCCACATCATCGAGAAGCACTGCCAGCAGGGGGTCGACTACCAGACCATTCACGCCGGCCTGTTGATCGAGCACTTGCCCAAGGTGAAGGGGCGCATCACCGGCATCGTCAGCCGCGGCGGCGGCATCCTGGCTCAATGGATGTTGTACCACCACCGTCAAAACCCGCTCTACACGCGGTTTGACGACATCTGCGAGATCTTCAAGCGCTACGACTGCACCTTCTCCCTCGGTGACTCGCTGCGCCCCGGTTGTCAGCACGATGCGTCCGACGCCGCTCAATTGGCTGAACTGCACACCCTCGGTGAATTGACCCGTCGCGCCTGGAAGCACGACGTGCAGGTGATGGTGGAGGGTCCCGGCCATGTTCCCCTCGATCAGATCGAGTTCAACGTGAAGAAGCAGATGGAGGAGTGCAGCGAAGCACCCTTCTATGTGCTCGGCCCCCTGGTCACTGACATTGCTCCCGGCTACGACCACATCACCTCAGCCATCGGCGCGGCCATGGCTGGTTGGCATGGCACGGCGATGCTCTGTTACGTGACGCCGAAGGAGCACCTCGGTCTGCCCAACGCTGAGGATGTGCGCGAAGGCCTGATCGCTTACAAGATCGCTGCTCATGCGGCAGACATCGCTCGTCATCGCCCCGGTGCCCGTGACCGTGACGACGAGCTCAGCCGCGCCCGCTACAACTTCGACTGGAACAAGCAGTTTGAGCTGTCCTTGGACCCTGAGCGGGCCAAGGAATATCACGACGAAACCCTGCCGGCTGACATCTACAAGCAGGCGGAGTTCTGCTCCATGTGCGGACCCAAGCACTGCCCGATGCAGACCAAGATCACTGATGAAGATCTTGAGGGCCTTGAGAAGGTGCTCGAAACCAAAGGAGGAGCCGCCGAGCTCACATCGGTCAAGCTCGACAAAGCTGATTGATTGTGTTGACTAAAGTCAGCAGTTGGCCCGGCGTCCTTTTGGACGTCGGGCTTTTTTGCGTAAGGCCATTGATTGGGTTGGCGGCATAAAAAAAGACCCCCTGTCGATGCAGGAGGCCTTGTTGTTGAAGTGTTCTGGTGATCAGCCGAGCAGAGCCTTGGCTTTGGCCACCACGTTCTCAACCGTGAAGCCGAATTCCTTGAGGCAGGTGCCGCCGGGGGCGGAAGCGCCGAAGCGGTTCATGGTGACGCTGTCGCCATCCAGGCCGATGAAACGATGCCAGCCGAAGGATTCAGCGGCTTCCACCACCATGCGCTTGCGCACGGTGGTGGGGAGCACCTCTTCCTTGTAGGCGTCGGTCTGCTCGTCGAACAGCTCGACGCAGGGCATGGAGACCACGCGGACCTTCTTGCCTTCAGCGGTGAGCTGCTTGGCGGCCTGGACGCAGAGGTCCAGTTCGGTGCCGGTGCCGATCAGGATCAGATCGGGAGTGCCGGCGCAGTCTTCCAGCACGTAACCACCCAGGGCCACCTTGTCGATCGAGGAGTTGGCCTGGTTGGCCATGCCCTGGCGGCTGAGGCAGAGGGAGCTGGGGCGCTTGCGGTTTTGGATGGCCACCTTGTAAGCGCCGCTGGTCTCGTTGCCGTCGCCAGGACGGAACACCAGCATGTTCGGCATCGCCCGCAGGGAGGGGATGGTTTCGATCGGCTGGTGGGTGGGGCCGTCTTCGCCGACGCCGATGGAGTCGTGGGTGAGCACGTAGATCACTCCCAGCTCACTCAGGGCTGACAGGCGCATGGAACCGCGCATGTAGTCGGCGAACACCAGGAAGGTGCCGCCGTAGGGGATCAAGCCGCTGTTGTGATAAGCGATGCCGTTGAGGATGGCGGCCATGGCGTGCTCGCGCACACCGAAGTGCAGGTAGCGCTTCTCAGGGCTGCTGGCCTGATAAGAGCCGGTTTCACCCTTGATGTCCGTGTAGTTGGAGTGGGTGAGGTCGGCGGAGCCGCCGATCAGTTCGGGCAGGTTGGGGCCCAGCGCACCCAGGCAGATCTGGGAGTGCTTGCGGGTGGCCAGGCCACCGTCTTCGGGGGTGTAGGTGGGCAGGTCCTTGTCCCAGCCCTGGGGCAGCTCACCGCGCAGCATCCGCTCGAACTCGGCGGCCTCGATGGGGTACTTGGTGCGGTAGGTGGCCAGGGTCTGGTTCCACTCGGCCTCGAGGCTGGCGCCGCGGTCGATGGCCTGGCGGAACTGGTCGTAGGCGTCCTGGGGTATTTCGAAGGGTGCGTAGTCCCAACCCAATTGCTGACGGGTCAGGGCTGCTTCCTCTTCGCCAAGAGCTGCACCGTGAACACCGGCGGTGTCGGCCTTGTTGGGGGAGCCGTAGCCGATGGTGGTGGTCACCTTGATGATCGACGGCTTGTCGCTCACGGCCTTCGCGGCTTCGATTGCCTTGGCAATGGCATCCACGTCGGTGTTGCCCTCGGCCACGTGCTGCACGTGCCAGCCGTAGGCCTCGTAGCGCTTCAGCACGTCCTCGGTGAAGGACACATCGGTGCGTCCGTCAATGGTGATGTTGTTGTCGTCGTACAGGGCGATCAGCTTGCCCAGCTTCAGGTGTCCAGCCAGGGAGGCCGCTTCAGAAGACACACCCTCCTGATTGCAGCCGTCGCCCATGATCACGTAGGTGTAGTGATCCACCACGGTGGCGTCGGCCTTGTTGAACTTGGCCGCCAAGTGGGATTCAGCGATGGCCAGGCCCACAGCGTTGGAGATGCCGGCACCCAGAGGGCCGGTGGTCACTTCAACACCAGGGGTCTCGAAGGTTTCGGGGTGACCGGGAGTCTTGGAGCCCCACTGGCGGAACTGCTTGATGTCCTCGATGGAGACCGAGTCGTATCCGGTGAGGTGCAGCAGCGCGTAGAGCAGCATGCAGCCGTGGCCGGCCGACAGCACGAAGCGGTCGCGGTTGAACCACTTGGGGTTCTTAGGGTTGTGCTTGAGGAACTTGTCCCAGAGCGCATAACCCATGGGTGCGCAGCCCATCGGCAGGCCGGGGTGGCCGCTGTTGGACTTGTTGATGGCGTCGACAGCCAGCATCCGAATGCTGTTGATGCAGAGCGTGTCGAGTGACGCGGGCGCAGCGACCATGGTGTTAAGAGGAAAAGTTGAAGCGATTTTGACGCACGACGTGAGCGCGAAGGCTCAGCTGGCGCGTTTGAAAGCCAGGCAGACGTTGTGGCCGCCGAAGCCAAAGGAGTTGGACAAGACGGTTCCAAGTGTCTGATCCCGTGCCTCGTTCGGCACGACATCCAGATCACAGTCGGGATCCGAGGTGGTGTGATTGATCGTGGGGGGCACGACGCCGTGTTGTAGCGCCAGCACACAGGCCACCGCTTCGATACCACCGGAGCCACCCAGCAGGTGACCAGTCATCGATTTGGTGGAGCTCACCGGAATCTGCAGCGCCCGCTCACCCAGGGCGCTTTTGATCGCCGAGGTTTCGTTTTTGTCGTTCGCTGGAGTGCTGGTGCCGTGGGCGTTGACGTAGTCAATCTCAGAAGGATCAATGCAGCCATCGGTCAGGGCTTGGCGCATGGCCTCGGCACCGCCGACGCCGCCCGGTGTGGGTGATGTGATGTGGTGGGCATCGCAGGTCATCCCGTAACCCACCACTTCGCCGAGGATCGTGGCGCCACGGGCCTGGGCGTGCTCGAGGGTTTCAAGCACCAACACACCGGCACCTTCGCCGATCACAAAGCCATCGCGTTCTTTGTCGAACGGACGGCTGGCCGTGGCCGGATCATCGTTGCGGAACGACAGGGCCTTGGCGCTGGCGAAGCCGGCCACCCCCAAGGGAGTAATCGCCGATTCGGCGCCACCGCACACCATGGCGTCAGCCTTGCCCAGCTGCAGCAGACGGAAGGCATCGCCAACAGCATTGGAGCCGGCAGCACAGGCGGTGGCCACCGCGGAGCTGGGCCCCTTGGTGCCCAGGGCAATGGCGGCTAGGCCTGTAGCCATGTTGGGGATCATCATCGGCACCGTGAACGGACTCACCCGTCCAGGACCTTTGCCCTCCAACACATGGGCCTGCGTCTCCATAGTCAGCAGGCCACCGACGCCGGAACCGATGATCGTGCCGATCCGATCCGCATTGGCGTCGTTGATCTCAAGGCCGGCATGGGCCACAGCCTGTTTGGCTGCAACTACGCCGAACTTGCAGAACCGATCCCAGCGCTTGGCTTCCTTCGGTTCGATGAAGCCGGACGGATCGAAATCCTTCACCTCCGCTGCAAAGCGGCAGGCGTGTGCGGATGCATCGAACAGGGTGATGGCGTCCACTCCGTTGGTGCCGGAGGTGAGGCCCTTCCAGTAGTCCTGAACCGTGTTGCCGATCGGTGTGACCGCGCCGAGGCCGGTGATGACGACGCGATGGAGACCATCCACCATTGCGTTGCTCAGGCCTGCTTGTCTTCGATGTATTTGACGGCGTCACCAACGGTGGTGATGCCCTCAGCTGCTTCGTCAGGAATCTCGATGTCGAAGGCCTCTTCCAGGGCCATCACGAGTTCCACGGTATCCAGAGAATCAGCACCCAGATCGTTCTGGAAGTTGGATTCGGGCTTCACTTCGCCGGAGTCAACACTCAGTTGCTCCGCAACGATCGAACGCACCTTTTCGAGAATCGCTTCCTGGGACATAGCCGTGGCAACGGGACGCTGCATCTTACGGGCACGCCTTCAGTGTCTCCTCATCAATAACTGTGCCGTTAACAACGGTGACGGCATGGCCATGGACCGGCGAAGGACGGGTACGTTTGCCGCAAGCCTTCGTATGCATCGGGCACATGTCCCACGCCGTCAAGATCTACGACACCTGCATTGGCTGCACCCAGTGTGTGCGTGCCTGCCCTCTCGACGTGCTTGAGATGGTTCCCTGGGACGGTTGCAAGGCCGGCCAGATTGCGTCTTCTCCTCGTACTGAAGATTGCGTTGGTTGCAAGCGCTGCGAAACTGCCTGCCCTACCGACTTCCTCAGCATCCGCGTTTATCTCGGAGACGAGACAACGCGCTCCATGGGTCTGGCCTACTGATCTGGCCAGTTTTACCTCATAAGCTCGGCCCGGCTTCAGCCGGGCTTTTTTTGTATGTGCGGAATCGTTGCCCTGGTGGGTGCCCGAGAAGCGGCGCCTCAGCTCCTGGAAGGCTTACGGCAGTTGGAGTACCGCGGTTACGACTCCGCTGGGATCGCCACGGTGGCTGCTCAGGGGCAGCTGACCTGCCTGCGGGCCAAAGGCAAGCTGCGCAACCTCACTGCTTGTTTTGAGGCAGAAGGTGCCCCCGGGCAATGCGGCATTGGCCACACCCGCTGGGCCACCCATGGCAAACCGGAAGAGCGCAATGCCCACCCGCACCGCAGCAATGGCGGGGCGGTGGCTGTGGTGCAGAACGGAATCATTGAGAACCACCGGGCCCTGCGGGAGCAGCTGGAGGCCTTAGGGGTGGTGTTCCAGTCGGAAACCGACACCGAGGTGATTCCCCATCTCTTGGCTGCAGAACTGCAGCAGCTGCAATCTGCGGGTGGAAGACCAGGCGGTGGGCTGTTGCTGGAGGCCCTTCAGCAGGTGCTGCCCCGGCTGCAGGGGGCCTATGCCCTGGCGGTGATCTGGGATCAGGCGCCGGGGGCATTGGTGGTGGCCCGTAAGGCGGCACCGCTGTTGATCGGATTGGGGGAAGGCGAATTCCTCTGCGCCAGCGACACGCCGGCCCTGGCGGGCTTCACCCGCACGATCCTGCCGATGGAAGACGGCGAGGTGGCCCTGCTCTCCCCCCTCGGGGTTGAGCTCTACGACGCGGCAGGGGTGCGCCAGCAACGCATGCCCACCCAGCTCAGCGGTGTGGATCACGTTGCCGACAAGCGCGAATTCCGCCACTTCATGCTCAAGGAGATCCATGAGCAACCGGAGACCGCAGAGTTGTGGGTGGCGCGCCATCTCCCCCAGGGACTGCCGCCGGAACAGCCGGTGGCGCTGCCGATGGACGATGCCTTTTACGCCGGGATTGAGCAGATTCAGATCCTGGCCTGTGGCACCAGCCGCCACGCCGCGATGGTGGGGGCCTACCTGCTGGAACAGTTCGCCGGGATTCCCACATCGGTGTACTACGCCAGTGAGTTTCGCTATGCGCCGCCGCCGCTGGCTCCCCACACCCTCACTATTGGGGTGACCCAGTCCGGAGAAACGGCCGACACCCTGGCTGCCCTGGCTATGGAGGCGGAGCGGCGTCTGGCCCATGGGGATCCAGCATTTGCCCCCCGCCAGCTGGGGGTGACCAACCGTCCGGAGAGCTCCCTGTCACGCCAGGTGCCCCACATCCTCGACATTGGGGCCGGCATCGAAGTGGGCGTAGCGGCCACCAAGACCTTCCTCGGTCAGCTGCTGGCCTTCTATGGCCTGGCCATGGCCTTTGCGGTTCGCCGTGGTGCTCGCCCCGCGGCTGAGATCAATGCTCTGGCGGACGAACTGCGCGGTCTGCCCCAGCAACTGCGCCAGCTGGTGGATCTGCACGATCAGCGTTCTGAGGCATTGGCTCCTCGTTTTGCCGACACCCAGGATGTGATCTTCCTGGGCCGGGGCATCAATTATCCGATCGCTCTGGAGGGAGCCTTGAAGCTCAAGGAGATCAGCTACATCCACGCCGAGGGCTATCCGGCCGGGGAGATGAAGCACGGTCCGATCGCCCTGCTCGATTCCCGGGTTCCGGTGGTGTCGATCGCTGTGCCCGGTGTGGTGTTTGAGAAGGTGCTCAGCAACGCCCAGGAAGCCAAGGCCCGCGACGCCCAGTTGATCGGTGTGGCGCCCCAGGGGCCCGACACTGAACTCTTTGATGAATTGCTGCCTGTGCCCACTGTGAGCGAGTGGATCAGCCCTCTGCTCACAGTGGTGCCGATGCAGTTGCTGAGTTATCACATTGCCGCCCATCGGGGCTTGGACGTGGATCAACCCCGCAACCTGGCCAAGAGCGTCACGGTGGAGTGAGCCTCAGCTTGCGCTGATGTTGAGGTCGCTACGGCCATAGCGATCCTGGAAGCGCACGATGTCATCCTCACCGAGATACTCCCCGCTTTGCACTTCAATCAGCTCCACAGGGATTTTCCCGGGATTACTGAGCCGGTGTTTGCATCCCAGGGGGATGTAAGTGCTCTGGTTTTCACCCAGCAGTTGCTCCTCTCCGTCGCGTTCGACGATCGCAGTGCCATGCACAACGATCCAGTGTTCGGCGCGATGGTGGTGCATCTGCAGCGAAAGGCTGGCGCCAGGCTTGACAGAGATTCGTTTCACCTGCCAGCGGCTGTCATCCACCACACTGGTGTAGTGGCCCCAGGGGCGATAAATCTTGCGGTGGGCCTTGCCCTCTGGGCTGCCGGCGGCCTCCAGCTGCTTCACCACTTTTTTGATGTCCTGGGCTTTGGAGCGATCCGCAATCAATACGGCGTCGTCGGTTTCTACTACCACGAGGTTTTTAACCCCTAGCCCCACCACCAGGCGGTGCTCGCTGCGTAGGTAGCAGTCGCGACTGTCTTCGCTAATTACGTGGCCCTGCAACACATTGCCTTGGGAATCCTTGTGCTCTGAGGTTTCCCAGAGGGCGCTCCAGCTGCCGACGTCACTCCATCCCGCATCCAGCGGCAGCACACTACCCAGTTCCGTTTTTTCCATCACGGCCACGTCAATGGCCACGTTGGGGCACTTAGCAAAGGCCTCTCGCTCCAGCCGCTGGAATTCCAGGTCAGCCGTGTCCTGCTCCAGAGCTGCCCGGCAGCAGCTCACCACTTCCGGGGCCAGTCGCTCCAGTTCCGCCAGCATGGCGCTGGCGCGGAACAGGAACATGCCGCTGTTCCAGGTGAAGCGGCCGGTGGCCAGGAATTGCTCCGCCGTGGCCTGATCGGGCTTCTCCACGAAACGCTTGATCGGCAGATGGGCCAGTCCCCCAAGGGAGAAAGGTTCGCTGGCTTCGATGTAGCCGTACCCGGTTTCGGGGGCCGTCGGCACGATTCCAAAGGTCACCAGTCGCCCTTCTTCGGCAGGCTGACGACCAGCGTCGATGACTTGGCGGAAATGGGCGCCCTCGCGAATCAGGTGATCCGCCGCCAGAACCAGCAGTAGGGGATCACTTCCATCTGCGGTGGCCTGCAGTGCGGCCACCGTCACCGCTGGAGCGGTGTTGCGGCCCATCGGTTCCAGCAGGATTGCGTTCGGCTCGACCCCGATCTGCCGCATCTGTTCGGCCACGATGAAGCGATGGTCCTCGTTGCAGATCAGCAGGGGAGCCTCCAGGGCATCCAGGCCTTGGAGCCGCTGTTGGGTCTGCTGCAGCAACGTTGCCTCGCCGTTACCGCTCAAAGGCCAGTACTGCTTGGGGTAACTCGCCCGCGAGAGCGGCCACAGCCGTGTGCCGGTTCCTCCGCAAAGGATCACAGGAATCAGCGGTGTGGCGGCCATCACGTCCTGAAAACGGTGACTCAGAATCGCTTGCCCCAGGGGGTTCTGTCGATGCCCAGAGAAATCTTTCAGAGCTCCAGCAGGCCCGGCGGTGGGGTGAGCAGCAGCCAGCCGTCCTCCAACTGCACCTCCGGCACGATCTCCTCCACAAACGGAATCAACAGCTTGCGGCCTTCCGCTGTGGTGATTTCCAGCAGGTCGTTGCCGCCGCTGATCAAATCGCTCACGGTGCCAACGGCAGGTCCATTGGCTGCGAGACGTGCCTCCAGGCCCAGCAGATCGAGCAGGTGAAATTCCCCCTCGTCCAATTCGGGCCGGTCATCCGCTGACACCAGCAGTTCCTGGCCCACCAGAGTTTCGGCGGCGCTGCGGCTGTCGATTCCTTCAAGCCGCACCACGAAGAGCGACTTGCCGGGCAGTTGCCGGCCTTTCTTGAGTTGGATCTCTGTCGGCTCAACCCCCTTGCGACTGCGCAGCCAGCGGGGCCCCGGCGCTGTGAAACGCTCGGGAAACTCGCTGGCGGGGTTCACCCTTAGTTCCCCTTGCAGCCCCTGGACCCCCACGATCTTGCCGACGCTGAGCCAGTCGTCGCTCTCCGTCATGCCATCCGCCACGCACTCTGCCGATAATGGCGCCAGACCCGTCCGTGAACGAGCCATGGCGCCTGCAACCGCTCCGATCCTCCCCGGCTCCACCGTCACCGTGGCGGATGCCACCTCGATCTACAACGGTTACACCGGCTTCGTGCAGCGAATCAGCGGCGACCGTGCGGCTGTTTTGTTCGAAGGTGGCAACTGGGACAAGTTGGTGACCCTGCGGTTGAAGGACCTCCAGCCGGCCTGAGGCGATAGAGATCCACCGAAGCCTGCGACAACGGCTGCAGTCCACGGTGCTGGAAGCCAGCACCCCGGCGGGCAAGACCTACAACGTTGTCATTTTCGGGGCGATGCTGCTGAGTGTTTTGGCGCTGCTGCTGGAACCCGACCCCCTGGGCAACTCAGCCCTGCGCCAATCCAATGTGCCCTGGATCGATCTGGTTCAGAACGTTTGCTTGGCGGTGTTCGCGGCGGATTTCGTTCTTCATCTGGCCTTGGTGGAGAGGCCTCGCCGTTACCTGTTCAGCTTCACCGGGCTGATTGACGCCTCGGCAGTCCTGTTTTTCTTCGTGCCGCAGGTGCGCAGTGAACTGCTGCTGTGGGTGTTCAAGTTCGGCCGCATCCTGCGGGTGTTCAAGCTGCTCAAGTTCATCGATGAAGCCCGCGTGCTGGGGCAGGCCCTGCGGGGAAGTGCCCGCACCATCAGCGTCTTCTTGTTCTTTGTCTTCCTGCTGCAGGTGGTGCTCGGCTACAGCATTTTTGTGATCGAGAGTGCCCGGCCTGATTCCCAGTTCCAGACGGTGGCGAGCGGCGTCTACTGGGCGATCGTCACCATGACCACCGTGGGTTATGGCGACGTGGTTCCCCAGACGGAATTGGGGCGGCTGCTGGCCTCAGTGGTGATGCTCTTGGGTTTCGGCATCATTGCCATTCCCACAAGGATCCTGACGGTGTCGGGGGTGCGCCATCACCAGCAGCGGTCGGCTGAACTGGTCTGCAGCAGCTTTGGGCGTCAGGGGCACCGCAGGGATGCCCGTCACTGCGATGCCTGCGGTGAGTCGCTGCCCTCCAGGGCCTGAAGAGCGGCTGTTGCCGCGTTCTGCTCAGCCTCCTTGCGGGATCGGCCTTTGGCCTCCGCCAGATCTTGGCCTTGGATGCTCACCCGGCAGCGGAAGCGTTCGGGGTCGCCGTGTTGGCGGCTGCATTCTTCGGTGGTGTAGCTGGGCAGTCCCAGTCCCTGGCCTTGGCTCCACTCCTGCAGGGCTGTTTTGCCGGCGAACTGATGGGGAGTCGCCAGCACCGCTTCGGCAGTGGCGCACCAGTGCGGGGTGAGCCAGCGGTGAATCGCTTCAACGTTGCCGAGGGCGCTATACAACGCACCGATCAGAGCTTCGGTGGCATCGGCTCGCAGCCTGGATTCTGCGGAACGATCCCCCTGGGCGTGCCGCCCCAGTAGCAGATGCTGTTCGATGCCAAGTGCTGCACCCACGTCCGCCAGCCAGCGATCGCTCACCAGCTGGGCCCGCAGGTTGGAGCAGGCACCCACCGCCAGATCGGTGTGGTGGCGATCAATGAATTCGGTGGCGGCGAGCCGCAGCACCGCATCACCAAGGAACTCCAGCCGTTCCAGGTTGCGGGCCCGGCCGCTCGACACGTGGGTGAGGGCCTGATCCACCAGGGCGAGCAGCTCAGCGTTGATGGGGATCTCAGCGTCGAGCTGCTGGATGAAGTCGGTGAGCTCTGCGGCGCGGGATGAATCCATCAGGACTCCTGAGCAACGCTGAAAAAGGGGTGAAAGCAGGACATAAGCCGGGTTCTGTTCACGCCCCACAGAGGTTGGTCTGCAGAGGGTGGGTGGCTATCTATCTGGGACCGCCGTTGCCGACGGCCTCAAGCGGCGCGTTCAAGCGGAACGGGGCCAATGGCCAGCCGTCGTTCCTTGGCCTTGCTCCCAGCCGGGGTTTACCGAGCCAGCACCTCTCGATGCTGCTGGTGCGCTCTTACCGCACCTTTGCACCCTTGCCTGTGCCGGCGAACCGGCCATCGGCGGTGTGTTTCTGTGGCACTCTCCTCACGGTCACCCGCACTGGGCGTTACCCAGCAAGCCTGGCCATCAGGGAGCCCGGACTTTCCTCAGCCGACACTCAAAGAGATCGGCCGCAACCACCTCGCCTGCTTTCAGATCTCATCATGCCTCGTGGGCATAATTCAGAAGTTTGGGGCTGTAGCTCAGCTGGATAGAGCGGCGGTTTCCTAAACCGTAGGTCGTGGGTTCGAGTCCCGCCAGCCCCGTCAGACTTGCTCAAGAGGTAGTGAGCGCTACATCTGGTGGGGTGTTCAGATCGTTCACCACCGCTAGGGTTAGTGCAACCGGGTTTGGGTGCCATGACCCAGCTTCACGATCTCCGTCTGCGGCTGTTGGTGCAGCAGGAAAGTGAGCGGATTGCGGAATCCCAGCCCACGGATCTGGATTTATCCGTGGTGCAGGCCCGCTGCCTTTGTTGGCTTGCTCTCCTGGCGGAAGCCCACGAAGACCAGGCCAGTGACGCGGAACGTCGCGGCGACACGGAACAGGCCATGGGCTGGTTCGCCGATTCGATGCGGCTGCGGGATGTGATTGGTGTGGTGTCGTCCATTGAGATCCCTCTGCCCGACACCGCTGGTGAGGATGGCCCTCAGGCCGAGGAGGATCTGGGGCCTCAGGCGGCTTGATCGGTGGCATAGTGGGGAATGACCGCGAGGGACTGCATTGCCGGAAGAGCCCTGCCAGTGCCCGGATTGCCAACGGTTTTACCGGGAGCATGACCGGCTGATCCGGGAGTCCCCCACGCTTCGTCAGCAACAGGAGCTCAACTGGGCAGCACTCCAGTCGTTCCGCACCCTGTCGGGCCGGGTGCTCGAGGATCTGCAGAAGCAGCATGGCTCCCGCCAGACCGCCGATGCAGGCGCTTCGAAGCCCGCAGCATCCGGCGCGCCTGTGCCTGAGGATTCAGGTGATGGCATCCAGCAGGCCATTGCCGATCTGGAGAACATCAACGCCCATCTGTTCTCGATTGAGGCGTTGATGGAGCGGGTGTTTGATGTGCGCGTCCCGGAAGAAATCGAGCAGAAATTCCGTGAACTGGCCGGTGAGCTGGCTCCAGACCCCTTGAATGTGGACCGTCTGCGGCTCAACCGCCTGTTGCACCAGACGCCGGACTTACCCGATCGAAGCTGACTGAAGTACTTGCTTTTTGGTTTAAGCCCTGGACATGAATCCAGGGCTTTTTGTGGTCGTTTTCAGCGCACGTCGCAGGTGATTTCCACGTTGAGTGGATCCACGGCCCAAATGTTCTTGCAGTACTCGCCGATGGAACGGTCGGAGGAGAAGAACCCGGTGCGGGCCGTGTTCAGCAGTGACATCCGATTCCAGTGCATCCGGTCGCTCCAGGCACGGCTCACCGCCTCCTGGGCCCGCAGGTAGTCGGCGTAGTCGGCCATCACATAGAAGGGGTCGTTCCCGGTGAGGTTGTCGAGCAGGGGGCGGAACAGTTCGCCGTCGCCGTTGCTGAAGTGCCCCATCTCGATCAGCCGCAGGGCCTCCTGCAGTTCCGGCAGTGCGGCGATCACATCGCCAGGGCGGTAACCGTCCTGCTGCAGGGCCGTGATTTCTTCCACGGTCTTGCCGAACAGGAAAAAGTTCTCGCTTCCCACCAGCTCGCGGATCTCCACATTGGCCCCATCAAGGGTGCCGATGGTGAGGGCCCCATTCATGGCGAACTTCATGTTGCCGGTGCCGGAGGCTTCCTTGCCGGCGGTGGAGATCTGTTCGGAGAGGTCGGAGGCGGGATACACCTGTTCCCCCAACTTCACGTTGTAATCCGGCAGGAACACCACCCGCAGCAGGCCATCCATGTCCGGATCGGCATTGATGGTGTCGGCGATGCCGTTGAGGAAGCGGATGATCAGCTTCGCCATGTAATAGCCGGGAGCGGCCTTGCCGCCGAAGATCACGGTGCGGGGCGCCATGCCGTCGGTCTGGCCGTTTTTGATCCGCAGGTATTGGGTGATCACCTGCAGGGCATTGAGGTGCTGACGCTTGTACTCGTGGATGCGCTTCACCTGCACGTCGAACAGGCTGGCGGGGTCCACCAGCACACCGGTGTTGCGGTGGATGTAGGTGGCCAGCTTGCGCTTCACCGACAATTTGGTGTTGCCCCAGAGCTCGAGGAAGCCCTGGTCGTTCTGCCGCTCCTCCAGCTTGCGCAGGCTCTCCATGTTGGAGATCCAGTCGGGGCCAACGTGCTGATGCAGCAGAGCCGACATCTCGGGGTTGGCCAGGGCGACCCAGCGGCGCGGGGTGACGCCATTGGTGACGTTGGTGAATTTCTCCGGCCACAGCGCCGCGAACTCAGGCAGCAGATCGGTTTTCACCAGATCGGAGTGCAGCGCAGCCACACCGTTCACATGGTGGGCACCGATTGTGGCCAGGTGGGCCATGCGCACGGCCTTGCTGCCCTCTTCATCGATGATCGAGAGCTTGCGCTGGATCGCGTCGTTGCCGGGGTAGCGCAGCCTCACCTGCTGCAGGAAGCGCCGGTTGATCTCGTAGATCAGCTCCAGATGGCGCGGCAGCAGACTGCTGAAAAGGTTGAGGTCCCACTTCTCCAGCGCTTCGGGCAGCAGGGTGTGGTTTGTGTAGGCCACGGAGCGGGAGGTGATGTCCCAGGCCCGGTCCCACTCCAGATGCCGATCGTCGATCAGCAGTCGCATCAGCTCCGCCACGGCGATGGCCGGGTGGGTGTCGTTGAGTTGAACCGTCCAGTAGTTGGGGAAGTCCTCGACGGACAGTCCGCGGTTGTCGAGGCTGCGCAGCATGTCCTGCAGCGAGCAGCTGACGAAGAAGTGCTGCTGCTTCAGGCGTAGACGCCGGCCTTCGTCGGTGCCGTCGTTGGGGTACAGCACTTTGGAGAGGGTTTCGCTGCCCACCTTTTCCTCAACGGCGCCGTAGTAGTCGCCGATGTTGAAGGCATAGAAGTCGAAGCTTTCGGTGGCATCGGCACGCCAGAGCCGCAGCCGGTCGCAGATGTTGACGCGATAGCCCAGCACCGGCACGTCATGGGGAATGCCGATGGCGTGTTCCGCCGGGATCCAGCGGGAGCGGTAGTTGCCCTTGTCGTCGATGTAGCTCTCGGTGCGGCCGCTGAAGCCCACGAAGCAGGCCTCATCGGGCTGGGGCAGTTCCCAGGGCCAGCCTCCCTTGAGCCATTTGTCGGTGATCTCCACCTGCCAGCCGTCGCGGATCAGCTGATCGAAGATGCCGAACTCGTAGCGGATGCCGTAGCCGGTGGCCGGGATCTTCAGGCTGGCCAACGACTCCATGTAGCAAGCGGCCAGACGGCCGAGGCCTCCATTGCCCAGGCCCGGTTCCTCCTCCACATCCAGGATCTGCTGCAACGACTCGATGCCGAAATTCTTCAGTGCCTCTTCGGCTTCCTTCTGAATTCCAAGATTCAGCAGGTTGCTGTTGAGCTGTGGGCCGATCAGGAATTCCGCCGACAGGTAGGCCACCGATTTCTGCGGGCGGGCCCGCATCGCTTCAGTGGTGGCCAGATAGCGCATCATCAGCCGATCACGCACCGCATAGCTCAGGGCCATGTAGAGGTCATGGCGGCTGGCGGTGGGGGCGAGCTTGCCGAGCGTGAAGAACAGGTGTTCCGTCATGCCGTCGAACACGCTCTTGGCATCGAGGCCGGCGCGTTCTGGGTCGTTGTGACAGCCGGGGGTCGGCAGACGCAGATCGAACGGTTGTGACGTGGTCATGGGGGTTCAGCGAGCCATGGAGCGTGGAATCACCGTCAGGCCAGGGGTGCTCGGAGCCCAACTCAATGAATTACCCGGACCGTAGCCATCACAACTGGGGCTGCCTGAAAAAAAGCGCTTAATACAGCATTCCCGGTCAATTGGGATCATCCAGCGAACAGTTCAGCGGCGGAATCACCATTAAGGTTCGGCGTGAGACATGCCCGGCTTGATGCTGTTGCCCACCCTGCTGAGCGAAATCAGCAGTCACGACCTCGAATTGGCGGAAACGCTGATCGGTGTCCTTCGCTTCATGCTGATCTTTGTGGCGGCCCGCACCCTCGCTGAGGTGCTGGTGCGCTTTGAGCTCCCCACGATTCTTGGGGAACTCCTCGCTGGCGTGCTGATTGGTGCTTCGGGCCTTCACCTTCTGGTGCCACCGGAGACCCAGGTGCAACTTTCCGGAGCTTTCTCCGAGGTGGTGGCCGGCCTTTCGCATGTGCCAGTGGATGAGATTCCGGCCCTCTACAACGAGAGCTTCGGTGCCTTGCAGGTGGTGGCCACGCTGGGGCTTTATTCCCTGCTCTTCCTCACGGGTCTTGAAAGTGAGCTGGAGGAACTGATGGCGGTGGGGGCCCAGGCCTTCAGTGTTGCCGTGGTCGGCGTGGTGCTGCCCTTCGCCCTCGGCACCCTTGGCTTGATGGCGATCTTCCACGTGGATGCGATCCCGGCCATCTTCGCCGGTGCTTCGATGACAGCCACCAGCATCGGCATCACCGCCAGCGTTTTCGGTGAACTGGGCTATCTGCGCACCCGAGAAGGCCAGATCGTGATCGGCGCCGCCGTGCTTGACGACATCCTCGGCATCGTCATCCTGGCCATCGTCGTGTCCCTGGCGGCCGGCGGAACTCTGGAGATCGGGCCCATCGTTCAGCTGGTGGTGGCGGCCGTTCTGTTTGTGGTGGTGGCCTTGTTGTTGAGCCAGAAAGCTGCCCCAGCTTTCGACTGGGTGATTGACCAGCTCAAGGCTCCCGGTGACAAGCTGATCGGCTCCTATTTGCTGCTGGCCGTCAGCTGTTTCGTCGCTTCAGCCATCGGACTGGAGGCAGCCCTCGGGGCCTTCGCTGCCGGCTTGATTGCCAGCACATCCAAACACCGCCACGAGATTCAAGCGGCGGTCACCCCCATTGTTGGGTTGTTCGCCACCGTCTTCTTCGTGTTGGTGGGTGCAGGAATGGACCTATCAGTGATCAACCCCTCTGATCCGGGGGCCCGTTCCGCCCTGGTGGTGGCAGCCTTCCTGTTTGTGGTGGCGATCATCGGCAAGGTGGCTGCAGGCTGGGCCATCTTCAGTAAGGAAAAGACCAACAACCTGGTGGTGGGGCTGGGAATGATGCCCCGCGGCGAAGTTGGCCTGATCTTTTTGGGCCTGGGCACCGCTTCAGGGCTGCTCAGCCCTGGCCTTGAGGCGGCGATTCTGCTGATGGTGATCGGCACCACGTTCCTCGCACCGGTGCTGTTGCGCATCGTCCTCAAAGACAAGCCCCCTGAAGACGGCAATCAGGTTCCCGACGAATTCGCTGCCGATCCCCTGGCGGGTGCTTCCTGAATCAGTCGTCTTTTCCGGCCTTGGCGAGGACGATCAGAACACTCCAGCCCACGGCCACAACACCAAGGCTGGAGGCCCAGCTCGGACCCAGCACCCAACTGAATCCGAGCTGGGTGACGATGCCGGTGCCTATTGCAAGCATCAGGCTGCTGATCACCAGGACTGGTTGACGCACCGCTTCGGGGAGCCCACCCTCCTCCAGGCTGGATTCCAATGTGCTGAGCGGTGCGCTCAGCGGCACGTAAAGGGCGATGGCCCAGAGCAAAGCTCCGCGCCAGACGGATGCGTCCGCCAGCGGTCCGCCCATCACCTCGTAGCTCACCATCCAGGCCGCTTCAGTGCTGCTTAGCATCGCGTCCTTCGCAACCGGCTGTGGATCGCGTCACCTGGAGCCATCTCGGCCACGCCGTGCATACGGTGCAGCAGCATCCCGAGCAAGACAGCACCGATCATCCGGCGCTTCTTTTGGTGCATGGGTTCGGGGCATCCACCGATCACTGGCGCCACAACATCCCTGTGTTGGCCCAGACCCATGCCGTGCATGCGATTGATCTGCTGGGCTTCGGCAGAAGTGCCAAGCCGGCGGGTCTGAATTACGGCGGCGCTCTGTGGCGCGATCAACTGGTGGCCTATGTGCGCGAGCGGATCGGCCGTCCGACGGTGATCGCGGGCAATTCCCTCGGTGGTTTTGCGGCCCTTGCTGCCGGGGCCGCGTTGGGATCGGACTGTGCGGGCGTCGTGCTGCTCAATGCCGCCGGTCCTTTCAGTGATGAGCAGAAACCGCCGCAAGGCTGGGGCTCCATCGCCCGCCAGAGCATCGGCACGGCCCTGCTGAAGAGTCCGCTGCTGCAGCGGTTGCTGTTCGAAAACCTGCGCCGACCCGCCACGATCCGCCGCACCCTCAATCAGGTGTACGTCGACAAGACAAACGTCGACGATTGGCTGGTGGAGTCGATCCGGCGCCCCTCCCTCGATCCCGGCGCCTTCGGGGTGTTCCGCACGGTCTTCGATATCCCTCGCGGTCAGCCCCTCGATGAGCTTTTTGCGGAACTGACGGCGCCGCTGTTGCTGCTCTGGGGCATTCGTGATCCCTGGATCAACGCCCCCGGTCGCCGCTCCACCTTCCAGCGCCATGCTCCTGAGGCCACCACTGAGGTGGTTCTGGAGGCCGGGCACTGCCCCCACGATGAGGTGCCGGATCAGGTGAATGCGGCGTTGCTGCAATGGCTGGAGAGCCTCAAGTTGGCTGCGACACCGACAAATGCGGATCTGCTGGCTAAGTGAATGGATGAGCCACCCCGCATCGGCGGATGCCCATGACCCTCACCCAGCAGTCGGCCCCCTACGCCCACTGGGACTTCATGCATCCCAGCAGCGGTGATCGGTTGCGAATCATTCCCGAGCGGGGTGGTTTGGTGAGTGGTTGGTCTTGCGGGGGGCGGGAGATCCTGTATTTCGATCAAGAGCGTTACGCCGATCCCAGCAAAAGCATTCGCGGCGGCATTCCGGTGTTGTTTCCGATCTGCGGCAATTTGCCCGGAGATGTTCTGCCGGTGGATGGCGTCGACTATCCCCTCAAGCAGCACGGCTTCGCCCGGGATCTTCCCTGGCAGCTTCAGTTGTTGGAGGATCAGTGCGGTGTGTGCCTCAGCCTCTCCAGCACCGACGAAACGCTGAAGGCCTATCCCTTCCCCTTCCGTTTGGAGATGGAGCTGCGCCCGGTGGTCTCTGCCTTGGAGATCTCCACCACGGTGCACAACTGCGGTGATACCGCCATGCCGTTCAGTTTCGGCTTGCACCCCTACTTCAACGTGAGCGATCTGGCCCAGACCCGGCTCACGGGTCTGGCAGAGCGCTGCCTCAATCATCTGGAGATGGCGGAGGCCGCCACCGCCGATCAGCTCAAGCGCTTGCCCGAAGGGGTGGATTTCCTCTGCCGGCCTGCGGGTCCTGTCAGCCTGATCGACGACGCCACCGGCGTGACGCTGCAGCTGCAGCATCAGGCACCGCTGGACCTCAGTGTGGTTTGGACCGAGCCCCCGCGGCCAATGGTTTGTCTGGAACCGTGGACCGGTCCGCGCCAGGCCCTGGTGAGTGGTGATCGAAAACTAGTGCTCGAGCCCGGTGCAATGCAGACCCTCGCCTGTCGCTACAGCGTCTCCTGATTCACCCCCGGCAGGCGGCCGCGGCTGAGCTGCAGCTTGGGGTCGAACTGGCGTTTCACCGCTTCGATCAGCGGTCGGGAAGGACGGTCAAGCCAGACCGGCACGGTTGATCTGGCCGCCCGTTTCAACAGCGTCATTTCGCCGCCGAGGCTGATCACGCTGCGGCGTAGCGCCTCCAGCTGGTGATCCGCTGTCGCCGCGTCGCGCCAGCCATCACCGCAGCCGGCTCCTGCGGCCAGCTCCCAGGTCCATGGTTTGAGGGCCCTCATCGCCTCATCCCGCAACAACCGGTGCAACTGGGCCGGCGGTAGCACCAGCCGCACCAGCTGCGCAGAGGGGCTGGCATCGAAGGGTGTGGTGAGGGCATCGGAACATGTCTGGCGTTCGGAGCTGAGCTGTTGGTTCAGCGCCAACGCCTCGAGCTGCTTCAGCTGATCGTTCACCGCCTGCTCCGAGACGCTGCTCACCACCAGCCGCAGCCGCCAGGCACCATCGCCGCCGTTGATCCAGTCACAGCGTTCCGGCGTCAGGCTGGAGCGCAGCAGTTCGCTGCGAAAGGCCTCCTGGGCCTTCAGGTCGCCTTCCACAAGCAGGCCGCTCCGGGCGGGCCGCAGCGGTTGCAGCCGCAGGGTGAGTTCGGTGATCAGCGCCAGGCTTCCCCAGCTGCCGCAGAGCAGCCGCATCAGGTCGTAGCCCGCCACGTTTTTCACCACCCGTCCACCGGCGTGGGCTTCGACGCCATCCGCTCGCAACAGGCCGATGCCAATGATCTGATCGCGCACCCCCAGATGGCGCTGCCGCAGTCCCCCCGCCAGTCCACGGGCCACCAGGCCGCCGATGCTTCCGGCAGCGCCGGCTCGTGGCCAGTCAATGGGCAGCCATTGCCCCTGCTCCGCCAGCAGATCCTGCAGGTCCTGCAATGGCATGCCGGCTTCCACCGTGATGGTCAGATCGTCCACGGCATGGTCGATCACCTGGTTGAGCTGCCGGCAGGAGAGCACCTCATGGCGGGGATCCAGCGGCGGACCCCAGTCCAGGCGTGTGCCCAGGCCACTGGGACTCCAGGGGGTGCCGCTCTGGTGCCACTGGCGCACCAGATCAATCAGGGCACTGCGGCTGGCGGGGGAATGGCTCACGGCACGATGGTGCCATGAAGGTTGTTGTCATTGACGACGATCCCACCGGCTCGCAGACGGTGCACAGCTGCCCGCTGCTGCTGCGCTGGGATGTCGACACTCTGCGTAAGGGGCTGCGTCATGCGTCGCCTCTGTTGTTTCTGCTGGCTGACACCCGGGCGCTGATGCCCACGGATGCCGCGGAACGCAACCGCGGTATTGCGGTGGCCTTGGATCAGGCGCTGCAGCTGGAGGGATTGGCCCGTGATCAGGTGCTGCTGGTGAGTCGTGGTGATTCGACCTTGCGCGGCCATGGGGTGCTGGAGCCTGAGGTTTTGCAGGCGTCCTTCGGGCCCTTTGATGCCACGTTCCATGTTCCGGCGTTCTTGGAAGGGGGCCGCACTACCGTGAACGGGGTGCATCTCCTCCACGGGGAACCGGTGCACACCACGCCGTTCGCTCAGGATCGGCTGTTCGGTTTCACCAGCAGTGATCTGGCCCGCTGGTTGGAGGAGAAGAGTGATGGGTCCATTGCCGCGGCGTCCGTGCAGCGCATCTGTGGCCGGGAGCTTGATGCCGCCTGCGCAGCAGGCCTGCCGCTGTTGATCGAGCGTCTGCGTGGGCTCCAGGGCAATGCCTCTGTGGTGGTGGATGCCGAGCGGCAGGAGCAGCTCACCGCTCTGGCAGCAGCGGCGCGCGCCCTTCAGGGGCAGAAACGCTTTCTGTTCCGTTCCGCCGCCAGCATGGTGAAGGCCCTGGCGGATCCAGGGCCGCCGCCGCTTGATCCCAAGGGCTTAGCGGGGTTGCGACGGTTAGCTGACGATGGAACGCCTCTGCCGGGCCTGGTGATGGTGGGCTCCCACGTGCCCTTGGCGGATCAGCAGCTGGAGCTGTTGCTGCAGGAATCGGGTTGCCAAGGGGTTGAACTGTCGGTGCCGCGCATCGCTCGGGTGCTGGAGGGGCCGACACCCGATCTGTTGCTGGCGGATCTTGAGCGGGTCTGGTTGCAGCAGCTGCGGGCACTGCTGGATCAAGGTCTGACGCCGGTGTTGTTCACCAGCCGCGGTGAGCTGCGTTGTGCTTCCGAACAGGAGGGCCGGCGCTTGTCCTGCGCTCTGGCCGAGTTGATGGGGCGACTCGCGTCAGCCCTGGCTCCTGATCTGGGCTATCTGCTCAGCAAAGGTGGCATCACCACCCAGACGCTGCTGGCCCGGGGTCTGGCCCTCGAGTCGGTGCAGCTGGAAGGGCAGCTGCTGCCGGGTCTGTCGTTGGTGCGTCCGTCAGCGGGACCCTTCAGCGGACTGCCGATTCTCACCTTCCCCGGCAATCTCGGCGTTGCTGGCACGTTGAGGGACGCCTGGCAGCGGATGGAGGCCGGCTGAGGCGGCCAGCAGTTCCATCGGATGCTGCACCTGGGCCCGATCGCCTAGATGGCGCCGCAGCTGCAGGGTGCAACCGATGTTGGCGCTGGCCACCAGTTCGGCGCCTGTGCTGCTGAGGTCGTCGGCCTTGATTCGGCCCAGTTCGGCGGCTTCCTCTGGCTGCACCAGGTTGTAGATGCCGGCGCTGCCGCAGCACACCCCCGCCTCGGTTGCTTCCCGCAGCTGAACGTTGGGGATGGCCCGCAGCAGCTGGCGGGGCTGGGCCTGGATGCCCTGGCCATGGATCATGTGGCAGGCGTCATGCATGGCCACGACGCCGGGAAGTGGTTGCAGTTGGGCGCGGAACGACTCCAAAAGGCCGCGGTCCGCCAGGAATTCCTGCACATCCAACACCGGAGCGCGGAAGGCCGCTTTGCCGTTCAGGAGCTCGCCGTAGGCCTTCATCGTGTGGCCGCAGCCCGAAGCAGCCACCAGCACCGCATCCAGATCTCCCTCAACGGCATTCATGCTCCGAACCAGATCCGTTGCCAATTGGCGCGTGAGTTCCAGCTCCCCCTGGTGATGGCTCACCGCCCCGCAGCAGCCCTGGTCTGCTGGGATGACCACCTCAAATCCGTTGGCCTGCAGCACTTTCACCGTTGCGGTGCTGACGCTGGGATCGAAGCAGCGCTGCACGCAGCCCAGCAACAGCGCCACGCGGCCGCGGCGTTTGCCGGAGGCGGGATTGATCTGGGGCAGTCGGTCGCTGAAGCTCTCCGGCACCAGGGGTGGCAGCAGCTGCTCCATCGCTTCGATTTCCGGCCCGAACAGACGGGTGAGCCCGGAGCGGCGGGCCAGCTGTTGCAGCGGTGTGCCGGCATAGGCCCGCAAGGGTTGCAGCAGGGCCCGCAGGCGCTTGGGGTAGGGCAGCACCTGCAGCAGCACCTTGCGGAAGCTGGTTTGCCAACTGCTGCGCTGGTTGGCCTGATTCAGCTTGGGCCGGGTGGCTTCGATCAGCTGGTCGTAGCGGACTCCCGAAGGACAGGCGGAAACACAGGCGTAACAGCCCAGGCAGGTGTCGAAATGGCTGGCCACCGTGGCATCCAGCTCCAGGTCACCGGTTTCGATCGCCCGCAGCGCATGGATGCGGCCGCGGGGTGAGTCCATCTCACTGGCCAGCACGCGGTAGCTGGCACAGGTGGGCAGGCAGAAGCCGCAGTGCACGCAGGGGTCTGCTGCACCTGCGGGAAGCCCGGGGAGCTGGGTTGGAGAGGCCATCGCCTGAGTCTGGCGTGAATGGCAGCTCTGGTGATCAGAAGCGCTGGATGATCGCTTCGGCGAAACCGCTGCAGCTCACCGGATCCACCTGGGGCTCCATCAGTCGGGCCAGGTCGTAGGTGACCTGCTTGTCGGCAATGGCGGCACTGAGGCCCTTGGTCACGAGATCAGCAGCCTCCTGCCAGCCGAGGAACTCCAGCATCATCACGCCGCTGAGGATCACCGAACCGGGGTTGATCCGGTCGAGGCCAGCGTGTTTCGGGGCGGTGCCGTGGGTGGCTTCGAAGATGGCGGCGTTCTCGCCGATGTTGGCGCCGGGGGCCATGCCCAAGCCACCGACCATCGCGGCGGCGGCGTCGGAGATGTAATCGCCGTTGAGGTTCAACGTGGCGAGGATCGAATACTCCTGGGGCCGGGTTTGGATTTGCTGGAAAATGCTGTCGGCGATGCGGTCATCCACCAGCACCATCGACCTCCACTTGCCGCCACCATGGCTGCTGCCGATGGCGTCGATCACCGCCTGTACCTCGGCGTCGATGTCGACTTTCTTCTCTGGAGTGAGGCTGTCATAGCCAGGCTCGATCATGCGGGCGTTGGCCTGCACGCTCAGGTTGGGATCCTTCTCGAGGTTGCCGAGGATCCAGCTTTCCCGCTCGGTGATGCACACATCGCGGAATTCGGTGGTGGCCAGTTCATAGCCCCAGTCGCGGAAGGCTCCTTCCGTGAACTTCATGATGTTGCCCTTGTGCACCAGGGTCACATGGCGCTTGTCGCCCTGAAGACGCAGGGCGTGCTGGATGGCCTTGCGGATGTGGCGCTGGCTGCCGGCTTTGCTCACCGGTTTGATGCCGATGCCTGACCCTTCTGGGATCTGGCGCTTGCCCAGTTTGCCGTTGGCAGGGATCACAACCTCGTTGAGGTGCTTGCGCAGCTCCTGTCCAACGGCGTCATCGGCTTCCCATTCCACCCCCATGTAGATGTCTTCGGTGTTCTCCCGGTAAACGATCACGTCCAGATCCTGGGGACGCTTATGGGGGCTTGGGGTGCCCTCGTAGTAGCGGCAGGGCCGCACGCAGGAATACAGATCAAAGATCTGGCGCAGGGCCACGTTCAGCGAACGGATGCCGCCACCCACAGGAGTGGTGAGGGGACCTTTGATGGCCACGCCATAGGTGCGGATCGCCTCGAGGGTGTCTTCCGGCAGATATTGGTAGGTCCCGTAGAGGTCGCAAGCTTCATCGCCGGCGTAGACCTTGAACCATTCGATGCTCTTGCTGCCGCCGTAGGCCTTGGCCACCGCCGCATCCAGCACCATCTGGGTGGCGGGCCAGATGTCCACGCCGGTTCCATCGCCCCGGATGAAGGGGATGATCGGGTTTTCGGCCACCACGGGCTGGCCGTTCTCGAAGCGGATCGGTGTGCCCTGGCTGGGGGCGGTGAGCTTCTCGAACTGGGCCATGGCGGTTGGTCGGGCGTCAGCAGGCTGAGCCTATGACTGAGCCGGGAGCCCTTCGGTTTCAAACAGTGCAGACCGCGCATTGATGGCCAGCGAGCAGGTGTGGGTGGTGGCGGCCTGCTTCAACGAAGCCGAGGTGATCAGCGTCTTCTTAGAGCGGCTCATGGCCTTGCCGGATGTGGATCATCTTCTGCTCATTGATGACGGTTCGTCCGATGCCACGGAGGCGATGGGGTTGGCCAGGCTCAGGCGCATCTTTGGGCCCAGCAGCAGCACACGCTGATGTGAACGGCTGCGGCCGTGCCCCTCCAACATCAGGCCAAAGTGCAGCAATCAGTTGAGCAGAGGCATCATGCGCAGTGTCGGGGCGTGTTGTTGCAGCGCTGAAGCAGGGCCTCAATGAGCCGCCAGGCCTGTTGTTCGTAGAGTTTGACGAAGTCTTCAAAGCTTTGGGCCGCCGCCGCATCGGCACCATCGGAAATCACTCGCAGCACCAGCCAGGGGACGCCTTCTTGCTCAGCCACTTGTGCGACGGCCGCGCCTTCCATCTCAACGGCCCGCAGGTCGGGCAGGGCATTTCGCAGCGTTTGCAGCACGGCTGGATTGCTGATGAAACGATCTCCAGTGGCTATTAGCCCGCTGCTGGGCTGAGCGAACCCGTCCAGATCGCCTGCGCTATGAGCCTCACGCAGGGCGGTCTCGGCCCAGTTGAACCAGGCCGGCTGCGGTTGGAGCTGGTCCTTCTTCAGTGCTGGCACCGTGAAGCGTGGGAACAGAGGTCGGGCATCCATGTCGTGCTGCACCACGGCATCGGCCAACACCACATCCCATTGGCGCAGGATTGGATCTGCAGCGCCGGCAACGCCGGTGAACACCAGTAGATCGATGCTGGGATCGCTGGCGAGCAGGCGAGTGGCGGCCCGCGCAGCGCTCACCTTGCCCCAGCCGCTCCAGGCCAGGCTCAGGCGCACCTCGTCGCCCCACGATCCCCTGTGGATTTTCAGATCGCCGTGGTGGCTGCAGCTCAGATCCTTGAGGTGGCTGAGATCTGAGCCGATCTCTTCCGGCATGGCGCCCAGCAGGCCCAGGTGCAGCGGTTGCGTCATGGTTTCGTGAACCTCGCGCAACCGTAACGGCGACCTTTTTGATCTCCCCCCACACTGTGCGGAGTGACGAGGTTGCAGTGAACGCGGGCGAATCGGTACATAGCGTGGCCCGGATGCGAGCGCTTGCATCCACGATCACGCTTGTGCGTCGCCAATTTCCTGCTGCACAGGTCAACCTCAGCCCCTGGCGGGACGACCCGCAGACCCGACAGTGGACTGAGACGGAATCGCTCGACCTCTCGTTTCACTTCCCTGGTTGGAGTCCACGCCTGGAATGCCGCAGTTTGCTGATGCAATTGCGCATCAGCACGGACCGTGGTGATGACCAGTTGCGCCTGCTGGGGGTGTTGATGCGGGGCATGACCTACGACGGCGAACGCTGGCGCCTCGCCACGGTTGGGGAATGGTTGCCGGAAGGCCCCCACCTGCCTCAGCAGCAGCAGGTGAAGCAGCTGCAGCAGATCTGTCGTGAGCTGTTCGAATTGTTCGATCGACATGCGTCATCCGAACCAGCGGCGTAACCCTTCGCAACGCACACAGCCGTTCTGCCTGGAACTCCTTTTAAGTTCGGGGTCAGGCCATTTCTCGTAATCATGTCTGTCGCCCTTGCTGCCCAGCTCCGGGAAGGCACGAAAAAGTCGCACACCATGGCCGAGAACACTGGCTTCGTGAGCTGCTTTCTGAAGGGAGTTGTTGATAAGGCCAGTTACCGCAAGCTGGTGGCTGATCTCTACTTCGTTTACTCCGCGATGGAGGAGGAGATCACCAAGTTGGCTGACCACCCGGTTGTTGGGCCTGTCGCGATGGCTCAGCTGAACCGTCGCGAGGCGTTAGAGCAAGACCTCACCTATTACTTCGGTGAGAGCTGGAAGGAAGACATCAAACCTTCGCCCTCAGCAGCGGCTTACGTGGAGCGCATTCACGCTGTGGCCCAGGAGGCTCCTGAGCTGTTGGTAGGCCATCACTACACCCGCTACCTCGGTGATCTCTCCGGTGGTCAGATCCTCAAGAACATCGCCCAGAAGGCGATGAACATGGAGGGGGATGCCGGCCTCCGCTTTTACGTCTTCGACGACATCGCTGACGAAAAAGCGTTCAAGACGACATATCGCTCCGCCATGGACACGCTGCCGATTGATCAGGCCATGGCCGATCGCATCGTGGAGGAGGCCAACCACGCCTTCCACCTGAACATGAATATGTTCAAGGAGTTGGAGGGCAACTTGGTTGCCGCCATCGGCAAGGTGCTGTTTGGCTTCCTCACTCGCCGTCAGCGGGCTGGCAGTACTGAGGCTGCCGCTGCTTAGAGTCAGATTGGTGACTCTTTGATTTTCTTGCGTGAAATTCGGGTTCTAGTCCCAGGTACTGGCCCACGCTTTCGTTGTGGAGGTCTCAACGTCGCGAAGCAGACCGCAGCTTTGCTTTCGCAAATTCGAAACACGACAATTGTTACTTATAAAGAGCGAAGCGATAAATACCCTTTTTTTGATTCGTTGTTGTCCAACGAACAATCTATCCACGATAGTTCAATATGGATAGTTAGTTGGGGATTTGATATTCCTAAATTGATAAAACGTCTTCGAGGAAGAAAAGTTGTTTACCAAGCTCATAGTACTGGGTATGGATTTACTCTTCCTCCGAGTGTTCCTATTGTCGCTGTTAGTAGGAATACAATGGGCTATTGGGGGCATCGTGCACCAAGGAATCCCTTATTCCTAATTCCTAATGCACTTGAATCTCAATGGTTAGCAAGAGGAGATCGTAGAGGAGATGTATCGAGTCGACCAATAGATGTTCTTGTTCAAAAAAGAAAAAGTAGTAATTATCTCTTGTATGAATTGGTCCCAGCTCTTCGTGCCAAGGGCCTTCATGTAGAGATACAGAGTGATTGGGTGGAAGATTTGGTGCATTTATTTAATAGTGCTAAAGTATTTTTATATGACTCTACTGAACATTGGAGTAGAGCTGGTGTTAGCGAAGGATTTGGTTTACCTCCTTTGGAAGCCATTTCTTGCGGTTGCATTGTATTTAGTAGTTTGAATCATGCCCTTGCAGACACCTTTACACCTGGCGTCATGGGGCATCAAATTGGTTACGGATGTTTATCGAATGATGTAGATAGAATAGCTGCAGCAGTTGCAAATCCTGATGAGTGGAAGCCATCAGAATCTGCTTTGGACTTTGCATTGAGAGATTTTTCAGAGCCCCTATTCATTCAGAGATGGCGTGCTGTTTTGACAGAGTTAGACTCTCTTATGCCGATTTTAATTAATAATCCTCGCCTTTTGTTGAAGCCAAACTATGGATTATTGACTTTGCTTCTTAAATATTTTAAGCAAGCTCTACGGAAAATTTTGTATTTTTCCGGTTTTTGAGTATAACTATTTCGCAAACACCTTTTTGTTCCGAGACAATTTACCGTCTCTTCGACTTTTATTTGCCAAATTCTTTGCCTTGCTTATATTTTTTGTTTTTTTAGGCACATTGGCCAATCGGTTGGTTAACTGTCTATCAAATGTTAAAGGAATGGCAATATAGCGTAAATTGGGATTATTAGTGTCGTCGCTGTGTTGAAAGTATTTTCTAGCGAGACGCTCTTCGAGCTAAAAAATTTATTTAGGTATGTTGAAAAGCAAAGTTTAATTAGGCTATGGATAATTATACCAGTCTCTATTTTTTCTGGCTTTCTTGATATTGCTACTGTCGCAGTTATAGGTAGGCTCACTGGAACACTTGTCGGTACTGATCTCATCAACTTGTTGCCTGGCGTTAAGGTATTTGGGGCCAGTCCATACATACAATCTTTGTGGTTAATTGCAATTTTTGTCCTCATTAATTGGCTGCAGTCTGGGGTCCGACTCTTACTTCGCTTTATGCAGGAGAATCTTGCAGGAGAATTGTGGCTGGACTTATCTAGTCGAATTTTCAAGCAGACACTGGGTCAGCCTTATGAATATCATTTAAAGGGGAATATATCAGCACTCGCTTCAGATCTACTATCAAATCTGGAGTGTCTGTTGAGGGATATATTAACTCCGGCCTTGAGAGCAACAAGCTGTCTAATTAGTATTATATTTCTGGTTGCAGGCATTTTGTATGTCGGCGGAAGTTCTGCATTTGTATTGATACTATCGATGTTTATTCTTTATATTCTTATAGGCTATTTGATAAATCCTGCCTTACGTAAATCCTCTAGGCAAAAGATAGTTACGAGAGAGAGATACACCAAAGGATTCTTTGAATCTTTCCAAGCAATAGTTGACTTGAAGCTTGGTCTAAGCGAGCCCTACTTTTCAAGAAGATTTAATCGATCTACATCGATATATAAGGGATCGGTCGTTAATGCGACAGTTCTACCCGAAATACCGAGGCTACTTATTGAGCCCCTTGGTATCTCAATGATCTTTCTTATTGGAGTCGTTCCACCAGTTTTATCTGGACAACAAGAAAAAATTATTGAGGTTCTTCCCTTTTTATCTATATTATCTGTAGGAGCTTTACGCCTTGCAAAGCCACTTCAAGACTTTTTCTCTGCGATATCAATTTTGAGAGGAGGGTTGCCAGAGATTATGAACATAACATCATTGCTTGAGAATACTGTCAATATTCAAGCCTCTACTCTGCCTCTTAATAGGACTCCGGAAGGAATTTTCCCTCTTAGATCAATAGGCCTTCAGAACGTTACCTATAGATATCCAGATGCAACTAAGAATGCACTGGATAGTGTGTCACTAAGCATTCCAGTGGGATCTCGTGTGGCATTTGTAGGTCCTACAGGTAGTGGAAAAACGACAGCTGCAAATGTTTTGCTTTCACTGCTAACTCCACAACGAGGAGATTTGATTCTCGATGGCATTCCTGTTTTAGTCGATGAAACAACTTCTTGGCATTTATGTTGTGCTCAAGTCCCTCAGTCTATAAATTTGTTGTCTGACTCTATTATCTCTAATGTCGCTTTTGGTGTTAGTTTAAATAATGTCGACGAGGATAAGGTTTGGGATGCGCTTGAAGCCGCACAATTAGATGTAGTGGTATCCGATCTTCCTTACGGTTTGCACACACCCATTGGTGATAATGGTATTAGCTTGTCAGGAGGACAACGTCAAAGACTAGCTCTAGCAAGAGCCTTTTATAGGTCTGCAAAGTTTTTAATACTAGACGAAGCTACAAGCGCTTTAGACAATAAAACTGAATCGGAAGTTATACAGTCTCTAGAGATCATCGGAAGAAGATGTACTACTTTAGTTATTGCGCATCGTCTTTCTACTATTCAGAAATGTGATCGTATATATGAGTTTGATGCGGGTAAAATTGTTGCAAGTGGTAACTTTGATGAGCTTAAAGAGCGTTCATCGAGCTTTAGGCAAATGATTAACTTGCAATCTTGTGCCAAGCATTAACTTGGCATTTGCTTTGCAGCATATTACTTATACGTGATGTATATCATGGAAAGAATTTTACAGTTTACGCGAAAAAATTCTGTAGAGATTGCAGCTTTAGTGCTTTCGTTTGCTCTTTTTGGTCAAGTATTCTTTTCTTCTCTCGCCAACGTATTGTCTTTAGACAACCGTTCGGTGATGCTTGCTTTTCGTCTGTGCTTAATGCTTATAAATGCCTGTTATATTCTATTTTTCTTTTTTCAGAAAAAATTTTTTTCGATTGCAATCAAATCATGGATTATTGTAATTGTAGTTTTTTGGACTCTGTATACGATCAGGCTTTTTTGTGATGTGTTCCTAGCGAAAGTTAACCTATCTGTTCCCCTTTGGGAACTTTTGGCATGGGGTTTGGGTAGTTCATTGGTTAGTGGTGTGGCCGCCTGTCTCTTCGCGCCATTCATCAATCTTGGAAGAGTTTTGTACAAAGCAATTGAGTTTGGTGTTGCTTTACTTGGCATTTCGGTTATTTGCTTTGCGCTTAATCCAGGATTTGAACAAGGTGGTTTTTATTTAGACCATTTAAATGCAATTACTGCTGCCAATGCTGGCTGTTCTCTCGTCTTGCTGAGTTTGTCCAGCCTTATTGTAAGAGACTATTATTTGAATCCTTATTCCTATTCTAAGTATGTGTCGTTCCTTGGAATAGCAATTGGTTCTTTTATTGTAATTTTTAGTGCTACGCGGGGCGCAATTTTGGCAATGATCATTATTTCGTTGTTTGGTATATGGTCTGCAAAGGGGTCTTCATCTTCCCGATTTTCTTTTTCAGCTCCTAGTCTCCTGACAGCCTTTTCTTTTGGAATACTCGTTGTTTTTGTCCTATCTAGTTCTGATCTTTTGCTTGACAAAATTCTTACTAGTAGACTGTGGGATACGGTTTTTACAAGAATTGAGTTCTGGAAAGTTTGCTTAAGTGAATTTTTAACAAGTCCACTTTACGGCGTTGGGTTCAACATACAGTCATCGCTGGGAAGTCTTGAGATTGAGCAGGGTATTTACTTCCCTCATAATTATATTTTTGAATCCTTGGCTATTGGAGGCTTATTGTTGACTCTACCATTGTTAACTTGCTTTTTAATTCCAATAACCAAAATCTTTGGTTTTAAGCGCATGAATTTTTTGCATCTTTCCCTCTCTTTCTTGGCCTCTCAAGTAATAATATACTCCATGCACAATGGTCACTTGGGCGAGTATCCTGCTTTTTGGCTTATTCTTGGACTTGTTGCGGGAAGGGAAAGTTGATTGGTAATTATTTACCTTGTTCTGGCTAAGTTTTTTGTTTTCCAGACAGAAATCAAAGTATTAATTAGACCAGATCTTCCGATTATCGTCATAAAGCATGTTGGAATATACTTGAGTCTTGGCTTAAGAATGAGTCGCGCAATTGGTTGCAAAAGATTTATAAAGTAGATAAAAATACCAAGATTATTTCTTTTGATTAGTTCATATCTGCCCATCCCGTACTGCAGCGTTTTCTTTAGTGAGCCCTGGCAAGAATGATGAATAATTCTGATTGTTTCGTCTTTCGCTATGAGTACATTCTTTTGTAGCAGTCTTACCAGTAAATCTGTTTCTTCATTTGAGGCCCATTCTGTGACTTCCCCTGGGCCGATGTTGACATCAAAAATATATTCTAATTTGCTTAATACTTTTTTCCGTGCAAAAATATTGGATGTTTCCGCCTTGGCCCTGAATAGATCCAATATTGTATGTATTTCTATCATTGCATTTTCCGCCTGATTGACTTTAGGGGTAGCATTTAAAATTTCGTCTTTTCCTGCTATTAATACTCCAAGTTCGTCATCTCGTTCGAATGCGCGTATGACATTTTTTATTGTATCTTCTCTGTAAGTGCAATCGTCGTCGGGGAATGCAATTAGATCACTTGTGGCGATGCTTGCTCCAAAATTTCTTGCTTTTGAGGCTCCAGTGAATGAGACTCTTTTATGAACAATATTTAGCTTGCCTGCGCAATCTTCTAGTAAGTTGTCTAGGAATCCGGGCGGATTTTGGTCTACGATTATAATTTCTTTTGGCGCCACTGATTGACATCTAATTGATTGAATAACCTCTGCCAATTGCTTTGTTCTGCCATATGTGCATATTACTAATGACAAATCGACTCTGCCTGCAGGCTTCTTGGGAGCCATCGTTTAGGGCTATGGATGGTCCAAGCCTAATTCATTGGCCCCATGGTTATGGGGAGTACGTGGTTTGAAAGTGAATTTGTTGCCTAATTAGTATGATTAAATTTTTGATGTGAACTGTTATATTGCATCTTTTTTGGATGTCTTTAAGGCGTTCTTGGGTGTCTTGTGGATTGTTGCAACCGTTCAGTGAATCTATTTATTAGCCTGCGTGTGTCTGGTCTGGAAATGTGAGCTTTCATATGGATTCCAAGGTCGCGACAAAATTTGTTTTGCAGTTGTCGATCATCACTGCGCACTATGCCTACAATAAGTCACTATGAGCTTCCTGGATGGCCTTAATGATGCCCAGCGCAGGGCTGTCGATCACTATCAAGGCCCCATGTTGGTTGTTGCCGGAGCCGGCAGCGGCAAGACGAGGGCTCTCACCCATCGCATCGCCCACCTAATTGGTGAGCACGGTGCAGATCCGGCGCAGATTTTGGCTGTTACTTTCACCAACAAAGCCGCTCGGGAGATGAAGGAGCGGCTCGAGTTGCTTCTGTCTCAGAGGCTTGCGCAGGGGCAATTTGGCCAACCCTGGAGCACTCTGCCGCCGGTGGAGCAGCGTCAGTTGCGCTCGCGCATCTACCGCGAGGTGACCAAAGAATTATGGATCGGCACCTTTCACGCGTTATTCGCGCGAATGCTGCGTTACGACATCGATAAGTTCAAGGACGCCGAAGGGCTCACCTGGACCAAGCAGTTCTCTATTTATGACGAAGCGGATGCCCAGAGCCTAGTCAAGGAAATCGTCACCCAGGAATTGCAGCTTGATCCGAAGCGCTTCGATCCCAAGAAGACCCGTTGGGCCATCAGTAACGCCAAAAACCAGGGCTGGCTGCCCGATCAGCTCGAGGCCAATGCCGATGGACAGCGGGGCAAGCTCACGGCTGATGTTTACCGGCGTTATCGAAAGGCGCTTGCTGCCAACAATGCCCTCGATTTTGACGATTTGCTGCTCCTCCCTGTACAGCTTTTGCAGCAAAACGAGCAGGTGCGCAGCTACTGGCACCGCCGCTTCCGTCATGTTCTGGTTGATGAGTATCAGGACACCAATCGCACCCAGTACGACCTGATCAAGCTGCTGGTGACCGATGGCAAGGATCCGCAGGATTACGACGATTGGGCCGGGCGTTCTGTGTTTGTAGTGGGTGACGCCGACCAGAGCATCTACAGCTTCCGGGCTGCAGATTTCACGATCCTGATGGGTTTTCAGGACGATTTCGGTGATCAGGCTCCGGATGAGGCCACGCGCACGATGGTGAAGCTGGAGGAGAATTACCGCTCCACCGCCACGATCCTTGAAGCGGCCAACGCGCTGATTTCCAACAACAGCGAACGGATCGACAAGGTGTTGCGACCCACACGTGGTGAGGGGGAATTGATCTCTCTCACCCGCTGCGATGACGAAATCGCTGAAGCGGAAGCCGTGGTGCACCGGTTGCGCACGATGGAAGCGGCCAATCCCGAGCTCAGTTGGGGTGACATGGCCGTGCTTTATCGCACCAATGCCCAGTCCCGTGCGATCGAGGAATCGCTGGTGCGTTGGGGAATTCCTTACATCGTGGTCGGGGGACTGCGCTTCTACGACCGGCGTGAGATCAAGGATCTTCTGGCATATCTCCGGCTCCTGATCAATCCGGCGGACACCGTCAGCCTGCTGCGGGTGATCAATGTGCCCAAGCGCGGTATCGGCAAGACCACGATCCAGCGGCTCACCGATGCGGCCAATCAACTGGGCATTCCGCTGTGGGATGTGGTGAGTGACCCTGAAGCGGTACGTTCCCTGGGCGGTCGTTCCGCCAAGGGGCTGCTGCAGTTCTGCGATCTGGTGAACGATCTCCAGTCGCGCAGCCGTGAGGTGGCTCCCTCAGAACTGATTCAGCAGGTGATGGAGAAAAGCGGTTATGTCAGCGAGCTGATCGCTGATGGCACCGATGAGGCCGAGGAACGGCGTCGCAACCTGCAGGAATTGGTGAACGCCGCTCTTCAGTACCAGGAGGAGAACGAGGAGGGAGATCTGGAGGGATTCCTGGCCAGTGCTGCACTCTCCAGTGATGCCGACAGCAAGGACACCGCTGCGGACCGTGTCACCTTGATGACACTGCACAGCAGCAAGGGATTGGAATTTCCTGTGGTCTGCCTGGTGGGTTTGGAGCAGGGACTCTTCCCCAGCTATCGCTCCCTCGACGATCCGGCATCACTGGAGGAAGAACGACGTCTTTGCTATGTGGGCATCACCCGGGCGAAGGAGCGTTTGTTCCTATCCCATGCCAGTGAGCGGCGTCTTTGGGGTGGCATGCGTGAGGCGGCGGTTCCGTCGGTGTTTCTTTCGGAGCTGCCGGAGGCCCTGGTGCAGGGGGACATTCCCCAGAGTGGTGGTGCAGCGCTTCGGCGCGAGCGGCGCCTGGAACGGCTCACCCGTGTGGATCGGGACAAACCGTCATCGGCCCCCGCGAATGCGGTGCGGCGACGTCAGGCAGGGCCAGCTCCCGGTCGGAGCTGGCAGGTGGGTGACCAGGTGTTGCATGCCAGCTTCGGTGTTGGCGAGATCACCCATACCTTCGGTAGTGGCGAAAAGGTGTCTATCGCGGTCAAGTTCGTAGGGATGGGCCCCAAGATCCTTGATCCGCGCCTCGCCCCAATCGAGCCTGTTGGTTGAGGCGATTGATCGCAAGCGGTCAATCCCATGCAGATGCGTGATGATTGAGCTGCCGACCGAAGCACCACGCATTGGATCTGCCGGGTGTGCCGCCATCGTTAGCGTCTGAGTTTCGTGGTGCTGCTCAAGACGCAGGAGTGACGCGGCTGGCCCTCGTGGGTGGCGTGGTCCGAGACCTGTTGCTGCATCAGCTGCATGGTGTTCCATGGGCCGGTGTTCCCGATCTGGATTGGGTTGTTGAGGGGGATGCTCTGGCCCTCACTGACGCGCTGTTGCAGCGCTGTGGTTCGCAACGGGTCACGGATGTGCAGCATTACGGGGCTTACGGGACAGTTGCACTGCGCTTCGATGGAATCCCCGTTGATTTGGCATCAGCCCGGCGGGAGATCTACCCGGTTCCCGCTCAGAATCCCAAGGTGGAACCCGGCACGTTGCAGCAGGATCTTCTCCGGCGGGATTTCACGATCAATGCCATGGCCATTGATCTCATGGCGGAGCAGTTGGTTGATTCCCATTCGGGTCAACGCGGGTTGACCGACAAGCAATTGACACTGCTGCATGACCACAGCATTCGGGATGACCCCACGCGCGTGATCAGGGCAGCGCGCTATGCCGCTCGACTGGGCTTCACGTTGGATGAACAAACGGAGGATCAAATCACCCAAACCATTCAGGCTTGGCCCTGGGCTTGGTCCACCAGCGCTTCAGCTACGGCGGCCCCACCGGCGCTCTCGACCCGTCTGAGGATGGAACTCGACCGTTTGTTCCAGCATGAACCTTGGGAACAGGCCATCTCTTGTCTGCAGCAATGGCAGGCTTTGTCGCTGATTGATCCGAGCCTGCAGGGCGATCCGCTACTGATGCGGCGTCTGCACTGGGCTCAGCGGCTGGAGCTTCCCCTTATGTTGGCTTTGGTGTCCGGTACCAGCCATCCGTTGCGCGTTGCGCAGCGACTTCAGCTTCCGGGTCAGCAGCAGCAGTGGTTACACCAGATGCTGGATTTGAAGCAATGGCTTCTCGCGGATGGCCCAAGGGTGTCGTCGCTCCCGTCGGTTTGGTCAGAGGCCCTGGAGGAGCGTGGTGCGAAGGCTGAAAGCGTCGCTCTGCTGATCTGTCTGATGCCCGTTCAATGGAAGCCTCTTTTGCGCTGGTGGGGGCGCTGGCGGAAGATCAAATCGCCGAAGACCGCTCGTCAGCTCCTGGCCTCTGGCTGGAGCTCTGGTCCTGCTTTGGGACAGGAGTTGAACAGGCTTCGCCGTGAGGCTCAGGACAAGTCGTGATGAACAACAGGTGGCTATTTCTCCCCTCTTTGATTTGAAGTGCCTTTGCACTTCAAGCCTTTTTTTGATTGATGCCACACCCTTGTGGAGTGATGAGCTCTATAGCGTTGGGGAGGGCTGCACTGGTTTTTCTTGGCCTGAGACTGGTGTCCTGGATCGAAGCGGCTTGACCCTGTCCCTGTTGATGGTGGTTGGAGTTGTGCTGGTGTCGTTCGTGAAGCCGATGGCCTTCAGCCGTTATTTCGTGGTGCTGGTGCCGGCTGTGTGCTTCCTGTTCTGGCGGTTCAGTTCGGTGCTCTGAACCTCAATCGCCTTGGCCGCGGCTGTGCCGTTGGGGTGCTGGGCGTGTTGTTGGCCAGTTGGTGGGGGCCGGGTTTTGCCGAACTGGATCCCGCTCTGGGGGGAGTGCGTGAACAGGATCAGTTCCGTCTGATCAGCCAGCGCACCGGTGGCCTCGTGGAGCGTTATGGCCCGCGGGCCCGTTTGCTCAATCTCAGCGATCGAATGGAAGTTGCCATGGGGCGGATCCCATCGGATCCCGTGCCCTGGGGTGATGCTGACGATCTGGAGAAACGTCTGGCCGCGCCGCCGTTGCCTTCGGAGCTCTGGCTGGCCAGCAGTGGACCTTCACAGGCTATGGAGCGCAAGCTCAAACCCCTGCAATCACAAGTTGTGCAGGGGGGTTACAACTGTGACCAACGTGCAAACGACCTCAGTCATGCGCGGCTGTTGCGTTGCCGATTTGAAGCCATGGGCCGTTCCGAGTGAGTTGAGCGGCGGCTTTGCTGGTGCAGGCCAGCAGCAAGGGGCCACAGGTCTGTGGGTCCACCAGCAGTTCGAGCAAGGCCGGGGACGCGTGGTCTCTTAGCTGAACCGGACCTTCGAGCCATCGCCAGGCAGCACGGTTCGAGGGGGCCAGCGTGCTGGAGATGCCGCGTTCGAACAGCGCAAGTGCACCGGGGTATGCCGGGATGGCAGAACCCTCCAGTTCGATGGTCAGTCCTGGACTGTTCTGGAGCATTTCGCCCAGATGCCCAAGCAGGCCGAAACCGGTGATGTCGGTGCAGGCGTGAATGCCCCCGCGGATCGGCTCGATCTGGTCAAGCAGCGTGTGCTGGCTGCAGGCCATGGTCTGCAGTGCAGTATCCAGATCAGCCGCCCTTGTGGCGCCACTCATGGCCCCTGCAAACAGCACCCCGGTGCCCAGGGGGCGACTGATCAGCAGGGCATCTCCTGGGCGCAGTCCTGTTTTCAGCCAGGGCAATTGGGGGCTGTTGCCGTTCACCGTGAGGGTGATCTGCACCCCGAGGCTGGTCGGCAGCGGTGAGGCGCTGCGGGATTCCATCGTGTGTCCACCGATCAGCTCGGCGCACTGTTCATCCAGAACCGAGCGGATGCCCGACAGGGTCTGCACCAGCAGCTCCTGCTGTTCGTCGGCTGAAACCATCGGCAGCGTGACCGTTGCCATGACGCTGGAGACCGGGGCACCGCAGGCCCAGAGATCAGAGCAGGCGTGCAGGGCCGTCAGACGTCCGTTGAGCCAGGGGTCACTCACCAGGGCCGGAAAGCCATCCGTGCTCTGCAGGAGTCCTGGATGCCCAGCGAGATGGGCAGCGTCTTCGGGCTGTCCGCTAAGCCCCACCCGCTCCAGTGCTGCTGCCAGGGGTTGGGCCGGCAACTTGGCCGCGCAGCCCCGGCAGGCCATCGGTGCTGCATCGGCCATCGCTGCTGGCTGCAGAAATCCAGTCATGAAGGCCCGATCAATGCGTTGCTTCAGGTGCCAAAGCAGGCGGGATGGCCCCAGTCGCCAGCCGCCCCAACGTGCCCAGGCGGCATCTTGATGACTGCCGATGAGCTGCAGCGCCTTGCGCTGGGGATGCCAGGGCCGCAGGGGGTGCCCCTTGCAGGCCGCTTCCAGATTGATGGCCAAGGGGCGTCCGGCGCGCACCGCCCACACCCCAGACGCCGGCCGGGGTGATGCGCTAATCACGGCACAGTCGCCGCTGGCGAACAGGCATGGATGGCCTTCGACCCTGAGGTGGCGATCGGTGCGGACCCGGCCATCGGGAGTTAAGGGCAGACCAGTCGTCGCCAGCCAGGCGGGGCCCTGGCTTCCCGTGCAGAGCAGGCTGGGTCCGTTGTGGTAACTGTCGTCGTCGGTGACGGCGATATTGGCCTTTCGCAGCACGTGTTGGACGGCTGGATCTAGCTGTCCCATGCGCTGTTGCAGCTGCAGCGCCCGCTGCGGCCAGCGGCGCCGCAGCGCCAGGACGACTTCCAGGCCGGCTGCTCCCGCTCCGATCACCCGCAGTGGCCTGGGATCGCTTGGGTCTTCGCTTTCGAGGAAGGCGAGTGCGGCTTCCAATGGCTTGATCGGAATCCCCCTGCTGTTCGGTCGACTCACCGCTCCCACATCCAGGCTCAGCCAGTTGAAGTGGAGCGCAGGACGGTCACGCAGGTGCAGACAGTTCTGTTCGGCGTCTAATCCGGTGATTTCCGCTTCAACAAAGGCGACCCCGGCCCTGTCACAGAGCTGACGCAGGTCGATGGCGAGCTCGTCGCGTTGGTAGATGCCGGCGATCAGGCCCGGCACCATGCCGGAATACAGGGCTGTGCTGGAGCGGTTGACCAGGGTGATGCTCTGCACTGGGCGTCGCTCCGGCTGCATCGCCCAGCGTTTGAGCAGTAGTGAATGGCTGTGGCCGCCGCCGGCTAATAGCAGTGTCTCGCCGGTCGTCATGCGGATTGTCGGTAGCCCATGGGATTGGCCTGCTGCCAGGCCCAACCATCGCGGCAGATGTCGCCGAGCGTTCGCTTCGTTCGCCACTGGAGAATGTCAGCGGCGTGTGAGGGATCGGCGACGGTGACGGCGGCATCGCCAGGCCGTCGGTCGACGAGGGCATAGGGAATGTCTTGTCCGCTGGCGGCGGAGAAGGCGTTGATCACGTCAAGAACACTGACCCCATCGCCGCTGCCGAGGTTGCAGGTGAGGTGCTGTGGCCCCTGATTGAGCAGGGTGGTGAGGGCGGCTTTGTGGCCTTCTGCCAGATCCATTACGTGGATGTAATCGCGAACGCCCGTGCCGTCATGGGTTGGCCAGTCGCTGCCGAATACCCGGAGCTGATCACGGCGGCCGACAGCGACTTGGGTCACGAAAGGAAAGAGGTTGTTGGGGATTCCCAGAGGGTCTTCTCCGATGCGACCGCTGGGATGGGCGCCCACGGGGTTGAAGTATCGGAGGGATGCGATGCGCCAAGTGTTTGGAGCGCTGCTGTTGAGATCCGTGAGCATCTGCTCAACAGCGGCTTTAGAAAAGCCGTATGGGTTGTTGGGTTGGATGGGTGCCGATTCAGGGATCGGAACGGTTACGGGGTATCCGTAGACGGTGGCGCTGCTGCTGAAGACAAGGGTGCGGCAGGCATGGGCATCCATGGCCGCGAGCAGAGTTCGTGAGCCCGCGACATTTATATCCCAGTAGAGAAGCGGCTTTTCAATAGATTCGCCAACCGCTTTGAGACCGGCGAAATGGACAACGGCATCAAAGGGACGACCGTTGGCGGCAGCCGCTGAAAAGAGCCCATCGAGGGTGATGGGATCGCGGATGTCCCCTCGCTGGATCTGCAGCCGTTGGCTGCCTAGAGCAACGTTGGTGACAGCGGCCACCCTGGTTAGGGCTTCTGGAGAGCTGTTGGCAAAGTTGTCCAGGATCAGCAGGTCGTAACCGGCCTCGAGCAGAACGAGGCAGGTGTGGCTGCCGATGAAACCGGCGCCGCCTGTGACCAAAACGCGGCTGCCCATCTTTTGCAGGATTCACAACACGGTCTGATTTTGAAGCAACTGCCGCCAGCGGGCAGACTGAGTCGCTGTACTTGAATCCCGTACGTGAGTCAGCTCCAGAGCCTCAGGGGCATGGTGGATCTGCTGCCGGAGGCGCTTCAGCGCTGGCAAGCGGTGGAGGCTGTGGCGCGGGAGCATTTCCAGCGTTCTGGGTTTGGTGAGATTCGGACGCCGCTTCTGGAGACGACGGACCTGTTCTGCCGTGGCATCGGTGCAGCCACCGATGTGGTGGGTAAGGAGATGTATAGCTTTCAGGATCGCGGCGATCGCTCCTGCACGCTGCGGCCGGAGGGCACGGCCTCGGTGGTGCGGGCTGCACTCCAACATGGACTGCTGAGCCAAGGTGCGCAGAAGCTTTGGTACGCCGGTCCGATGTTTCGCTACGAGCGGCCTCAGGCTGGTCGGCAGCGACAGTTTCATCAGATCGGGGTGGAGTGGCTTGGCGCGGAAAGCGCCCGCAGCGACGTTGAGGTGATTGCTCTTGCCTGGGATTTGTTGGCTCGCCTCGGGGTGGGTGGCCTGGAGCTGGAACTCAACAGCCTCGGGTCATCAGAGGATCGCCAGGCCTACCGAGCGGCGCTGGTGCATTGGCTGGAGCAGCGGTCTGAGGCTCTCGATCCCGATTCCCAGGCCCGGCTCAGTACCAATCCTCTGCGCATCCTGGACTCGAAGAACAAAGACACGCAGGCTCTGCTGAAGGATGCGCCAACCCTGGCCGATGCCCTCAGCCCTGAGAGCCGTCAGCGCTTTGAAGCGGTGCAGCAGGGCTTGACTGCCCTGGAGATCCCTTTCCGATTGAACCCCCGACTGGTGCGGGGCCTGGACTATTACAGCCACACCGCCTTTGAGATCACCAGCGATCGGTTGGGTGCTCAGGCCACCGTCTGCGGTGGTGGTCGCTACGACGGCTTGATCGCGCAACTCGGCGGGGCAACGACGCCCGCCATCGGTTGGGCCTTGGGAATGGAAAGGCTGCTCCTGGTGCTTGAAGCCTCGGCTGAGGTTGACCCCGAAGGCAGGGCGGCTGGCCTAGTGGCTGCCTCGCTACCTGATGTCTTCATTGTCAATCGTGGCGTGCAGGCTTCGGCTGCCGCTCTGGCGCTGGCACGCGATTTGCGGGGCAACGGTCTGGTGGTGGTCCTTGATGACTCGGGTTCAGCCTTCGGGAAGCAGTTCAAACGTGCACACCGCCGTGGAGCTCGCTGGGCCCTGGTGCTTGGCGATGATGAGGCGGAGCGGGGTGAACTGCGTTTAAAGCCACTTCAGCAGTCTGGAGAGGAGCGTTGCATCCGGCTCGATGACCGGGAAGCACTTGTGGCGATTCTCAAGTCCCTGTAAGGGAACGGAACAAAGACATGCGTGGTAATTTTTCGGACGTTCGGGGATTGGGCGTTGATCAACCTGGTGACTGGAGGGGCTGGCTTTGTCGGCTCACATCTGGTTGATCGCCTGATGCAGGCCAGGCAGGAAGTGATTTGCCTTGACAACTATTTCACTGGCCGCAAAAGCAACATCAGCCAGTGGATCGGTCATCCCAGGTTTGAACTGATCCGGCACGACGTTACCGATCCGATCCGTTTGGAATGTGATCGCATTTGGCACCTGGCATGCCCGGCATCGCCCGTTCATTACCAGTTCAATCCGATCAAAACTGCCAAGACCAGCTTTCTCGGCACTTACAACATGTTGGGGCTGGCACGCCGTGTGGGTGCTCGGCTGCTCCTGGCCAGTACGAGCGAGGTGTATGGCGATCCGGAGGTGCATCCACAGCCGGAGAGCTACCGCGGTTGCGTGAACACTATCGGAATCCGCAGTTGTTATGACGAGGGCAAGCGCATCGCTGAAACACTGTGTTTTGACTACCAGCGGATGCATGACGTGGAAATCCGGGTAATGCGGATTTTCAACACTTACGGCCCTCGGATGCTTCCTGATGATGGCCGTGTGGTCAGCAACTTCATTGTTCAGGCGCTCAAGGGAGAGCCGCTGACCTTGTACGGCGATGGTTCGCAGACCCGTTCCTTCTGCTTTGTGGATGACCTTGTGGAGGGAATGATTCGCTTGATGGATGGGTCTCACACCGGTCCGATGAACATCGGCAACCCCGGTGAATTCACAATTCGGCAGCTGGCCGAGCTTGTCCGTGCGCGCATCAATCCGGACCTTCCGCTGATCGAGAAACCTCTGCCTGCAGATGATCCGCTGCAGCGACAGCCTGTGATTGATCTGGCGCAGCGGGAACTCAGTTGGAGCCCGACCGTTTCATTGGAAAACGGTCTGATTCCCACGATCGAATGGTTCCGCAAGGTCCTCGACCAGCAGGCCACGCAAACTCAGGGAGTCCGGGCATGACCGTTCAACGCATCTGTTGCATGGGTGCCGGCTACGTTGGCGGTCCGACCATGGCGGTAATTGCCGACCGCTGTCCTGACGTTCAGGTCACGGTTGTCGATCTGAATGATCACCGCATTGCGGCTTGGAATGATGCAGACCTGAGCCGGTTGCCTGTTTACGAGCCCGGGTTGGATGCAGTGGTGGCTCGAGCGCGGGGCCGCAACCTCCACTTCTCGACCGATGTGGATGGTGCGATTGCTGCCGCCGACATGGTGTTCATTTCGGTGAACACGCCCACCAAGGTGAAGGGTCTTGGTGCCGGTCAGGCCAGTGATCTGCGTTGGGTCGAGGCCTGTGCCCGTCAGGTAGCCAAGGCCTCCAGTGGTCACACCATCGTGGTGGAAAAAAGCACGTTGCCGGTGCGCACGGCCGAAGCAATCCGCACCATTCTCGAGGCAGCTCAAGAGCCCGTTGAGAATGGTGAAGAGCCCCGAACCTTTGCGGTGCTCTCCAATCCGGAATTTCTGGCTGAAGGCACCGCGATTTCTGATCTGGAGAATCCAGACCGTGTGTTGATCGGTGGGGAGGACGATACATCGATCGATGCCCTCGCCGGCATCTACGGGCAGTGGGTGGCGAAGGACAAGATTCTCCGCACCAATTTGTGGAGCAGTGAGCTCTCCAAGCTCACTGCCAATGCATTTCTGGCCCAGAGGATCAGCTCGATCAATTCCGTCGCCGCACTTTGTGAGTCCACGGGGGCTGATGTGCAGGAGGTGGCCCGGGCGATTGGAACCGACAGTCGGATTGGACCGAAATTTCTGCAGTCAGGCCCCGGTTTCGGTGGTAGTTGTTTTCAGAAAGACATCCTCAACCTGGTGTACCTCTGCCGTCACTTCGGCTTGCCCGAGGTGGCCGATTACTGGGAGAGCGTCGTTGCGCTCAACACCTGGCAGCAGCATCGGATCGCCAGGCTGATCGTGCAGCGGTTGTTTGGCACGGTGACCGGGAAGCGGTTGGCGATTCTCGGTTTTGCATTTAAAGCCGATACGAACGACACCCGTGAAGCTCCTGCGATTCGGATCGCTTCAGATCTTCTGGAAGAAGGCGCTCAGTTGGCCATTCATGATCCCAAGGTTGAGCCCTCTCAGATCTATCGGGATCTTAAGTTGGACTCGATAGCACCGGATTCAGAAACAGGGCCAACGGCGCAGGCCTTGAGTGGTCAGGGCAGCTGGTGGAGTGCGGGGAGCGTTGAGGAGGCTGTGGCTGGTGCTGATGCGGTGTTGATTCTCACGGAGTGGGAGCACTACAAGGCTTTGAACTGGCGTGATCTGGCGCAGCGGATGCGACGCCCTGCTTGGGTGTTTGATGCACGTTCTGTGGTCAATCCGGAAGAGATTCGTGCGGCCGGCTTGACCCTCTGGCGTATCGGCAACGGAGCATCGTGACATGCACCATTCTGGTAACGGGTGCCGCTGGATTCATCGGTGCAGCCCTGTCGATCCGCCTGTTGCAGCGCGGAGATCGGGTTGTCGGCCTCGATAATCTCAACGATTACTACGACCCGTCTCTCAAGCAGGCGAGGTTGCGTCAGATCCAGGCGGTCGCCAGGGAGGGTGCTTGGCGCTTTGTGGAAATGGCCTTGGAGGACGGCGATGACCTGATGGCGTTGTTTGCTGCCGAGAAGCCGACAGTGGTGGTCAACTTGGCGGCTCAGGCCGGGGTCCGTTACTCCCTGGAGAATCCGGCGGCTTACATCCAGAGCAATCTTGTGGGCTTTGGCCATCTGCTGGAAGGTTGCCGCCACCACGGCACTGAAAACCTTGTCTATGCCTCGAGCAGTTCGGTGTACGGCGGAAACCGCAATCTGCCCTTCGATGAGCGCCAACCGGTGAATCACCCAGTGAGCCTCTATGCCGCCAGCAAGAAGGCCAACGAATTGATGGCCCACACCTACAGCCATCTCTATGGGCTGCCGGCCACGGGCCTGCGCTTTTTCACCGTGTATGGCCCCTGGGGCCGGCCCGACATGGCACCGATGTTGTTCGCCAAAGCGATCCTGGCGGGGAACCCGATACGGGTGTTCAACCACGGCCAGATGCAGCGCGACTTCACCTACATCGACGACATCGTGGAGGGGGTGCTGCGCTGTTGCGATAAACCAGCCACCGCAAACCCCGACTTCGACCCCCTGGCCCCTGATCCCGCCACGGCCGCGGCACCGCACCGGGTGTTCAACATCGGCAACAGCCAGCCCACGCCTTTGCTGCGCTTCATCGAGGTGATGGAGGAGGCCCTGGGTTGCGAAGCCATGAAGGATTTCCAGCCCATGCAGTCGGGCGATGTGGTGGCCACTGCAGCCAATACCGCAGCTCTGGAGGAGTGGGTGGGCTTCAAGCCCTCAACGCCGATCGAAACTGGCGTGCAGCGTTTCGCCGATTGGTATCGCTCCTTTTACGGCGTCTGATCGCTTGCCGTCAGGCTGCAGTCGTCGCAGCGTTGCTGCATTAAAAAAGCCCGCTGGACAGAGACCAGTGGGTTTTTTTATTTCGTAAGTGGTTTTCGATCAGGCGGAACCGACACCGGTGTAGGAGCCATAGAAGAACAGACCCACAACGAACAGAACGGCCATTCCACCTGCAGTGGCCACCAGCCAGAGGGGAAGGACGCCTTCGGTCCAGCGGCTTCTCCAGGGAACAGCCGGTGTGCCATCGGGATTGCGATCGGGAATTCGACCGTCGGGATAGGGAGATTTTTTTCCGCTCATCGAATAATCCTCAGTTGAAGAAGTAGCTGGACATGAGCACGCCGGTCACGAAGACAAACAGCAGACCGAGATACAGGCTGGTGCGGTTGAGCTCAACCGGCAGGTTGTTGGGATTGGGATTGCGTTCCATGGTTCGGATCAGCGGCGGATGAACTGCATCGCGGCAAGGGCGCCCAGGAAAAACACCGTCGGGATGCCGAGGGTGTGCAACGCCAGCCAACGCACCGTGAAGATCGGGTAATTGCGTGGCGTTGTGGCGACAGGAGGAGCTTGAGTCATGGCTTATTTCAGACGGATGTCGAGTTCTGATTTGCCCTCGTAGCGCTGGCTTACCACAGGAGCTTTGCTTTCCGAAGCCTGGAAATAGGCGTCGGGACGAGGTGTTCCGAAGGCGTCGTAGGCCAGGCCGGTGGACACGAACAGGAACCCTGCCAAAAAGATGGAAGGCAGTGTCACGGCGTGAATCACCCAGTAACGGATGCTCGTGATGATTTCGAAGAACGGGCGTTCTCCTGTTGAGCCGGCGGCCATGGCGTTGGGCGTGTCAGGAAGATGATCTTAGGAGGTGGCTCAGGTGAGCTGAGGCTGAGGCGTTGCCGCAGTTACACAGCGTTGCCCACCCAACGCAGCAGGTTGCCCCGCTCACCCAGCACAAAGGCGTGCTCTCCGTCGAAGACCATGCGGGTGAAGTTGCTGGGTTGACGGTCCCCGACGGGGTCGTTCTCCCAGCTGTCACCGCCGTCCCGGCTCACCAGCAGGGTGCCGTTGCCACCGCCGGCCCAGATGGCGCCGTCGTCATCCCAGGCCAGATCCATGTAGCCGTAGCCGTTGGTGATCGGGATGATGGCTTTGCTCCAGCTGTCGAAGTTGCCTGGCTCATCGTTAAGGCGGATTTGTGCGCCGCGGGCCACCATCCAGAGATTGCCGTCGGGTTGGAAGCCGATGCTTTGCAGCCGCTGGCTGCTCACGCGTTGGTGCACCTGCCAGACGGAATCACCCGGTTCCCATGTGGCGTAGAAGTTGCCGAGGCCACTCACGCTCACGTAGCTGCCGTCCTTGCTGCGACGCAGATCCCGCACCGCACCCGCCGCATCGGTCACCTTGGCTTCCCAGCTACTGCCGTCGTTATGGGTCTCGTAAACCGCGCCCACGTTGGTGGCGAGCTCTGCGGAATGGCTGCCCAACGCTGTGATCAGGTAGGGCTCGCCGGGCAATTTGGTGTCGAGGAACAGGCGGGTCCAGTTCTGGCCGCCGTCGTCGCTGTGCATCAGTAACCCGGGTTGACCGGCGATCCAGCCTTCATCGCCATTGAAGTCGATGCTGATCAGACGGAAGTTCTCTTCATCGGGCAGATCAAGGCTGCGCTCATTCCAATGGGCACCCCCGTCGTTGGTTTCCCGGATCATCCGGTTGCTGCCCACCAGGTAGCCGTGGCGGCTGTCGGTGAAGGCAACATCCAGCGGGTTGGCCTGGGTGTCGAGATCCATGGCCTGCCACGGACTCGTGCTGGCCGTGGGCACGTGGGTGGTGACGCAGCCGCTGAGGCTCACCCCCAGCACAAGCACCAGCAAAAGCTGGCTGACAGTGTTCAACAGGCGTTTCATGGGTGGGCCTCAGCGCAGGGAATAAAGGGACAGGAAAAAGGCGAAGCCGAGGGCAAGGCTGCCGAAGATCAGAACATTCTTCTGCCCGGGGGTCATCCGGTTCACCCCAAGGCCGAAATCGAGGTTCTCATCGAAACCGCTGGCCTTGGCGCGCGGACCGATGTCGCGGAAGGCGGCCACCTTGCTGCGGCAGACCGGGCAGCGGAAGGCCATTGCGTCGAGATCCTCGAAGGCCGTGCCGGGTTCGATCCCAACCTTCTTGACCCCTTCGTCGGGGTCATAGACGTAGCCGCAGCTGCGACATTCGAAACGGTGGGTCCGTGGGTCGCTCTCCGGAGCGGTCTCAACCGCTGGTTCCACCGCTTCGGTGGTTTCGACCGGCTGGACGGACTGTTGTTCGTCGCTCACCGCTGTGTTGCTGGGCCAATCGACTCTATCGACGACAACTCCAGGCGGTGAATGCCAGACTGGCTCGGTCTACGGGGACCTCCATGTTTGCCCTGCCCGGCTACGACGCCTTTCTGGGGTTTCTGCTGATTGCGGCTGCAGTGCCTGCCTTGGCGCTGATCACCAACAAATTGGTGGCGCCAAAAAGCCGTGCCGGCGAGCGCCAGCTCACCTATGAATCCGGTATGGAGCCCATTGGCGGGGCCTGGATTCAATTCAATATCCGCTACTACATGTTTGCGCTGGTCTTCGTCATCTTCGATGTCGAGACAGTGTTCCTTTATCCCTGGGCTGTGGCGTTCAACCGTCTCGGCTTGCTGGCCTTCATCGAGGCCCTTATCTTCATCGCCATTTTGCTGGTGGCATTGGCCTACGCCTGGCGGAAAGGCGCCCTTGAGTGGAGCTAGTTATGTCTGAGAACACATCCCCCTCCATTGCTGCTGTTCGCGATCTGCGCGAAGCCAGCTGCGGTCCGATTGGTGCCCCAACGGTCACCAATGATCTCAGCGAGAACGTCATCCTCACCAGTCTGGATGACCTGCACAACTGGGCTCGGTTGAGCAGTCTCTGGCCTCTTCTCTATGGAACGGCCTGCTGCTTCATTGAATTTGCTGCTCTTCTTGGGTCCCGCTTCGATTTCGACCGTTTCGGTCTTGTTCCCCGCAGCTCGCCGCGTCAGGCCGACCTTCTGATTGTGGCGGGCACCGTGACCATGAAGATGGCGCCCGCCCTGGTGCGGCTTTATGAGCAGATGCCCGAGCCGAAATACGTGATCGCCATGGGTGCATGCACCATCACAGGCGGCATGTTCAGCGCTGATTCCACGACTGCAGTGCGCGGCGTCGACAAATTGATTCCGGTGGATCTCTACATGCCGGGCTGTCCGCCCCGCCCCGAAGCGATCTTTGATGCCGTGATCAAACTGCGCAAGAAAGTTGGCGATGAGTCGCTGGCGGAGCGGCGCAAGCACCAGCAGATCCATCGCTACATGACGGTCTCCCATCAGATGAAGCGCGTTGAACCTGTCGTGACAGGTTCTTACCTTCGGGCTGAATCTCAGAAAGCTGCCCTGGCTGCAGCGCCGGCCGGTCAGACTTTGGCCACCGATGCCGCCGTGCTCACCCCTGCTGCTGAACCTGTCGAGTCATGAGCGAAACCCCTTCCAAGAAGACAGCCGCCTCGGATGACGCGGGTGCGGTTGTTGCTCCCGAGCCTGGTCCGGTGAGCCAATGGCTGAACAAGCAGGGCTTTGACCACAACAGCCTCGAGCCTGATCATCTCGGTGTTGAACAGATCGGCGTTGACGCTCCGGTTCTCCCGATGATCGCTGCGGCGCTCAAGAGCAACGGTTTCGACTATCTCCAGTGCCAAGGGGGCTACGACGAAGGCCCCGGTGAGCAGCTGGTCTGCTTCTATCACTTCCTGGCGATGGCGGAAAAGGTGGAAGCCATGGCGGCCGATCCCTCAGCCAAGCTGCGGGAAGTGAGGATCAAGGTCTTCCTCGATCGTGAAGGCACCCCCTCGCTGCCGTCGATCTATGGACTGTTCCGTGGCGCCGATTGGCAGGAGCGCGAAACCTTCGACATGTACGGCATCCAATTTGAGGGGCACCCGCATCCCAAACGCTTGTTGATGCCAGAGGACTGGAAAGGATGGCCGTTGCGTAAGGACTACGTCCAGCCTGATTTCTATGAAATGCAGGACGCCTATTGATCGCGTTCTCGTCGATGGGTTCGGTAGAAGCGCATCACCGCAAGGGCAAGGCTGCGCGAGTCGTGGCGCAGCGTTGCTGTTGGCCTCACTCCCTGCAGTGGTGCTTGAGTGACGTCGTAGCCGTCTGAGCGGAGTCCTTCCGCATCGCAACGCACCGGATCAGCGCCGCGGCTTTGGTAGTACCGCACCAGGTCTGAATCGGGCAGGTCGTCCTGGGCCAGGACGGCATTGAACAGTCTGGGCTCAATGCCGAGGGTGGCGAGCTGTGCCTCGATGGCCCGGATGTGACCGCGCACATCCAGGCCATCGGTCTCGCCGGGTTGCGTCATCAGGTTGCAGATGTAGAGCCTAGGGGCCTTGCTGCGTTTGATGGCGCCCACCAATTCCGGCACTAGCAGATTGGGGAGCAGGGATGTGTAAAGGCTGCCCGGTCCGAGCACGATCAGGTCGGCATTGGCGATCGCTTCGAGTGCCCGTGGCAGGGCCGGCGGTCGTTCAGGACTGCAGCCCAGGCGAACAATGGGGCTGGGGGCGTGGCCGATGTTGCTTTCACCTTCGATCCGTTGGCCGTTTTCAAGTTCGGCCCAGAGCCGTACATCCACGTTGGTGGCGGGCACCACCTGACCTTGTACGGCCAGCACACGACTTGATGCGGTGATTGCTGTTTCCAGATTGCCCGTGATCGCTGAGAGGGCAGAGAGAAACAGATTGCCGAAGCTGTGCCCCTCCAAACCGCTCCCGGCGGCAAAGCGGTATTGGAACAGGCGTGTGAGCAGTGGCTCTTCGGTGGACAGGGCGGCCAAGCAGTTGCGGATGTCGCCCGGGGGAAGCACCCCCAGTTCCCGGCGGAGCACCCCGCTGCTGCCGCCGTCGTCAGCGACGGTGACGATGGCGGTGATGTGGCTGCTGTAACGCTTCAGACCGCTCAGCAAGGTTGATAAGCCTGTCCCTCCGCCGATGGCCACGATGTTGGGCCCCCTGTTCAAGCGGCTTTTGGCCCGCAGGGCATCCACCAGCACGGTGTCTTTGTCGGGAGCGAGAGCCTGTTGAATTGAGCCGAAGCTGCGGCTTTGCCCCCAGAGCAAAAGACCGCTGCCGATGAGCACCACCAGCGGGCCAGTGATCTCCCGGGGTAACACGGTGGTGAGGCTGCTCAGCAGCCAGCTCAGTGTTTCCAGAATCCAGTAGATCGGCTTCAGGTCGGCCCAGACGGCGGCCCCCAGCAGCGCCATCAACAGACCCAGGCCGGAGGTGAGCAGCCAGCGTTTGACGACCAGGCCAGGTTGCAACCAGCGCACGGCCCGTTGGGATCGGGTCATCAGATCCCGTCGCCGCTGATCGCGCATCATCCGGGCTTGGCGTCTGCTTGTTGGGGGCTTCAGCGCCAAGGGACGGCTTGATTCGCAAGTTCACCGAACTGTACGGAGCTTGTGGAAAGGCGGCAGGATGTCTTTGTATTTCGGCCCAGACCGTGCCGCAGCTTCAAACCGTCGTGGAGATGCGGGACCTCACGATGCAGTGGGGGCCTCGGCCTGTTCTGGATCGGGTCAACCTGACCCTGCATGCAGGGGAGCGCTTGGCCGTGGTGGGCCCATCGGGGGCTGGCAAGTCAACGGTGTTGCGCCTGCTTGCCGGTTTGCAGTTGCCCACCAGTGGTGAGTTGCGCTTGTTCAACAAAGCCCAGACCTACCTGCGGCTGGACCAGACCGATCCACCGGATGTGCGGCTGGTGTTTCAAAACCCCGCTCTGTTGGCATCGCTCACGGTTGAGGAGAACGTTGGCTTTCTGCTGCGGGAACGGGCACAGCTGTCGCGGCAAGAGATTCGCGATCGTGTGCATGCCTGCCTGGAGGCGGTGGGGCTCTATGACGTGGCTCACCTCTATGCCGGTGAGTTGAGTGGAGGGATGCAGAAGCGGGTGAGCTTTGCCCGTGCCCTGATTGATGATCCTCAGAGGGGGGATCAATCGATGCCCTTGCTGTTGTACGACGAGCCCACCGCTGGGCTTGACCCCGTGGCGTGCACGCGGATCGAGGACTTGATTGTCAAAACCACCACCGTGGCTCATGGATGTTCAGTGGTGGTGAGCCACGTACGCAGCACGATCGAACGGTCTGCGGAACGGGTGTTGATGCTTTACGACGGACAGTTCCGGTGGGAAGGGTCGGTGGAGGCGTTTCGCACCACAGAAAATCCCTATGTCGTCCAGTTCAGGACGGGTAGCCTGCGCGGACCAATGCAACCGGCGGAGCACTGATCACCATGCGACGCAGCGTTCGTGATGCCATCGTCGGATTCACGTTGATCGGCGGCATCATCGGATTCTCCTCCACCGCCCTCTGGCTTCGCGGGGTTCGTTTGGGATCAAGCCATTGGACGCTGACCGCCCTTTTTAACGATGCGGCAGGTTTGGCCGAGCGTTCTCCTGTCACCTATCGGGGCATCCTGGTGGGTTCAGTGCGCTCGATTTCGGTCACATCTGAGTCGGTGGTGGCCGAGCTCGAAATCAACAAAGCTGATCTGCGCCTGCCGCTGCCTGTGACCGCCACGGTGGGCTCGGCTTCCTTGTTGGGGGGGAGCGCCCAGGTGGCCTTGGTCAGTAGCGGAACCCCGCTTCCTCCGGATGCACCCCTCCCTCAAGCGCCTGGCTGTCAGCCAACGCGACAACTTTGCAGCGGTGGAACTGTTGTGGGGCAAGAGGTCCCCAGCCTTTCCACCGTGACTGCAACCATGCAGGAGCTGCTTGCACAGGTTCAGGACGAGCGGGTGATCCCCAATGTGGCGGCCTCGCTTGAGCAGATTGAGGCCACCACGAAGTCATTTGAGCTGCTGACGGTGCGGCTTCAGGATGAGCTGGTCAAGGCTGCTCCCGTGATCCGCAATCTGGAGTTGGCAACGGCTCACTTGAACAACATCGTGGCTTCCCTCGACAACCCCCAGACGCTGAGTGAGCTCCAACAGACGGCTGCCAATGCCGCCCAGCTCACCGCCACGATCGATGCCGTGGGTGGCGACGTGGCTCGACTCACAGGTGATCCCGAGTTCATGGAGGGCGTGCGCAATCTCACCATCGGCTTGGGTGAATTGTTCGGAGAGATCTATCCGGCGCAAACCGCTCAGTAAGCACGATATCCTTTCAATATTGGTACGAGTCAGGCTCGATATCGTGCCTTTTAAATGCTGCTGATGGCGTCCATCGCAACCGCTGCGATCGCTTGATCGCTGGCCTTGGGTAGCTGTACGTATTTGCCGCCTGCGGCTTCAGCCAGGTCTTTCCCCATGCCGCTGCCGATGAACTTGCGCTCGGTGTCGATCACCAGCAGCTTGATCCCGAGCATCCGGTAGCGGGCGGCCACATCCAGCACCTCTTGCTTGAGATCGGGCTTCTCTTCGCCCTCCAGTTCTGGTTGCCCCAGAGAGGTGCTCAGGGGCACGTTGCCGCGACCGTCGGTGATGGCCACCACCACCACCTGGCCGAGATCCCCAGTGGCCAAGGCATTGGCGCCAACGCGGGCCGCCTGCGTGAGGCCATGGGCCAGGGGCGAACCGCCGCCACAGGGCATCGATTCCAGCCGGCGCCGGGCCGCCGTGATCGAGCGGGTTGGAGGCAGCAGCACTTCTGCCTGATCCCCGCGGAAGGGGATCAGAGCAACTTCATCGCGGTTTTCGTAGGCCTCGGTGAGCAGGCGGATCACGGCGCCTTTGGCGCTCTGCATTCGGTTCAGGGCCATCGAGCCGCTGGCATCCACGAGGAACACCACCAGAGCACCAGCCTTGCGCTGCAGCAACTTGGCCCGAAGGTCGCCCTCTTCCACGATCACGGAGCGGCCCGGTTCCCGCTCACGGCGAATCTTCTGGTAAGGCGCCGCTGCCCGCAGGGTGGCATCCACGGCGATGCGGCGCACCGGCCCTCGGGGCAGCATCGGTTTCACGTAGCGACCACGGCTGTCGCTCAGCACCACGGAGCGGCTGCCGCTGTTGCCGCTTTTCGCCTTCGCGGCATTAAACAGCAGCAGATCGGGGTCCACCTCGATCGCTTCGGGATCGAGCATGAACTCCTCGGGCACCGCCGGTGGAGCCTGATCCTCTTCGCCGTCACCCTCGTCATCGTCGCTGGTGTCGTCTTCGCTGTTGTCCTCCGGCGGGTCGTTGTCCTCGTCGCCGGATCCCTCCGGTGGTGGTGGCGGGTTGTCCTGCTGCTGATCGCCCTGATCCTGGGGCGGCGGCGGCGGCGGTTCCTGGTCCTGCGGTGGCGGTGGCTCCATCTGCTGATCCGGAGGGGGCATCTGGGACGCCCGCGGCGCGATCACCAAGGCGACGGCCACCTGAAGGTCTTCGGCTTCCACCTGATCCCGGCCGCTGAGGGCGGCATGTGCCTTGGCCACCCGCACCGCGTAGAGCTCGGAGCGGTGCCCTTCAACGCCACCGCGGATGGCCTCAGTCACCAGGTACTCGATTTGTTCGCCGCTGATCTGCACATCCGGCAGCCACTGGCGGGCCAGCAGTAGTTGGGTGGCTAGGGCGTCGGTCTCCTCTCCCCACTTTTCGGCAAAGCTGCGGCTGCATTGGCCATGGCTGATCACCGCATTGGTGATTTCCACCCGCTGCTCGGTGCTCACAAGCTGATTGGCCGAGAGTGCGATGGCAAAGCGATCCAGCAGGTGATCGCGGACGTTGCCCTCCTCAGGGTTGTAGGTGGCGATTAGCAGCGGCCGACAGGGATGGCTGAGGCTGAGACCTTCGCGCTCCACACGGTTCTCGCCGCTGCCCACGGCCGCCAGCATCAGGTTGACGATGCCGTCATCCAGGAGGTTGAGCTCGTCCACGTAGAGCACGCCGCGGTGCGCATCCGCCAGCAGGCCTGGCTGAAACACAGCGCTGCCGCTGGAGAGCGATGCAGCCACATCAACGGCACCCACCAGGCGGTCTTCGGTGATGCCCAGGGGAATCTGGACGAAGGGGGCGGGGATCACTGTGGACGGTGCTTCGCCTGTGATCCGCTCACGGGTGGCGTCGTCCCATTCCTCCGGCTTCTGGGGATCGAGGTTGCGTCCCACCCCTCCCTCTGAATCGAGGATGTCGATCGGGGGCAGCAGAGCATGCAGGCCCCGTGCCAGAACTGATTTGCCGGTGCCGCGTCCCCCCGCGATCACCACACCGCCCAATCCAGGATCCACAGCCGCCAGCAGGAGGGCCAGCTTCAACGTGCCATGGCCCGTGATCGCTGCCAGCGGAAAGGCGCGGGTGGCCTGGTCGTCCTTCACCGCTACTCCGGTTGCCACCATGGACGCGTTCAGCCCGTTCGTGCGCGCCAGTCTCGCTGATGCCCTCCATCGATGACGCTTCTGTTGCGGTGGCGCTGGGGGCGAACCGACCCAGTGCGGCGGGATCGCCGCGCGAGACGTTGGTGGCGGTGCGGCCTTTGCTGGAGGATCTGCTGAGGGTCTGGTCCGATCAGGAGCTGGTTTGCCGCTGGTCATCCCTGCACGACACCGCCCCCGTAGGTGGCCCCCCGGACCAGCCTCGCTACTGCAATGCCGTGATGCTGGTGGAGGGGCTGCGAGCCTCGCCAAGCGAGGCCTCCGCACTGCAATTGCTGGATGAGCTCCAGCGGTTGGAACAGCAGTTCGGCCGCGACCGATCGCGGGAACAGCTCTGGGGGCCGCGCAGCCTCGATCTGGATCTGTTGTTCTGGGGTGAGCTGCGGCTGGAGCACCCGCGACTACAGCTCCCGCATCCACGCCTGCATCTCAGGCGTTTCGTGCTTGCGCCGTTGCTAGAAACGATGCAGGGCTCGGCTGCACCGTGATCACCTGATCGGCCTGGGCCAGGAGCTCCGGGTCATGACTGCTGATCAGCATCAGCCGTTGCTCGGTGCGTTCGCGAATCACCTAACGAACCTGCTCAGCGGCCTTGGCATCGAGGAAAGCGGTGGGCTCATCGAGCACCTCCATAGGCTTGTCGCGCAGCCAGGCGCGCAGCAGGCCGAACCGGTGAATCTCGCCACCTGAAAACGGATCCTGCGCCAGGGCGAGCGGTGCATCCAGCCCGCCCTGGCGCTGAAGCAGGTGGGCCAGCCCCAGCAGTTGTAGCCAGGTCTCGATGTCGTCTTGGTGGCGATTCGCCCCCAGCAGCAGGTTCTCGCGCAGGTTGGCCTCAAACAGCACGGCGTTCTGGGGCGCGTAAGCGATCAGCTGGTGCATCTGCCGAGCGCCGGCCAGCCCGCTCAGCGACCAGCCCCCCCCATCGCAGCTCAGCTGCCAATGGCTGTCTTCTTCGCGGAGCAACCCGCAGATCCGATCGAGCAGGGTGGTCTTGCCGCTGCCGGAGGGTCCGGTGATCGCGACCAGCCCGAGGCTGGCGGCAGTGGGAAGGCCGCCGATCAGGGGTGCGGCGTCCGTGCTGGAGCCTGATCCCAGCAGCAGCGTTACCGCCAGGCCGAGGCCGGCGATATCGAGCAAGCTGTTGAGGGTGCTCAGGCCACTCAGCAGAGCCAGATGGCGCCATCCCGCCTCGAGGGCCAGGGCCTTGAGCAGCTGGACCTGGCGCCGACGGGGCAGTGGTTGCGGGCCTGTTTCGGTCAAGGCAGACGACACGGGGGGCTGGGTTTACCCGCCATGCTGGGCCTTAGCAACGCCCTTGAGCCATGGCGCCCCTGCCGTCTCCGGAACCGTTCGAGCTGCTGGACACCGTTGAAGTTGTGGATGCTCGCAAGCTCCGTTTCGAGCGCAACAGGATCAAGTTGCCGATGGGTGTCGAGGCCACCTTTGGGATGATCCGTCACCCAGGCGCCTCTCTGGCGGTGCCGATCACCAACGATGGCCAGGTGGTGTTGCTGCGTCAGTACCGCTTTGCGGTTCAGGCCCGCCTGCTCGAATTCCCTGCCGGCACGCTTGAAGATGGCGAAGATCCACTGGAATCGATGCAGCGCGAGCTGGGGGAAGAAGCCGGCTACAGCGCTGCGCAGTGGGATGTGCTGGGGCCGATGCTCCCCTGCCCGGGCTATTCCGATGAGGTGATCCACTGCTTCCTGGCCCGGGAGCTCACGCCCTTGGAGAACCCGCCAGCCGGTGATGACGACGAAGATCTGGAGGTGGTGCTGATGAGCCCAGCGGAGCTGGATGCAGCGTTGGCATCGGGCGATGAATGGCTCGATGGCAAAAGCGTGACCGCTTGGTTCCGTGCCAAGCAGCTTCTCGGCCTCTGATGACCAGCTCTCGCGTTCTGTTCTGGCACCGCCGCGACCTGCGCCTGGCGGACAACCTGGGTTTGGTGGCAGCTACGGACATCAGTCCGGCGGTGACGGGGGTGTACGTGCTCGACCCGCAGCTGATCAACCCGCCGGATCATCTGCCGCCGATGGCGCCGGCCCGGCTGTGGTTTCTGATCGAGAGCCTGGTGGAACTGCAGCAGCGCTGGCGGGAGGCCGGCAGCCGATTGCTGGTCGTCAAGGGAGACCCGGTGTCGGTGTTGCCGCAGCTGGCGCAGCAGATCGGTGCTGAGGCTGTGGTGTGGAACCGCGATGTGGAGCCCTATGCCCGTGAGCGGGACCGCCAGGTGGCCAAAAAACTGCAGGCCGATGGCCGCAAAGTGGTGGTGGATTGGGATCAGCTGCTGATCGCTCCGGAGCTGCTCAAGACCGGTGGTGGTGACCCATACCGCGTGTATGGGCCGTTCCTGCGCAACTGGCGCGGCCAGGTGCTGGCCAAGCAACCCAGCACCGTTGCCGCCCCCACCGGGTTGGTGGATCTCGATCCTGCACAGCTGCCGGCCGGTGAGTCCCTGGAGGCTCTGCGGGAGAGCCATGGTTTCAAGGGCGCTGAGATCTGCCCCTGCCGCCCCGGCGAGGTGGCGGCCTTCGAGCAGCTCACGCGCTTCTGTGATGGGCCGCTGCTCGGCTATGAGCCGGACCGCAATTTCCCCGGTACCGCAGGCACCTCCACCCTCAGTGCTGCCCTGAGCGTCGGTACCCTCAGCCCTCGCCAGGCCTGGTGTGCGGCCCAGGCCTCCCGTGAGCAAGCCCGCAGCGAGGAGCATTTGCAGGCCATCGCCGTGTGGGAGCAGGAACTGGGCTGGCGCGAGTTTTACCAGCAGGCTCTGTTTCATTTCCCTGAACTGGCCGATGGCCCCTACCGCGAGCAGTGGCGCCGCTTCCCCTGGGAGAACAACGAGGACTGGTTCGACTTCTGGAAGGAGGGGCAGACCGGTATGCCGATCATCGATGCCGCCATGCGCCAGCTCAACCAAACCGGCTGGATGCACAACCGCTGCCGCATGATCGTGGCCTCCTATCTGGTCAAAGACCTGATCTGCGACTGGCGCTGGGGCGAGCGCGCCTTCATGGAACTGGAGGTGGACGGTGACCTGGCCGCCAACAACGGTGGCTGGCAGTGGAGCGCCAGCAGTGGCATGGACCCCAAGCCCCTGCGCATCTTCAACCCTGCCACCCAGGCCTCGAAGTTTGATTCAGCCGGCGACTACATCCGCCAGTGGGTGCCGGAACTGCGCCATGTGAACACCAAGGATCTGCTCAGCGGTGAGATCGGAGCCCTGGAACGGCGCGACTATCCCGAACCGCTGGTGGATCACAAGAAGCAGCAGGCGAAGTTCAAGGCGCTTTACGCCACCATCCGGTCCTGATCGCCGTCGTCGGTACGACGGAACTGGGCCGGCACGTTGGGCGCCAGCAGCTGGCGCACCGTGTCGATCACAGCCTCTTGTTGTTCTTCACTCAACTCAGGGAAGATCGGCAGGCTCAGCACCTGGCTGCAGAGCTGTTCCGTCACCGGTAAGGAGCCCTGTTGCAAGCCCAGATGGGCGTAGGCCGGCTGTCTGTGGATTGGAATGGGGTAGTAGATGATCGTGCTCACCCCACGCTCCTGCAGGGTCTGCTTGACCCAGTCGCGGCAGCAGCTTTCGGGGATGCCGTGGCGTGCACTGGTGTTGGAGGGGGCGCAGCTGGCGTTGCAGAGCGGCTGGCCGCTGGGGCAACTGCCGATGCGCACCACGAATTGGTTCCAGCTGTGGCCGTCCTCGGCTGTCGGCAGGGTGAGGCGTTTGAGATCGCCAAGGGCATCCCGGTAACGCTTGGCGATGGCTGTTCGTTTGCCGATCCACGCCTCAAGCCTTGGCAGCTTCACGTTCAAGACAGCCGCCTGGATCGCATCCAGCCGGCTGTTGTAGCCAAGGCTGGTGTGCAAATAGCGCTCGGGCATGCCGTGTACGGCGAGCTCACGCATGACCTGGGCCAGTTGGGCATCGCTAGTGGTGACGGCACCGCCGTCTCCCGCCGCACCGAGGTTCTTGGTGGGGAAGAAGCTGAAGCAGCCCGCATTGCCGAAGCTGCCTACCGCCTGGCCCTGCCAGCGGGCTCCCGTCGCCTGGGCGCAGTCTTCGATCACCTTCAGCTGATGGCGTTCGGCAATGGCCATCAGCCGGGTCATGTTCACCGCGCGCCCGAACAGGTGCACCGGCATCAGGGCCCTGGTGGCGGGGGTGATCGCAGCTTCGATCTGATCGAAATCGATCAGGTAGGTGCTGGGGTCGACGTCCACGAACACCGGGGTGGCGCCGACGGCGCTGATGGCCTCAGCTGTGGCGAAAAAACTGAACGAGCAGGTGATCACCTCATCGCCGGCACCAATGCCCAGGCCGCGCAGGGCCAGGATCAGAGCGTCGGTGCCGCTGTTGCAGCCCACGGCGTGCTCGCAGCCAACACTGGTGGCAAACGCTTCCTCGAAGCGTTTGATTTGCGGTCCACCGATGTACTGACCGCTGCGCAACACCTCGAGCACCGCCTCTTCGAGGTCCACACCAAGATCGTCGATCTGCTGGCTGAGGCTGAAGGGAGGTACTTTCATAAAGCAAAGCTTAAGTGGCTCAGCCGAACCACTCCGGCTCCTGTCCGGGGTTCCACTTCACATTGCACCCCACCGAGGCGGTCTGGTCTGGATTCACCAAAGATCCCGTCAGCACGGCCTCGAGGGCGGCCCGCAGGTCACGACCATCGAGGGGCTGATCGTTGCCGGGTCGGCTTCCGTCCAATTGGCCGCGATAGCGCAGGCTCTGCAGGCCCTCGCCATCAGGTGAAAACAGGTAAAACTCCGGCGTGCAGGCGGCCCTGAGCGCTCGGGCCAGGGTTTGCTGCTCATCCAGCAGGTAAGGGAAGCTCCATCCATGGCGCCTGGCCTGGTCCGCCAGTTGCTCCGGCCCATCCTGGGGGTGGGTGATCAGGCTGTTGCTGCTCACACCGATCAGTTGCATCGCATTGCTGAAGTCGTGGTCCAGCCGAGTGATTTCGGGCTCCACATGTTTCACAAACGGGCAATGGGCGCAAAGCACCATCAGCAGCACGGGCCGTTGGTCCAGAGATCTGCTGTTCAGCCGACCACCCGTGACCTGGGGAAGATCAAAACCGGGCAGGCCTGTTCCCAGCGCCAGCATCGTGGATGGTGTCAGGGCCATAAGGCGCGGGCAGATGCGGCGAATCTGCTTCAGGATGGCCACCTCCGGTGGTGATGGATGCCGCGCCTGCGTCTGCTTTGGGGAATCGCCCTGCTGCTGGGGGCCTGCGCTGCTCCGAAGGAACCGCCCAGCTGGCGCTTCTTCTCCTTGAAGCGCCATTCCCCCCATGACGGGGTGGCTGTGGTGAACCAGCCCGATGGCTACGGGCTCCACATTTATCTGGAGACAGACACCAGCTTCCCGGGGGTGTGTCGTCCCCGATGGCTGCCGGATCCAGCCCGCCTGTTCAACGGCAATGGATCCACTCCGTTCAGTTCCGGGTTGGCGACCCGTCAGGAGTTTTTCGATGCCGTGGCCCGGCGCGATGTGCGTGGCCTGTTGAAGAGCGAGCTGAAAGCTCTGTGCCAGGCGCGCGCTCCGGAAGACCGCTGGCAGTGGATCGAGCCGCCCCGTAAGGAGGAACAGGTGGTCCCTATGCAGCTGCCCTCCCTCGAAGAGGAAGACCTGCTCACCAATCCCGTGGAGGAATTGAAGCGGGCCCGCCAGCTGCTGAGGGATCAACGGGCTGGTGAGTAGCCCTCCCACACGACGGCCTCGGCGTCGCGCCAATAGCGGCTGAACCGCCCCAGCCGGGGTGGCCGCGGCAGCGTCACGAACGGTTCGGGATCCAGCAGTTCCAGCGGCAGTTCTGCGTCGATGGCCTCACCGATCCGCTCCAGGCGTGGATCCACCGCACTGCTGCTCACTACACCATCGGCCTGATGGCGGCGGGCAAAGGCCAGCACCTCATCGGCTACATCACCCTTGCGCAGGGTGAGGGGAAGGTCGAGGGCGTTTTCGTAGAGGAAGCCGAGCCGTTTGCGGCTGATTCGTGCCTCTTGCATCCAGCGGGTGTCGAACACGAACACCGCTGGTGCCTCAGGCCAGGCCTGCAGCGCTGGGTTGTTGGCACCAAGGGCCTCCTCGTGAATCCAGAGGATCGGGCGTTGAAATGTCATCGAGGAATCTCCTGCTTATCGCTTGGGACGGGCCAGGGCGGCACTGGCGCCTCTGCTGCTCCGGCGCTGGCGGTTGCTCTGCTGGTTGCGGTTGTTGCCGGTCTCCCGTATGGCCGGCATCGGGGCGAACAGCTGGTTCTCCAGTTGGTCGTAGCTGCCTTCGAATGGGCAGCTATTCGCACTGGGGCAGCTGTCGCAGTAGTGCCCGTCGCTGTAGCGCTGCAGATTGCCGCGGTTGAAGAAATAGGGCTTGTGGCTGAAGGTGCTGGCCACCCACTGCCAGCTCAGATGGTTGCTGGCTGGATCGCCATCCAGCAGGTGCTCAAGAAACCAGTCGGCACCGGCCTTCCAGTGCACCCGTCGCCAGTGCACGAGCCAGGCGGCCATCCACATGCGGGAGTGGTTGTGCAGCCAGCCGGTGCTCACCAGTTGATCGCGGAAGCCGTCCATGCAGGCCAGCCCTGTGGTCCCGTCGCGCACATCGGCCGGCAGCTCTCGGGCATAGGCCCCGGCGTCATGGCCTGTTTTGAACGGCTCCTGATCGTCATGGATGCCATCCCCCAGATCGAGCCACATCCGTTGCCAGAAGTCCCGCCAGCCGAGTTCATTGATCAGCTTTCCGCCCTCATCGCGGTTGCGGATCCGTGCAAACACTGAATCGCGCACCTCCGCGAGGGTCAGCACGCCGTGACGGATGTAGGGCGACAGCCCGGTGACCGCACCCTTGAGGTGATTGCGACTTTTGGCGTAGCGCCTTGCGTCAATGCGCCGCAGTTTGTCTTCGGCTGCTTCACGCCCACCGCGGATCGGGCTGAGTTCACCCTCCGCCCCTGGGAACTCTTGCGCCAACAGGGTGTTGAGGGCATCGCGGGACTCGAATTGCCGCGGCAGGTCGCCGTTGATCGGGGGTGACGCAGCGCTGTGCACCGGCCTTTGTCAGTACAGAAGCGGTGATCTTGGCGGGGGATGGGGGAGAATCGCGCGAATTCAACCCGTTCCGGTCTGTCCCGATGCTGCTTGATCTCACCGGCAAGAAGATTCTCGTCACCGGCATCGCCAACAACCGTTCGATCGCCTGGGGCATCGCTCAGCAGCTGAAGGCGGCCGGTGCCGAACTCGGCATCACTTACCTGCCTGACGACAAGGGCCGCTTTGAGGCCAAGGTGCGCGAACTCACCGCTCCCCTGGAGCCCAGCCTGTTCTTGCCTCTGAACGTGCAAGATGCCGACCAGATGGCTGAGGTCTTCGGCGAGATCAAGGATAAGTGGGGCGTCCTCGACGGTCTGGTGCACTGCCTGGCCTTTGCCGGCAAGGAAGAGCTGATCGGTGACTACAGCGCCACCACCGCTGAGGGTTTTGCCCGTTCCCTCGACATCAGCGCTTATTCCCTGGCGCCCCTCTGCGCCCATGCCAAGCCGCTGTTCAGCGAGAAGGCCGGTGTGATCACGCTCTCTTACCTCGGTGCTGAGCGGGCGATCCCCAACTACAACGTGATGGGCGTCGCCAAGGCGGCTTTGCAGGCGTCCGTTCGCTATCTGGCGGCAGAGCTGGGCCCCGAAAAGCAGGTGCGCGTCAATGCCATCAGCGCCGGCCCGATCCGCACCCTGGCCAGCTCCGCCATCGGCGGCATTCTCGACATGATCCATAACGTGGAGGAGAAGGCTCCTTTGCGCCGCACCGTCACCCAGATGGAAGTGGGTGGTACAGCTGCCTTCCTGCTCAGCGATCTGGCCAGCGGCATCTCTGGTCAGACCATCTACGTGGATGCGGGCTATTGCGTTACCGGAATGTGAGGCACGATGAGGGCACTGAAGCTCAGGTGATGGCACGTCAGGGAACGATCCATCGGGTCACCGGTGAAACCGACGTGAAGCTGCGTCTGGATCTGGATGGCTCCGGCCAGTGCCAGGCCAGCACCGGTGTGCCGTTTCTCGACCACATGCTTCATCAGATCAGCAGCCATGGCCTGATCGACCTGGAGATCAATGCGGTGGGAGACACCCACATCGACGATCACCACACCAATGAGGACGTGGGCATTGCCGTGGGGCAGGCCCTGGCCCAGGCCCTGGGGGACCGGCGCGGCATTCATCGCTTCGGTCACTTCGTGGCACCGCTGGATGAGGCCCTGGTGCAGGTGGCCCTGGATTGTTCCGGTCGCCCCCACCTCAGCTACAGCCTCAAGATTCCCAGCCAGAAGATCGGCACGTACGACACCGAGCTAGTGAAGGAGTTCTTCGTGGCGGTGGTCAACAACAGCGGGCTGACCCTCCACATCCGTCAGCTGGATGGGGCCAACTCCCACCACATCGTTGAAGCCTGCTTCAAGGCCTTTGCCCGGGCCCTGCGCATGGCCACGGAGGTGGATCCACGCCGGGCCGGCGCCATCCCCAGCAGCAAAGGGGTGCTGGAGCAGGCCGGCGCCAGCTGAGCGCGGCTCCGCGCTTCACAGTCCGTTACGAGAGGATGGGCGGACGTTGATCGTTCGCCCGTGACCGTCGCCCCCGCCCGCAGCTACGACCGCAGCGACTGGGCCAGTTCCTTTGTGAACGTTGAGCAGGAACTCACCGACGTGGCGCTGACACCGGTGCGTGGAACGGTTCCGACGGAGCTTCAGGGCACCTTCTATCGCAATGGCCCCGGGCGGCTTGAGCGGGATGGGCATCGGGTGCATCACCCCTTCGACGGCGACGGCATGATTGCGGCGATGCGGTTTGAGAACGGCAGCGTCTGCCTCAGCAACCGTTTTGTGCGTACTGAGGGTTGGCTGGCGGAGGAGAAGGCCGGCAAGGTGCTCTACCGAGGCGTGTTCGGCAGTCAGAAGCCGGGTGGTCGACTGGCAAATGCCTTTGACCTGCGCTTGAAGAACATCGCCAACACCAATGTGGTGCGTCTGGGTGATCAGCTGTTGGCCCTCTGGGAGGCGGCGGAACCCCATGCGCTCGATCCCCGCAGCCTGGAGACCCGCGGCCTGTCGCGCCTCGATGGTGTCTTGAAAAAGGGCGAGGCTTTCAGTGCTCACCCCCGCTTCGACCCCGGCCACAACGGACGGCCCCGCATGGTCACCTTCGGGGTCGAGACCGGGCCCCGCAGCACCATCCGTCTGATGGAGTTCGCCACCGATGGCCCGGATGCTGGCGCCTTGCTGCACGACCGTTCCGACAGCTTCCCCGGCTTCGCCTTCCTCCACGATTTCGCCATCACTCCCAACTGGGCGGTGTTCCTCCAGAACGCCATCGCCTTTAATCCCTTGCCGTTTGTGACCGGCGAAAAGGGTGCGGCCCAGTGCCTGGCATCTCAACCCGGCGGCAAAGGGCGCTTCTGGCTGATTCCCCGCGATTCCGGCCGCTTCGCCGGTCAGAAGCCCCGCATTCTCGAAGCTCCCGACGGTTTCGTTTTCCATCACCTCAATGCCTTTGAGGATGGCGATCAAGTTGTGGTGGAGAGCATCGTCTACGACGATTTCCCGTCCATCGGACCTGATGAGGATTTCGCTGAGGTGAATTTCGACACGGTGCCGGAGGGGATCCTGCACCGTTGCCGCCTCGATCTGAGTCGGGAATCGGTGCAGACCATGCGGATCAGCGAGCGCACCTGTGAGTTCGCCATGGTCAACCCCGAGCGTCAGGGCCTCAGCGCCCGCTTCGCCTGGATGGCGGTGGCAGAGCGGGAGAGAGGCAACGATCCGTTGCAGGCCATCCAGAAACTTGATCTGGATTCCGGGGAGACCCACACCTGGAGTGCTGCGCCCAGGGGCTTTGTGAGCGAGCCGTTGATGGTGCGTCGTCCCGGCGCTGATGCAGAGGACGACGGCTGGGTGCTCGATCTGGTGTGGAACGGGGCCCGGGCCGCATCCGATTTGGTGATCCTTAACGCCCGTGATCTGTCGGAGGTGGCGGTGCTTGAGCTGCCGTTGGCCGTTCCCCATGGCCTGCACGGGAGCTGGGCGGCGTGTTCAGTCACGGCTTGACACAGGCCGGTCACGGTTGAGCAGGGTTTGCCGCTCCCAGCTCGCCAGCATGGGGATCCAACAGAAGGCTCGATATGACTTCTCGACTCTTGGGCGGTGCCACGGTCGCCGTGGCCGTCCTCTCCGGGCTGAGTGCTGTGGCGCCATTTCCCTTGAGGGCTGCAGAACGCGTTTGCAATGGCACCCTGCTTCAGATCCAGGTGAACGAGCGTGGAACAAGCCGTAGCGATTGCTTTCGCTTCTCGCTCGGGCTCGACGCTGAAGATCTCAGTAAGGACGCTGCGCTGAGCGCCCTGAACGCCCGGTTGGCAAAGGCGCGTCAGGCCATTTAGCCGCTCGCCCTGGGTCAGCTCACCATCCCTGCATCCCGCAGCTACGTCGTTGGGGGCGCGGCGGGATCACGACTGGAGCGGGCAAGCACCACCATCACAGGCGAGGTGAGCCGTGACGATTACGACGCGCTGATCCAGGCCGCCGGTCGCTTGCCGGGAGTGCGACTGCAGGGAATGACGTCCTTGGCGTCCAGCGACAGCCGTGCCTCATTTGCTGATCAGTTGCTCAAACAAGCTCTTGAGAATGGGCGACGTCGCGCTCAGACCACAGCACGGGCTCTCGGCCTGCCCAAGGTGGAGTTGTTGCTGATTGACCAGCGGGGTTCGATCCATCGACCCATGCCGATGGTGGCCCGCATGGGTGAGGCAAGCTTCAGGCCTGGGGAGGCTCCCAAGCCCAGTCAGAACCTCACTCTCGAACTGAACTACTGCCTGCGTTGACTGGCATCGACATCACTGTGGAGTGACCGTGGTGCGCCGCCATTCCTTCCAGGCCAATCGTGGCGCGCTCCAGAGGGTGGCCAGCACCAAGGGGGTGACCGGCACCGCGGTGATCACGATGAAGGCCTGCAGGGCATCGATGGAGGTGCTGTCCCCCAGGCCCGAGCCGATGCGCAGCAGCACCAAGGTGAGGCTGCCTATTATCAAGGCCCAGAACAGGCGCAGCAGAGCAGGGGGCTCGTTGCGGCCGCTCACCACCATGGCCGCGGCGTAACTCATTGAGTCGGCGCTGGTGCACATGAACAGCACCACCAGCACCAGGCCGATCGGAATCAGCAGACCGGCCAGGGGGAGTTGGCTGAGGATCGTGAGCAGGGCAGCGGCGGCTCCGTTCTGGGCCAGGGTTTCGCTGATGCCGCCCCCCGCCAATTCGAGATGCAATCCGGTGCCCCCCAGCAGGGTGAACCAAAGGTTGGTCACGACCGGGCAGAGGATGGCCACCGCCAGCACCAGTTCACGAATGCTGCGGCCGCGGCTGACGCCGGCGGTGAACAGCCCCATCAAGGGCGCATAGCCAAGGAACCAGCCCCAGTAGAACACCGTCCAGCCATTCACCCAGTTCGCCGGCACGGCATTGGGAGTGAGGGCCATCTGCGGCAGGTGGATCAGGTAAGTGATGAAGCCGCTGAAGAAGTGCTGCATCAGCCAGAGGCCCGGGCCCAAAAGCAGCAGGCCCGCCGCCATGGCCAGGGTGAGCCACACATTGAGCTCCGACAGCCACTTGATGCCTTTTTGAATGCCGCTGACGGTGGAGGTCGCGAAGACGGTGGTCAGCAGCACCACCACCAGGGATTGCAAGCCGGCACTGTCGCTGAGCCAGGGCAGTTGCCCTGCGGCATTGCTGAGCTGCAGCGAGAGGAAACCCAAGGGGCCAACCGTGCCGGCGATTGCGGCCACCACAGACAACCCATCCGCCAGGTGACCGAGCGGACCATCCACCCAGCTGCGCGGCACGATGTTCACCAGCAGTGTGCGGGGACGCAGGGGTTCACCGCGTCGCTCCAGGATCGAGAAGGTGATCGTGGTGGTGGTGGCCACCAGGGCCCAGGCGAGGAAGCCCCAGTGCAGAAAACTCACCGCCAGGGCGGGATCCACCGCTGCGGATGTGCTGCCCTCGACCCTCGCAAACACCGGTGATGGGGTCTGGAAGTGATACAGCGGTTCGGCTGCCGACCAGAACACACCACCCCCCGCCAGCAGGGTGCAGATCAGCACTGCGCACCAGTCGAAGAATTTGAGACTGGGCTTACTCTCAGCGCCTCCAAGCCGGAGTTTGCCGACTGGGCTGATGGCCAGGATCAGCGCGATCAGAAACAGCAGCACCACCATCCACTGCCAGACCCCGCCGAGGGCATCACTGATCACGGCTTTGCCGTTGTCGGTGAATTGCTTGGCCAGCGCCAGGTCGATGGCCGACACCAGCAGAAAGATCAGCAGGGGAGCAGCCCCCACCCAGAGGGGGGGCTGGCGCCACCAGGAGCGCTGGTTCGCGGGGGTGTCAGGCATCGGATGAGGGGTGAGGGGTCAGGCGCGGACGGCGGCGCGTTGGTGGCTCCAGCAGGAGAGATCCACCGCTGGTTGTTCTCCACTGGCGAGGCGTGCCAGGGAATCACCGATCAGGGGGGCGAACTTGAAGGCCTGGCCGGAGCCTCCTGCGAACAGGCTCAGCTTCGGGGTGAGCCGGTCCAGCACGAAGTTCACGTCGCTGGCCATGGAGTAAGGGCTGATCACGGTCTCCACCCGCTCCTGCACACCCTCCAGTTCGTTGAACAGGAAGGTGTCGAGTAGCTCCACCAGGCGAGCGGGTGGCTCGGTCACCATGGTGTTGGGTTCGGCGACGCGCAGCTCCCGCGGAGCCCAGTCGATGCCCGCCTTGATCCGGGGGAGGCCATCCGCCGTTTGGCTGAGGACGGGGAATCCGTAGTAGAGGCCACCGTCATCGCCGCGTTCCTGCTGGAAGCAGAACCACTGGGGGTAGCGATCGGCCAGCGCCGGGTCGACCGTGTAGTGAGCCCAGAGCATGGGCCATACCTCCAGTTTGGGTGAGAGGCCCAGAGGGGCCAGCAACAGCTGGCTCCAGATCCCGCAGGCCACCACCAGCTGTCCAGCGGCGATGTGTTCGCCGCTCTCCAGGGTGACGCCACCGCCATCGGCATCGAGGCCCGCCACGGGGCAGTGCTCGATCAGCCGATGGCCGGCATTGCGGGCGGTGTTGATCCAGTGGGCCACGACCCTGTCGCTGCGCACGGCGCCGGCGGTGGGCTCGAACAGTCCGGTGAAGCCCGGCTTCGGCTTCAGCGGGAAACGGGCCGCGATCTGGTCGGCGTTGAGGGCCTCATAGGGGATGCCCTGATCGTCCATGACCCGTCGGGCCCCAGGGATCGACCCCTCGATCGTCTCTTCATCCCAGCTTTCGCCGTAAAAGAGCAGGCCGTGGGTCTCCCGCAGTTGCTGACCGGCGTGGTTTTCTTCCTCGCGCCAGAGGCGGTTGGCCTCCTGGGCGAGACGGCAGAGCACCGGGTCGGAATACATCTCCCGGAACATCCGGGTTTCGCCATAGCTGCTGGCTTTGGCGTGGGCCAGGGTCTGAGCCTCCAGCAGCACCACATCGCGCACGCCGCGGCGGGCCAGGGATGCAGCGCAGCTGAGGCCGGCCATGCCGCCGCCCACGATCACGACGGCTGCCCGGCTGGGGAAGGACGCTGGTGTGCTCATTCGCTTTCTCCAAAGCTGAGGCCGATGGGCTCGGTGGATGGTGTTGCAGCCACCTCCTCAAGGGCTGCACCCACCGACAGGCCCTGTTCGCGCTGATTCAGATACTCGCTGGCCCTTCGGCGCACCTCATCGCGAACGAAGGCATAGACGTCCTTGGCACCAGCGTCTTTCCAGGCGTCGGGGGAGAACCGCTCGATTGAATCGGCGATCACAGCTCCTGCATTCACAAGGGGGTCCGGCAGCACCCGCACACCGCGGCGACGCAGGTCATCCGCCAATTGGGGTTGCTGGAAGGGGGCATTGGCGGCAGGCACCACGGCGGGGGTTTTCAGCGCCGTCGCCATTTCTGCGTTGATTAACCCGGAGATCGAGCAGGGCAGCAGTAGGTCGAGGTTCAGTTCCCACCAAGCGCAGTTCTCCGGCAGCGGCGTTGCGCCAGGAAAACTGGCTTTTGCGCGGTCCAGATCCACGGTGAACACGGTCCAACCGTGCTCGACAAGATGGCGGGCAACGGTGCCACCAACGGCACCGCAGCCGTGCACGAGGGCCCGGCCGGGGTGGGCGTCGTTGAGGTCCTTGTCGAGAACGGCCTCCACAGCGCCGAGGGTGCCGTGGGCGGTGGCGGCACTGGCGTCCACAGGGCTGCCGACCGCCGCCAGCACATGGGGGGTGAGCGCCGTCAGACGCTCCATGTCTTCCAGGCTGGTGTTGAGATCGCAGCCGGTGATCATCGCGCCGTCAAGCGACTCCAGCAACTCGGCGGTGACGCTGATCAGCTCATCCTTGACGGCATCGGGTTCAGCGGCCCGGGCAACGATCTTGCCGCCGGCGAAACCGGTGCCGTAAAGATCGTGCTTGTGGGTCATCAACCCCGCCAGCCGCTGGCCGTCTGCGATGCAGGCCTCATCGCTCGGGTAATTGAGCACCCGCAGGCCTCCGTTGGCGGGGCGCTTGGCATCGGTGTCTTCCGCCACCACGAACACCGAGAGGTGGTCGGAGACGTGTTCCGCCAGCACCGACACGGTCGGCGCTGTTTTCTTGCCGCTGCTCATCAGGCCACCTTCTTCATCATCTGGTGGTGTTCGACGTAGTCGAGGCTCCATTCGCTGGGGGCTTCGGCGATGCGCTGCTGCAGCCGCTCGAACACCGTGTCTGCTGCGGTGTCGCCGGCAGCACTGGCGAAGCTGTGGCGGCTCCAGCTGCGGATCGTCGCCATCAATCCGGCGGCGAAAGTCGCCGTGTCCCCGTTCTCGTTCCAGCGGCGTCGGTAAGGGCACTTCACGTAAACGGTGCGCTCGTCCACCAGCCTCAGGCCGTTGCGGTAGGCGGCGCTGCTCTTGTCCTTCAGCGGAGCCATGAACTCCTCGGGGGACTTGTAGAAGTTCAGAACCGTGCCTTGTTGGTACTGCTCCTGGCTGATCAGGCCTTCCTCGGCCATGCCCCGCCAGATCTGGTGCAGCTGGTCGTGCACGTTGCGGGTTTCGCCGCCGTTGTGGCCGAGATAGAGCCCTGCCTCATCACGGGAGAGATTCACCGTCAGCAGGCAGCCGCCCAGCTTCAGTTCGCGGCTGCGCAGCTCGAGGATGTGGTTCCAGTCCTTCATTGCCTGAGCGGTGAAGCGCTGAAGCGCGTCGGCATCACCGGACGCCAACACATGGGTGTGGCTGTTCAGGGGGCCGGGGGAGGCGCTCAGCCAGTGCATGGCCGTGGCGGAAAAACCGAAGCTCACCGAGTTCGGCGCCACGGAGGGCTCGTAGAAGCTGCGGGCACTCACCAGCACCGTTGGTTTCGGATCCCGGGGGATCTGCAGGGCCAGGTTGTTGGCCAGAGCAATGTTGTCGTTGCTCGGCAGGTCGTTGCCGATCAACGTCAGGTGGGCCTTCGGCTGGTTGGCATGCAGGCGATCCAGCACCTGGTTCCAGAGCCCAACAGCGGTTCCACCGTCGGCAGCTCCGTAATCGATCAGGACATGACTGTCAGCGACAGCCAGTTGATTCACACAAGTCAGGGCCCAGTCCGAGGCGGCTTCGATGCACAGAAGAGCGCCCTCGGTCTGCGCGCTGTAACCCATGGTCATGGCGATGGCCATGGACCTCGTCAGCGGCAGACCTCACCGTACAGACCATGCCCCGAGAGCCTTTGTATCCGTGGTTCTTCTTCAGCTTGCTTCGAGCAACTGGCGCAACTTGGGTTCCAGGAGGCTGAAGGCCTTGCCGCGGTGGCCGTGCTGCTTTTTCTCCGCCAATGGCATCTCCGCGAAGGTGCGGCCGGTTCCAGCAACTTCGAAGATCGGGTCGTAGCCGAAACCCTGATCTCCCCGCGGTGCGGCCGTGATCAAGCCGTCGCAGCGGCCTTCTACCTCCAGCAGGATGGTGCCGTCTGGGGCGGCGACACAGAGCGCGGCGCAGAAATAGGCCTGGCGTTGGTCTGAGCCGTTCAGGGTCTTCAGCAGCCGGGCAATGCGTTCCGGGTCGGTGGGGGCGTAGCGGGCGGAATGAACACCCGGAGCGCCATCAAGCGCATCAACGCTGAGGCCTGAATCGTCGGCCAGGGCCCATTCCCCTGTGGCGGCGGCAACCGCTTGAGCCTTGAGCTGGGCATTGGCGGCAAAGGTGGTGCCCGTCTCCTCCACCTCCAAGCCTTCTGGCTGGGGTTGCACGCTGACGGGCAGGGCCTGCAGTAGACCCTGGAATTCACGAATCTTGCCGGCGTTGCCGCTGGCGATCACAAGGGTCTTCATGCGGCCTCCGCAAACTGTCGGGCCCAGGCGAGAACCTCGTTCACCCGCTCGGCATCCGGCCCTTCGCAGTAGAGCCGCAGCAGCGGTTCCGTGCCGGAGAAGCGCAGCATCAGCCAGTGGTTCGGCCCCATCCTCAGTTTGATCCCGTCGGTGCTGATCACCTCCAGCACGTCTGCGCCGGCGATGGTCGAGGGCGTGCTCTGGTCCAGCAGCGTCTCGAGCCGTCGGCGTGCCTCCATGTCGGCCAGGCGCAGGTCGAGTCGGTCGTAGTGACTGCTGCCTCCATGTTGTTGCTGGAGTGCATCCAGACGCGCACCCAGGGGTTGCTTCCCTTCCACAAGGGCTTCCAGCACCAGCATCGCCGCGAACAGGGCGTCCCGCTCGGGCAGGTGCATGCCGAAGCCCACACCACCGGATTCCTCTCCGCCGATCAGTACATCCCCGGCCAGCATCTCTGCGGCGATGTACTTGAAGCCCACCGCGAGCTCCAAAACCTGGCGTCCCTGGGCCTCCGCCACCAGCCGCATCAGATCCGAGCCGCTCACGGTCTTGACCACGGCGCCCGGCAGCTGGCGGGCTCGGGCCAGGTGATCGATCAACAGGGGCATCAGCAGCTGGGTGCTGCAGAACCGGCCGGTCTCATCCACGGCAGCGATGCGGTCACCATCGCCGTCGAACACCAATCCCACCGCAGGAGTTCCGGTGGCCGTTGAGGCTTTCACAGCCGCGATCAACGCCCCGAGGTAGGGCGCCAGGGGTTCCGGTGGATGACCGCCAAACAAGGGATCACGGTCGCTGCGGATCTCTTCCACAACGCCAGCGGCTTCAGGGCCGAGCAGCTCAGTCACACAGCCGGCGGCTGATCCATGCATCGGATCGACGATCACCTTGAGGTTGAAAGCCTTGAGGCCATCAACCAGGGCACTGAGGTCCAACTTGCGGCGCAACCCTTCCAGATGCTCGCCGCGCCCATCAAACCGGGGGACTTCCGCTTTGATCGGTGCCGTGATGCCGCCGCCGGCCAGACGTCGTTCGACTGCGGCTGTGAAGTCTCCCTCGACCGATCCACCAAAGGGCCCTTTGATCTTCAGCCCCAGCCATTCCGGTGGGTTGTGACTGGCGGTGATCACCAACGCTCCCAGGGCTTTGCGCTCCACCACGGCCCAGCTGCAGGCCGGCGTGGGCACAGCGGTGTCGGTGAGCAGGGGTTCCAGTTCACAACCCCGCACAGCGGCTGCGATGGCTTCCGCCAGTTCTGGAGCCAGAAAGCGCCGGTCGTAACCGATCACCACCGTTCGGCTGTTGAGACCTTCGGGGGCGCGATGGGCGAGCTCTTGAGCCGCGGCAGCGGCAACGGGCAACAACCGCTCAACCGTGATGTCGACGCCGGTGATCCCGCGCCAGCCATCGGTGCCGAACTTGATCGGAGCTGGACTCAGAGGGAGGGGAGCCGATGCCATGGCACAGCCTGCACTTCAGTGGATCTAGCAGCTGGCGGCCGTAGGGTCGGCGGATGGGTGACACCCCGGCTGCCGACAACGCTCTCACCGACCGGTTGCTGCGCAGTTGGCTGCGTTGCCGTCGCAAGGCTTGGCTCGATCGCCACGGGAATCCTGCCGAGCGGCGTTGGACGGCCCATCGCAATCTCCTGCTGGACGACCAGCAGCGCTGTTTTGTGGCTTTGCTCCCCCGCAAGCCTGGGCATGGCATCGCCGCCTGTGCTGCCGGAGCCGAGGCCGTGGTGGGTCTGCGCCTGAAGGGGCTTGGCCCATCCGGTGAGCCGTTGGAGGCACACCCTCCACTGCTGCGGCGGGTCAAGGGGCAGAGCCGCTGGGGTGACTTCGCCTATCAACCGGTGCTGGCCCGTCAGGGCCGCCGCACCACCCGGGAACATCAGCTGCCGCTGGCGTTGATGGCCCTGTTGCTTGAGCAGCATCAGCAGGGAGATGTTCCGTCGATGCTGGTGCTCGGCGGTGGTGGCCGGCGCCTCGAACAGGAGCGGCTGCATCTCTCCAGTGGTCTGCGCCGACAGCTGTCGGAGGGGCTCCGCAAACTGCGCTCTGACCTCGAGCGCCCGGTTCCTCCTCCGCTGGCCGCTGACCGGCGCAAGTGCTCACTTTGCAGCTGGCGTGTCGCCTGCAATGCCGTGGCGGCGGAGGAAGGGCATCTGAGCGAGGTCAGCGGCATCGGGGCCAAGCGGCGCGAGATGTTGCTGGAGCTTGGGATTCGCGGCTTGTCCGATCTGGCCGCGGCTGATCCGTTGCAGCTCGCCGAGCAGCTGCAGCGTTTTGGGGATCAGCATGCTGAGGTGGCCGCATCCCTGGTGGCTCAGGCCCGGGCGCAGCGGGATGGACGGGTGGAGCGTTTGGATGCCTCAGCGGCACTGCCGGAACTGCAGGACTGTCCTGGTGTGATGCTCTACGACATCGAATCCGATCCCGACGCCCGTCACGACTTCCTTCACGGTTTTCTGGTGTTGCCCAGAACCAAAAGCGGAAACTGGGATCTGGCATCCCTGGCGTATCACCCGATCCTGGCTCTGGCGGAGCATGGTGAAGCCCGTTGCTGGCTCCGTTTGCAACGGTTGCTGAATCGCTATCGGGGTTGGCCGATCCTCCACTACGGGGAGACAGAAAGCCTGGCCTTAAGGCGTATGGCTGAGCGGCAGGGTGCTGCCGAGGCCGAGGTGCTGCAGCTTCGTCAGCGGTTGGTGGATGTGCATGCCCGGGTCAGACATCACTGGCGCCTACCCCTGGCCAGTTATGGCCTCAAGGCCGTGGCTGTTTGGCAGGGGTTTCAATGGAGTCAGGCCGGTGTGGATGGGGCCAGGGCCCTGCTCTGGTGGCGGCAGTGGCAGGGGGAGGGCCCCGATCGACGCGGCACCAGGCATGGGCTGCGCTGGATCTTCGATTACAACCGCGACGACTGCCTGGCCACCTGGGCCGTAGCCGACTGGTTGCTTGAACAGGATCAGGCGTCGGGATCCTGAAACGCCTCAGGTTGACGGATCTGGAGCTGTTCTCCGTTGGGACCTTCCAGCGTTGGACTGGCCAGGCACTGGCGGCGCACCAGGGCCAGCCCAAGCCAAGTGCCATCGCGTTCGAGCGCACTGGTGATCACCCCGGCTCGCTCGCCGTCCAGCGTGAGCTTGGCGGCGGCCGCCAGCGGACTAGGGCAGCTCCAACAGCGCAGCTGTTGCTTCACCCCTGCCTGGCCGATGAGTTTGGCCATGGTCTCCTGGCCGAGGTAGCAGCCTTTCTCTGTGCTGACCTGAGCGGCAAGCCCAAGCTCCAGGGGGTTGGTCTTGCCATTGAGTTCACCGGGTCCCGGGGGGAATCCGCTTTGAAGCCGCCATTGTTCCAGAGCCGTCGCGGTGGCTGCTTCCCCTGATGCCCAGGTCTCCGGCAGGGCCGCATCAGGATCGCACCACACGGCTGCAGCCATGGGCTCGAGCCACTGCAGTCGGCGCAACTGGCCCAGGGGTTGGAGGCGAACCCGATCGGCTGGAAAGATCACTTGATCAAATCCAGCGTGAACGGCAGAGGCCTCTCCCGCCAGAACGATCACATCGGCCCCCTCTGCATCGAAACGAAGTTCCAGCACGGCCCGCAAGCGTCCCGTTGCGGTCAGCCAGCAGGTCTGAAGTAGATCCCCGGATTGGAGTGCGTTGAGGTCAGCACTGGTCTGCCCCTGAAGAAACTGGCGTGCTCCGCTGCCGTTCAAGCGCAGCCAGGGAACCTGGGCGTCCCAAAACAACTTGCTCATGCAGGCGTGAAGGCGGCGATTTCAGACAGCTTGAAAAGGCTAATCAGTTCAAGATTTTCAGCCGTCATCGCAGCGTCACCCCCTTCTTCCCGGTCGACGATGGTGACGACCCGCTCCACCTTGTAGCCGGCGTCGCGTAGCTGTCGAACCGCCTTGAGGGATGAGCCTCCTGTGGTGACAACGTCTTCCAGCACGGTGATGCGTGCCCCGGGGGCAGGGAGCGGACCCTCCAGCCAGGCTCCGGTGCCGTGGCCTTTGGCTTCCTTTCGCACGATCAGCGCATCAAGCTCCCGACCTCGATCGGCGGCGGCCATGGCAACACCGCTCACCAGTGGGTCTGCTCCGAGGGTGAGACCAGCCACGGCCAGTGCATCGGCCTCCACCTGGGTGAGCATCGCCCGGCTGATCAGCGCCAGGCCGGAACCGCTCAGGCTCACGGGTTTGCAGTTCACGTAGTGCTCGCTCTTGCGGCCTGAAGCCAGGATGAAGTCTCCGCGTCGGTAGGCCAGGGTGGCCAGACGGTTCAGCAGTTGCTCCCGCTCAGTCGGGACACTCGACGATTCAGACATGGGGCTGGCCGCGCTTCGCAGATGTCCTTAGTTTGCGCTTAGAGCTGATTCAACCGGTGCTGCTGCGGTCGTTCTTTGGTTCGAGTCTGCTTCTGCTCGCCGGCCCATCGGTGTTGGCGGGCCGTTGGTCTGCACCACCAGTGTTAAGGCGCCTGTGCCCGGCAGTGGTGGTGCTCCCGTCGAAGTCACGGTGTGCCACCCCATGGAGACCACCAGTGAGCTGGTCAACCGTCGCTTCTACACCTGGACCTCGCCCATGGCCCGGGGCGTGGACCCCCTGCATCAATTGACCGATGTTCTGGGGATCGCAGTTGGCGGCATCGAGGGGAATCGGGTCATGGGATTCGGCTTCCCCGACCAGACGCTGATCTGGGATGGGTCTGCACTTCAGAACACGACGGGAGCCCTGCTGGAGGAGCAGAGTCCGCCGCTGCCGATGCGAACCATGGATATCTCAAGCGGTTTCAACGGCAGCCTGGCGGCTACCGAGACCATCGAAGCCGTGCCGGATGCGCCCTCAGACGATTACTTCCCCGGCGTGACTCCCCTGTGGTAACACTCTCCCCATGGGGGTCTAGCAATCTGGTGAATGCAGCGAACTCATAATTCGCCTAAGGCGAGTTCGATCCTCGCGACCCCCATTCCCCCCTGTTGATGCGGCTTCTTCTGCTGGCTGTTCTGCTGGTTCTCCCGGCCTTCTTCGCGGCTACAGAGGTGGCCCTGCTGCGGCTACGACCCAGTCGCGTTGAAGTGCTCGTTGAGGAAGGGCAGGCTGGGGCCCGTTCCATCCAGCGTCTTCAGCGACGCCTGCGGCGCGCTCTGCTGGTGTCTCAACTGGGTGCAACCCTTGCTCTGGTGGCCCTTGGCTGGGCTGGCCGTGGTCTGGGTGGGCGGCTCTGGTCGGATGGGTCTGTGGGTGTCGCTTGGCGCGACACAGCCTTGTTCCTCAGCATCGTGTTGCTGGCCACGCTGGTGGCTGGTTTGCTGCCCAAGGCCTGGGTGTTGAACCGTCCGGAATCCTCGGCGCTTCGCCTGGTGCCGCTGCTGGAGGTGGTGATGCGCTGCCTGGCCCCACTCCTCAATCTGCTTGAGGCGCTGGCGGGCCTGTTGATGCGCCTGCTTGGCCTGGCTCCCCAATGGGATGTGCTTGTGCCAGCCCTTTCCGCTGGTGAGCTGGAAACCCTTGTGGAGTCTGGACGGGTCACGGGCTTGTTCCCGGATGAGAAGAACATCCTGGAAGGTGTCTTCGCCCTGCGGGACACCCAGGTGCGGGAGGTGATGGTGCCGCGCTCTGGGATGGTCACTCTGCCGGCCACGGTCCGTTTTGCGGAAATGATGGAGGCCGTGCATCACACCCGTCATGCCCGCTTTCCGGTGATCGGCCAGTCGTTGGATGACGTGCGTGGCGTGCTGGATCTCCGTCAGATGGCCGAACCGATCGCACGGGGTGAGCTCCAGGCCGATTCGTTGCTCGAGCCGTATCTCCAGCCTGCGGTGCCCGTGTTGGAGACCTGCACGCTGGCGGAACTGCTGCCGATGATCCGCAGCGGTCAGCCGCTCCTGCTGGTGGTGGATGAGCACGGCGGCACCGAGGGTCTGGTGACCGCAGCAGATCTCACCGGAGAAATCGTTGGTGATGAGGATCCCGCCGAGACCGATGAACCGGATCTGCTCGAAGAGAAGGACTGCCCTGGTGCCTGGCTGGTGGCCGGGGACCTGGAGATTTTCGAGCTCAATCGACAGCTCGATCTCGATCTGCCCGAGGCCGATGACCATCACACCCTGGCGGGCTTCCTGCTGGAGCGGCTCCAGCACATTCCGTCCGCGGGGGAAGGGCTTCATTTCAACGGCCTGCAGTTCGAGATCACAGCCATGGCAGGGCCGCGGATCGATCGGGTCAGGCTTGTTCTCCCCAGCTCAGAGTGAAGATTCTGACTGAAGGCCGATAGTCTTCCCCCAATCGACCTCCTGCGCTGATGTCTCCCGACCCCATGGTCCCAGTCAAGGTCGGGGTGATAGGCATCGGCAACATGGGCTGGCACCACGCGCGGGTGCTCAGCCTTCTGCGGGATGCTGATCTCGTGGGCGTCGCGGATCCGGATGCTGAGCGCGGCAAGCTCGCCACTGAGCAATTCGGCTGCCGCTGGTTCGCCGACTACAACACCATGCTCTCGGAGGTGGAGGCCGTCTGCATCGCGGTCCCCACGCTGCTGCACCATCCCGTCGGTCTGGCCTGCCTGCGTGCGGGTGTGCACGTTCTGATTGAAAAGCCGATTGCGGCCAGTCAGGACGAGGCCACTGCACTGATTGAGGCCGCTTCAGCGGCGGGGTGTCTGCTGCAGGTGGGCCACATCGAGCGGTTTAACCCTGCCTTCCGTGAGCTCACCAAGGTGGTGGCCAACGAAGAGGTGGTGGTTCTTGAGGCGCGTCGCCACAGCCCCCACTCCGATCGGGCCAATGATGTCTCTGTGGTGCTGGATCTGATGATCCATGACATCGACCTCGTGCTCGAGCTGGCAAAAGCTCCCGTGGTGCGGCTCGCCGCTGCCGGTGGTCGCAGTGCCGAAGGCCCGATCGATTACGTCAACGCCACGTTGGGTTTCGAGAACGGTGTTGTGGCCAGCCTTACGGCCAGCAAGATGAGCCACCGCAAAATCCGCAGCCTCAGTGCCCATTGCCGTTCGAGCCTGGTGGAGACGGACTTCCTCAACCACACCCTGCACATCCACCGCCGGGCCCACGAGTGGTACTCCGCTGATCACGGTGAGCTGCTGTATCGGAATGACGGCTTCATCGAGGAGGTGAGCACCACCTCGATCGAACCGCTCTATGCCGAGCTCGAGCACTTTCTGCAGTGCGTGCGCGGCCGGGAGACCCCTGCGGTGGATGGTCTTCAGGCCTCGCGGGCTCTCAAGCTGGCAGACCTGATCGAGCAGGCCGTTGAACACCCGGATACGGGAGCGCCCCTGTGCGCACCGATCTGAGGGCTTCCACTGGGATTACACCAGCCCCTGCTGTTCGGCCAGTTCCCGCAACGCCGTGACCTGCCAGCGTCGGCAGTCACCGGGTGAGGACCGATAAAACTGCCCCCAGGCCTGGGCCTTGTATTGCGGGTAGTTCTCTGGGCGAAGAGAGGGATGGCTCTGTTGCCAGCCGACCCTGACGGCATGACCGATCACCACGTCGAGGGCCAGCTCATCCTCGAAGCGCACCTCTGGATTGGCTTCGACAAAGGCCATCAGCGAAAGCAGGCATTCGCTGCAGAGTTGTCGGTATTCCGGTGCCTTGATCCGACTGAGCAAATGGTCGACCTGGGCGGCAAAATTGCGCTCCCCTGGCGTCTTCTCGAGGATGAGGCTGCTGTTAAGACGATTGCGCCGCTCCAGCTTGTCGCCAATCACCAGGCCGCGGCAGTGCTGCAGCAGCGACCAGATCCCGGCATAGAAATCGCGGGGAACTTTCTGGAAGGAACCCAGGCGGACGCGGTGTTGAAGCCAGTCCCCACCCCCCGGTGTTTCTTCCAGGGGGTCAGGCACTGACCACTGCACCCGGCCGCTCACGTGCAGCTGTTCGCCGCGTTGCAGGGCTGCTCTGGCATGGTCCACATCGGAGAGCACGGCGCGCAAGCGCTTGCGAATCGCATGGGGTGCTTCGCTGCAGAGGGCTTCAAAGGCTTCGTCCTGACTGAGCGTTTTCTCCACGGCCAGCTCTGATGTCAGCAGCAGCATCAGCTGCCCCAGCTGCAGGGTGAGGCTCCCCTTCAGCAGCGCTGGCTCCCGCCGCGCCACGCTGTCGAGGGCGAGCAGGAGTTCCTGTTCGAGCATGCATTCACGGCCGTCGATTCCGCTGGTGGTTTCAATCCGTTCGGCGATGGCGGCACTGTCCATCGGCTGACGCAGCCGGGAGTCGCCGGTGTAGTTGCGCCCCACCACCACCTGTTTCTGACGCACGAGAAGATCGGTGAGGGCATCTTCGAGTTGGGGATGCACCATTCCCATGGCGCCAGCACAGCGCCGCACCACATTCCAGTCCTCACAACGCAATCCCCGTTGATAGACCTCCTCAAGCAGGGTGCGCAGGGCCACCGGATGGCCCTCAGGGCTGCGTTGAATCCCCTGGGGGCCAAGACGCCGTTGCAGCAACTCGAGCACTTCCGCCTGTTCATGCAGCAGCGCACTGTTCCAGAGGCGCTGGCTCAATTGTTCGATCGGTGTGTCATCCAGCTCCTGCTCCTCTGCGGCGGTCAGATCCCGGAGATCGGTGGCGTCGCGCAGGAGCGGCTTGGCTGGCTCGGAGTATGGAACCGGTTTCTGTTGGAGCGGCGGCAGCTGCACCTCCTGCGCCTGATCCACCAGTTCACTGACGCAGCCCAAGCGGACGGGGATGCTTTCAATGACGCCGCTGCCGAGTTGCCGGGCCAGTTTGAGGATGACGTCGCGGTGCTGCTGCAGTGCTGCGTCGCGAATGGGGATCACCAGAAGGGGATGTCCCGTGCCGCGCCAGTGTCGTTGCAGCAGATGCAGCTCGTCCACAACGGTTTCCAGCAGCTCCTCCGGGTCATCGGCCAGATAGCTGCTGTCGTCTTCCAGCACGGACGGGGTGAACACCCTGATGGCGCCGTCCTGGCGGTAGACCCGAGCCGTGTCCTCGGTTTCCACCCGGTGCCCGGGGCGCCCAGTGAGCTCAAGCCGCGAATTGGTGCCGGCGGCTTTCAACCGTTGCTTCAGCTCGTCGGACGACTGCACGGAAACCACTGAGGTTGGGTCGATCGGCACCTCGGCGGCCAGCAGCGCCTGGCGCACGTCATCCGTCTCCGCAGCCATCGCCACCAGAACAGTCTCGGCGCCGAGTGGCTGCGGCTCCCTGCGGCAACAGGGGTCAATGTCCTCGGGACGGATCAGATCGTCCAGCAGCATTTCCCCGAGCCACACCAGGCTCTGGGTCCAGATCAGCGGCAGGTTGGTGTTGGCCACCCGCTCCTGGCTGCCTGGATTGAGCCGTTCCTGATCGACGGCACTGGCCGGCACCTGATAGAGCTCGGGGTAGAGACGTTCGCCGTCCTGTTCAACGGCCAGCGTCTTGAGCTGGCTGTGCAGTTGCCGGGCCTCGTCCCAGCGCCTTTCGCAGCAGGCGGTGACCAGTTCGAAGGCCAGAAACAACGGCCACTCCGACTCGATCCCTTCAAAGGCGGCGAGCTCCTCCGGTTCGTAGTGCAGGCGGTTGACGTCTTCCACCGCCGTCTGGTGACCATCCCGGAGGAAGCGTTTGTAGCCATAGGAACCGCCGAGTTCCCGTCGAATCCGACGGCCGGTGCGCTCCACCAGGGCGGCATCCTCCACGGCCCAGGCGGGATAACCAATCACTGAGAGGCAGGCACTGTCTGCTTCCTTGCTGGCGGATTCCCGCGGCAGGAGCCCTTGCAAGGCCCGCCGGAGCCGTGCGATGGCCCCCTGGGGAATCAGCAGGATGCAGCTGCCGTCGCCATGGGGGCCGTAGAGGTCAACCCCATCCAGGGCCTCCAGGGCGGCTTTGGCCATGCCGATGGAGCTGGCATTGCGCTCCGGCAAACCATGGTTGCCTTTGTCGCCCCGTTCCCAGATCCCGTAGTCGGGAGTGCGGTAGGCCCTGGCGATGTAGTGCACCAGGTTTTGAAGGAAATCCACTTCATCACGGCTTTGCACCACCGCGCAGCCGCCCTTGGTCAACTGCGCCAGCTGCAGCAGAAACAGGGAGGTGGCATCGAGTTGGAGATGTCCCCAGGCGTCGTCAGCCACCACCGGCTCGCCGGTGCAGCTGTCGTATTTAGCGTGAAGGGCGTCGACGGGGTTAAGGCTCTCTTTGAAGCGCTCCACCTTCTCGGCCTGCCGCATCATCGAGCGCATCAGGCCGCGCATGAGGGCCACCACCCGCTGCTCCAGCTCCCAGGCGCGCAGGCTGTTCTGCCCCTGCTGACGGCGGTGGGCCAGGGCCAGTCCCCAGACACACTGCACCGAATAGACGCAGTCCCGCACCCAGGCATCGCCGTAGTTGCCATGGATGGTGTGCGCGGTGCTGGCGGGGAGCAGGCCGCTGATCGGGTCCTGCCGATCGAGAACCACCCGTTGGATGGATTGATCCAGACGCTGAAGGGTCGTGGCGTGGTTCTGCGGAAGGGTTTCCGTCGTCGTCACAACCATGCCCTCATCCATTACCGCCCCTAAATTCTCCAACGCAGCCCCACGGCCATGGACTCTGTCAGCACCGCCCCCGATGACCGTCGCCGCTGCCAGGTGCTCGGTGTGCCTGTGGATGCCTGCCGTGATGTCTGTGCTGCTGCACTCGGTCTGCATGCCCGGGGCGGCGGACGCATCGTCACCCTCAACGCTGAGATGACGATGTCGGCTCGGGCCGATGCCGCTCTGGGGCAGGCGATCGGAACCGCTGATCTAGTGATCCCGGATGGAGCGGGAGTGGTCTGGGCCCTGGGCCGTCAGCAGATCCGGGTTGTCAAAACTGCGGGCATCGAACTGGCCTGGACCTTGCTCGAGTACGCCGCCGCCCACCAATGGCGTGTGGCGTTGGTGGGTGCATCACCTGAGGTGATGGCAACGCTGCGTGCGGAGTTGCCGCAACGCATCCGTGGCCTCAACCTGGCGCTCGCGGTGGATGGTTATCAAGCTCCCGAGGCCTGGCCGGGCGTTGAAGCTCAGCTCAGGGCGTTGAAGCCTGATCTCGTTCTGGTGGCCCTGGGGGTGCCGCGCCAGGAAACTTGGTCCGAACGCGTGGCGGCCGGCCAGCATGGATTGTGGATGGGTGTCGGCGGCAGTTTTGACGTCTGGGCCGGCATCAAAAAACGTGCCCCCGGCTGGATGTGCCGGATGCAACTTGAATGGCTGTATCGGCTCATGCAGGAGCCATCACGCTGGCGACGCATGCTGTCGCTGCCAGCGTTTGCTCTGAAGGTGATCCGGATGGGCTGAGGCTTCAGCGGAAGCCCACAGAGGCCTGCCAAACGAAGGCAAGCAGCAGGAAGAAGACCGGGATCAACGGAAGAATGTCGATCAGCGGGGAGAAGGCCTGATAGGCCTCGGGCAGCTGTGCCAGCAGGTCGAGGGTGAAGGCGGCCATCCCTTGCATCAAAAAGGCGTTGGGCTGGACGCTACCACGTGTGATGGGCTGGCGAGTCTGGCTCCCAGGGAGCGAAATCCTCTGAAAAACAGCCGTCGCGAATGGCTTGTGCCATGGCCGAGGTGAAACGCACCAGATGGGTGATGTTGTGAATGCTCAACAAGGTGAGGCCCAGAAGCTCTTCGCTGCGAATCAGGTGATGCAGGTAGGCCCGGGTGTGCCCGGTGCAGGCCACGCAGGAGCAGCTCGGATCCAGGGGGGTGTGGTCGTGGCGGAAGCGTGCATTGCGCAGGTTCCACCGTTCACCGTCCACCAGGGCGGTGCCATGACGGCCGAGTCGAGTGGGCAAGACGCAGTCGAACAGGTCGATCCCGTTGGCCACGGCAATGGCCATCTCGCGCAGGGTGCCGATACCCATCAAGTAGCGCGGTTTGTGTGAGGGAAGCAGGGGCGTGACATCGCGCACGATGCGATGCATCTCCTCAGCGGGCTCACCAACGCTGACGCCACCGACGGCAATGCCCGGCAGATCAAAGGAGGCGACGGCCATGGCACTCTCCCGCCGCAGATGGGGGAAACAGCCGCCCTGAACGATGCCGAACAGCGCTTGATCCTCGCGGGTGTGGGCTGTGACGCAGCGCTCGAGCCAGGCATGGGTGCGGCGACAGGCATCGATGACGTCGTTCTCCGTCGCCGGATAGGGCGGGCACTGGTCGAAGGCCATGGCCACATCCGCCCCGAGGGCCATCTGGATCCGGGTGGCATGTTCCGGGGTCATGTCGATGGTGCGTCCATCGCGGGGGTTTCGGAACACCACCCCACGGTCATCGATCTTGTTCAGGTCTCCCAGGCTGAACACCTGAAAGCCGCCGGAGTCGGTGAGCATCGGGCCGTTCCAGCCCATAAACCGGTGCAGGCCACCGGCCGCCGCCACGATCTCCTCCCCCGGTTGCAAGTGCAGGTGGTAGGAGTTCGAGAGCACCATCTGGGCTCCCGTGCGCCCCAGCTGCTCCGTGCTGATGCCCTTGACGGTGGCCAGGGTTCCCACCGGCATGAAGCGTGGTGTGTGCACCGGCCCATGCGGGGTCTCAAAGGTGCCGCACCGTGCTGATGTGTTGGCGCAATGCGCGTTGATCTCGAAGCCGAACACGACTGATCCGCCCCTGCATTGACCCTACGGTGAGGGCCGATTGCATCCCTCGCGCCATTCCCAGGATCGTTCCGCCCTGGCTTTCCGATCTGGCGGGAGCCTGGATCTTCTACACAGTGCTGCCCGCATGGCCCTGGCCGCAGCCCTCGTTTCAGCGCATTGCCCGCTTCGCCCCCTGGATGGGGCTGCTGATCGGTGCGTTGCAGGGGCTGCTCTGGATTGGTCTGTCCAGGCTCTCCTGGCCTCCGGCGGCCTGTGCCCTTTGCGTGGTGGCTCTCGGCATCCAGCTCAGTGGTGGCTTGCACCACGACGGCCTGATCGACACGGCGGATGGCCTCGGGGCGCCAGCGGAGCGGCGGCTCGAGGCGATGGAGGACAGCCGGGTGGGCGCGAGTGGTGTGCTGGCTCTCGTGATAGTGCTGCTGCTGCAGGTTGCGGCATTGATCCAGTTGGGGGGGCAGGCCCCGCTCGGGCTCTGCCTGGCGGCGTTCTGGGCCCGGGTGGCACCGCTCTGGGCCATGGCACGTTTCGACTACCTCCGCGCGGATGGAACCGCGGCGTTTCATCGCGAGCACGGCAGGCCGCTCTGGGATGCCCTGCCCTCACTTCTGGTGGTGTTGGTGTTGGTTGGTTGGGTGGGGGCTATGCCCCTTCTCCTGGGGGGCGTGGTGGCGATCCTTGTCGCCCAGAGCCTTGGGCGACGATTGGGGGGGCACACCGGTGACAGCTATGGAGCAGCTCTTGTGCTCACCGAGATGGTCACGTTGTTGGGTCTGGCCTTGCTCCTGCCGGCCAGCTGAGGACGAATGCATTGCCCTGAGTGGGCAGATCCGGAACGATCGTGGAAGGCTCCACGCAGAGCGTGAGCTTGCGGCCCTGCTGCTCCGCCAGGGAGCGTGCAAGGGCGAGCCCAAGGCCGGTGCCCGCCCGGTCCTGTCCGGTGGACCCTCGTGCTCCCCGCTCGAAAATCAGGTCGCGCTCCTCCAGGGGGATCGGCGGCCCGTTGTCCCAGACGCAGAGCCCATCGGGCAACAGGCATAGCCCCACGCTGCAGCCCGCTGGGCTGTAACGGAAGGCATTCTCAAGCAGGTTGGCGACGATCTCCGCGATCGTTCCGTCCTGGGACGGTTGATCAATCCACTGGGGCCACAGGTCTGGCCCCCGCCAGGGTCGGCCTTGCAGGCTTGCCGTCGCTTCCGCCCGCTCCAGCAGTGGCATCAGCAGGGTTTGCATGGTGGCCTCACCTTCGGCAGGCCCTGGGGGCAACAGGGTGGGGCCAAGGGGGTCCTGTGCGGGGAGACGTTGTTGCCCGAGGCCATCGAGCACGTCGATGTACTGGCCGAGTTGGCGTTGTTCCGAGAGCATTCCCTCCACGAGTGGGCGGTGGGAGCTGTCGTCTTCGAGCCGCCGCAGCAGCAATTGGGCGTAGGTGCGCAGGGCAGCCAGTGGATTGCGCAGCTGATGCACGAGGGTGCGCAGCTGATCGTTTTGTTGGCTGAGTTCCTGGCGAAGTTGCAGGCATTCCAGGTCACGCCCCAGGGCGTGGCTGATGGCGGCGGCACTGCGCCGCATCCGTTGGTCCAGGGTCAGCGTCCAGCTCCGCTGCGGATCCAGGTCCGCGCGCAGGGCACCCAGGATCAGACCGGCATCCTGGAGGGGGTACCAGCGCCGACTCTCGTGCGGCAGGCGCAGGTTCGGGTCTGCGTCGGCAGGGGGAAGCGATCGTTCATTGGCTGACCATTGCCGGATCAGCAGCAGTGGCGGGCCTTGCTGATTGGGTGGCGCACTGACGTACAGCCCCAGATGCTGGATGCCTTCTTTGGCGGTTAGATCAACCAGCTGTTGATCGGTGAAATCGAAGAATCGATCGGTGAGCTGCATCAGTTCCGGACGATCAATTCAGGCGCTTGGTCAAGCCTGCGCCAGGGGGACTTGAAAAATCTGGGAAAAGTCTTAAGATCCTCTTATCGACCGAGGCGCTGTTCACCATGAACAGACGCCCGCCAGCTCTCACAACGGTTGCAATTGCTTCGCAACCAAAGCTACAGCAGAGGTTGCAGTGTCCTCCGCTGGTTTCCGCTTGGGTGTTGGTGTCCTGCCGGTGATTGTGGTGTGTCTGCAATTGCCCCGACGCTTCCCTTGCGTCTGGCGCTTTCGCGCCGACGGCACCTGTTTGTTCTGACGATCCACCCCGTTCTTCCTTTCGTACCGGAGCCCTTCCATGTCCAAGAAGCGCAAGCGCATTAGCCGTCGTCGCCTGGCAGGTCAGCGGGTCCTGGCCCATGTGCCAACCCATCACCTCGAAACCGGTGAGTACAAGCCCGTGACGGCCGCTCGTCGTTACATCGCTGAGGGTGGACTGGTGCCTCCGGCGTTGCTGAATGTGCGCCGCAATGAGCACACCACCGACCGCTTCTTCTGGGGTGAGAAAGGTCTGTTCAGCGCTCAATACGCCGAAGAGAACCATTTCCTCTTCCCCTCATTGCGCACGATTGTCGATTCCATCGGTGAAGACAAGCTCTTCGAGGGGCTCGAGCTTGGCGCTGATGATTGGGAGGAAATGGAGGAGTACGAATACGCCTTCGTTTGATCAGGCGTTCTCCAGAACACGCTCGATAAACATCAGGATCGGCTTCACCGTCTCATCAGGGATGGTGTGGCCGTTTTTGAATGGAATTGTCTGGCATTGATCGGGCTGCAACTGCGTAGCGATCGACTGCATGGCCTGGAACGGCACCACGGGATCGTCTGAACCATGCATCAGCAACACAGGGGGGTGTTGCTGGGGCGGAGCCCAGTTGGGGTGTGGATAGCCGCTGCAGCTGATCAGCCCTGCGATCGGCAGGGCGCAGCCTCCCTCCAGGGCCATGGCTCCCCCCTGGGAAAAGCCGAGCACCACTGTGCGTTCGAGTCCAAGGCCTGAGCTGCTCAGGCCCTGAAGTTGAGCCTTGAGGCGCTCAACGGCCGCGGGCACGGCATCCCACTGTGCTGGGAACAGGCCGTACCACTGACGCCCTCCCGGTTGGTCGGGATGGAGCTCAGGAGCCTCCAGGCACACCACATCAAGGGTCTTGGAACACTCGCCCGCCAGGCGATCGCCCAGGGGTTTGAGATCCTCTCCGTTGGCTCCCCAGCCGTGGAGCAGCACCAGCCGGCCATCCATGGGGCATGAGCATCACTGCTGCGTAGGTTGGCTCACGACCCAGTCACGACCCTTCGATGGCTCCTGTCGCTCTGCTGAGTGTTTCCGATAAGTCCGGGCTGGTGCCCTTGGCGGAGGCCCTGCATCGGACCCATGGCTATCAGCTGCTCTCCAGTGGGGGCACGGCCAAGGTGCTCGAGCAGGCCGGCCTTCCGGTGACCCGTGTGTCGGAGCACACCGGGGCTCCAGAAATTCTTGGCGGTCGTGTGAAAACGCTCCATCCAAGGGTGCATGGCGGGATTCTTGCCAAGCGGGGTGACGCGTCCCACCAGGCTGATCTTGAGCAGCAGAACATCGCCCCCATCGATGTGGTGGTGGTCAACCTCTATCCCTTCCGCGAGACGATTGCTCGGCCTGACGTCACTTGGGATCAGGCGATCGAGAACATCGACATCGGAGGCCCTGCCATGGTTCGGGCGGCCGCCAAAAACCATGCTGATGTGGCTGTTCTCACCAGCCCTGACCAATACGACCGTCTGTTGACCGCCATGGCGGAGTCGGGCGGGAGCGTGCCTTCGGAGCTGCGGCGCCAACTGGCCCTGGAAGCGTTTCAGCACACGGCGTCGTACGACACGGCGATCAGCCGCTGGATGGCCGACCAAACCGCTGCAGAAGATAGCCCCTGGCTGGAGGCGGTGCCGCTGCGGCAGACCCTGCGGTACGGAGAAAATCCCCATCAGAAAGCGCGTTGGTTCAGCCATCCCAAACAGGGTTGGGGTGGTGCGATTCAGCTGCAGGGCAAGGAGCTGAGCACCAACAACCTCTTGGATCTCGAGGCGGCTCTCGCCACAGTGCGGGAGTTCGGCTACGGAGCCGATGGTTCCGCTCCGGCCTTGCAGCCTGCCGCCGTGGTCGTCAAGCACACCAACCCCTGCGGTGTGGCGATCGGAGCTTCGATTCCTGCTGCACTGACGCGTGCCCTGGATGCCGATCGGGTGAGTGCCTTCGGCGGCATCATCGCCATCAATGGTGTGGTGGAAGCTACGGCGGCCCGTGAGCTCACCAGTCTGTTTCTGGAATGCGTCGTGGCACCGGGCTTCACGCCCGAGGCACGGGAGGTGCTGGCGGCCAAAGCCAATCTGCGCCTGTTGGAACTGGCTCCGCCGGCCATTGACCTGGCCGGCCCCGATCACGTGCGCAGCATCCTGGGTGGTCTCCTGGTTCAGGACCTCGATGACCAGGCGATCACCCCGGCCGACTGGACCGTGGCCAGCCAGCGGCCGCCCACGCCGCAGGAAAAGCAGGACCTGGAATTTGCCTGGCGCTTGGTGCGTCACGTTCGCTCCAACGCCATCGTTGTGGCCAAGGATGGCCAGAGCCTCGGTGTGGGTGCTGGTCAGATGAATCGTGTGGGCTCAGCGCGGATTGCGCTGGAGGCTGCGGGTGACAAAGCCCAGGGGGCTGTTCTGGCCAGTGATGGTTTCTTCCCGTTTGACGACACGGTGCGTCTGGCCGCCAGCCACGGCATCACCGCCGTGATCCATCCCGGTGGGAGCATGCGCGATTCCGATTCGATCAAAGCTTGCGATGAGCTCGGCCTGGCGATGCAGCTCACGGGGCGCCGCCATTTCCTGCATTGACGCTGGTGGGGGCCGCCGGCCCCCTAGCCTCGCGGCACTGAAGAGTCCCCTTCAATGCTCGCCACCCTCCCCTTCAGCCTCAATTTCGCTCACCCCCTAGCAGAGTGGGGCCTGCTCGCCGTTGGTGGTTGGGCTCTCTACCTGGGGATCAAGGCCAAGAAAACGCGCACCGGTACCCCAGAACAGCGCAAAGAACTGGTGCCGAAAAAGTTCGCCCAGCGGCACTACCTCTGGGGCAGCATCCTGCTGGCCGTGATGACCCTCGGGACCCTGGGTGGCATGGCGGTCACCTATCTGAACAACGGCAAGTTGTTTGTCGGTCCGCACCTGCTGGTGGGTCTGGCCATGACCGGGATGATCGCCGTTGCCGCCTCGCTCTCACCCCTGATGCAGCGGGGCAATGTGATTGCGCGTAAGGCTCATGTGGGCCTGAACATGGGCATGCTCACGCTGTTCCTCTGGCAGGCCGTCAGCGGCATGGAGATCGTCAACAAGATCTGGACCAACCGCTGAAGATTCTTCAGAAGGCTGCCCGCTGACGCGGTGGGCAGCTCAGACCATGGGCGGCGTGGAAATCTTCCTGGACCTTCCAGGTGAGCCGTCGTGAAATCTGACGGACAATCTGCTTGAGCAGATGATCACCACTGCTCTGGACCAACTGATCCGGGAGCATGGTGATCACCTTGGGCAGACGGATCCAGACCTTCAGATCCAGATCCCACTGGACTGAAGTGTGTTCCTGTTCGGAGATCAGGCGCATCCCTGCGCGGAAGTCGACGTCGTAGTGATGGCGCAGGGCGAGCGACTTCGGCACGGTTCGAACGGTTTCGATGCGATAGATCCCTTCCTGCTGTGGCAGCAGTCGCAGAGCGATCGTTGGCTCCACCTCAAAGCCGAAGTTGCCGAACCGCCCCAGGGTCAGGCTGTAGGACTGCCGATCGATGGCCTCGACCTGCATCGGGCTGGCGCAACGTTCAAACCAGCTCTGATGGTCATCCAGGTAGCGAGCTACCACCGCTCGGGGCGCCAGCATCTGCATCGAATCCTCGAAGTGGCTGCTGTAGCAGCGCACTTGCGGGTCGGCACCGTGAAGCTGATTGTCGGTTTCAGTGGGCGACAAGACCGTCACGGATGGGGAGCTGCCGGCGGAGGGCGATTAAAGATGAACCAATGTAAAGCTCTCTGCGCTTCAGTTTTCGCTCAATTGCATCAGTTTTTCGATCACCTCTTCCACCGCCCGATCCGGGGTTGAGGCACCGGAGGTGATTCCCACCCGCACGGGGCCTTCAGGCAGGAAATCGCCCTCACGACGGAGTTCGGCTGCCAGTGGTTTGTGCTCGATCGAATTGCTGCCGACGTCGATGCGCTCGGGCGTGTCGATGTGGAAAGAGCGAATCCCACGGCTGACGGCAATCTCCTGAAGGTGGGTGGTGTTGGAGGAGTTGAAACCACCGATCACCACCATCAGGTCCAGAGGTTCATCCACCAGGGAGAACATGGCGTCCTGACGCTCCTGGGTGGCATCGCAGATGGTGTTGAAGGCCAGGAAGTGGTCGTTGAGCTGGGTGGGACCGTATTTGCTCAACATCGTGCGTTCGAACAAGCGGCCGATCTCTTCCGTTTCGCTCTTCAGCATCGTGGTCTGGTTGGCCACGCCCAGACGTTCGAGGTCCCGATCGGGATCGAACCCTGGAGAGCAGGCTTTGGCAAACCGTTGAATGAAGTCATCTCGGTCCCCGTTGCCGAGGATGTAATCCGCGACGTACTGGGCTTCCTCCAGATCGAGCACCACCAGATAGGTGCCGGCAAATGAGCTTGTGGCCAGTGTCTCCTCGTGCTTCACCTTGCCGTGAATGATCGAGGTGAAGGTGTGCTTCTTGTGCTTCTCGACGGTGTTCCAAACCTTGGAGACCCAGGGACAGGTCGTGTCAACGATGTGGCAACCCCGTTCATTCAGCAGCTGCATTTCCTGAACGGTGGCACCAAAGGCCGGCAGGATCACCACATCACCGGAGGTGACACCTGAGAAGTCCTTCACTCCCTGTTCGACAGGGATGAACTGCACATCCATTTCCCTGAGGTGATCATTCACGGAAGGGTTGTGAATGATCTCGTTCGTGATCCAGAGACGCTCGCTCGGGTAGTGCTTGCGGGTCTCGTAGGCCATCGCCACAGCCCGTTCAACACCCCAGCAGAAGCCGAAGGCTTCCGCCAACCGGACGTTGAGCCGGCCGTGTTCCAGTCGGTAGCCGTTGTCCCGGATCGTGCCGATCAGGCCGCTCTGGTAGGCCTGCTCAAGGCTCTCCGCTACTTCCTCGGCGCGCCCGAAGCCTCGCCGGTTGTAACGCTCGGAATGGTGGAGGGAGCGCTTGAAGGCGTGGGTGTCCATGGAGGGCGCTGGAGTGGGGCAACTCTATGTGGCCTGAAGCGCTGCTTCAGGCAGTAAAAAAGCCCGGCCATTCGGCCGGGCTTGAGAACAGCAACAGATCGACGCGGAATCAGTTGTTGGTGGTGGAGAAACCGGCGTAGGCCTCCATGCCGTGTTCGCCGATGTCCAGACCTTCGGACTCTTCCTGTTCGGTGACGCGGATGCCGCCGAAGAGGGAGCCGATGATCTGCCAGGCGATGAAGCAGGTGACCACGGTCCAGATGGCATAGGCAGCAGCACCCAGAGCCTGGATGCCGAGCTGGTCGATGCCGCCGCCGACCAGAAGGCCGAGGCCGGAGCCGTCGCCCTGGACGTCGTATCCCCAGAGACCGATCACGATCGTGCCCCAAACTCCGCACACACCGTGTACGGAGAAGGCGCCGACGGGGTCGTCAATGCCTGCGGCATCGAGAGCGGCAACGGAGAAGACGACGATGATGCCGCCCACCAGACCAGCCACCCAGGAACCCGTCAGGGTGAGGTTGCCGCAACCGGCAGTCACGCTCACCAGGCCGGCCAGGATGCCGTTGATGATCATGGTGAGGTCAGGCTTTTTGGAGGTGATCGTGGAGATCACCGTGGCGCCGATGGCACCACCGGCAGCACCGAGGGTGGTGGTGACGGCCACGTAGGGGACCCACTGGTCCATGGCCAGCTGGGAACCGGGGTTGAAGCCGTACCAGCCGATCCAGAGGATCAGGGCGCCAAGGGTGGCGATGGACATGTTGTGACCAGGGATGGCCTGAACCTTGCCGTCGACGTACTTGCCGATGCGGGGTCCAAGCAGCATGGCGCCGACGAGGCCGGCCCAGGCGCCAACGGAGTGAACGATCGAGGAACCAGCGAAATCGATGAAGCCCATTTCGCTGAGCCAACCACCGTTCCACTGCCAGCTACCGGCAATCGGGTAGATGACTGCGGTGAGCACCAGGGCGAAGATCACGAATTCGCCGAACTTGATACGCTCAGCCACAAGACCTGAAACGATCGTGGCTGCGGTTCCGGCGAAGGCCGCCTGGAACAGGAAATCAACGGTGGGAACCAGGCCGGCTTCGCTGATGGTCTCAGCAGTGACGGTCGGGTCGAAGAAGAGGCCCCCGAAATACAGCCAGCCGCCAATGACGGAGTCGCCGTACATGAGGGAGTAGCCCACAAACCAGTAGGCGGTCACCGCGAGGGCGAAAACGAACAGGTTCTTGGCGAGGATATTGACGGCATTCTTTTGCCGGCACATGCCGGCTTCGACCATGGCGAAGCCGGCGTTCATGAAGATCACCAGGATGGTGGCGACCAGAAGCCAGAGGTTGTTGGCCAGGAAAGCGGCGGAGAGCTCAGGAAGCTCTTCGGCTTTGGCCGACAGGGTGAAGATGCCAAGGCCCATCAGCGCCAGGGGCGCGCAGGCGAGCCAGGTCATGGCGCGATTGGAGCTGAAGCCCCGGATGCTCTTCAGGAGCAGCATCGGGCCTTCCAGGAGGCTGGCCTCCTGCAGGGTTTTGCGCCGCCTTTGCGGTGGCGCGTGGAATGCAGTTGTCATGAACGAGGGTGCAGAGCTGCGTGAGGCATCTGGAAATGTTCCCAGATGAACACACCCACCGTGCCCTGCGATGGCTCAGTTCCTTGTTCGATCTGCTACCAAAATCAATCTAGGTGGACTAGGCGTGTCCCCTGCCAGTGCACCGCATCGGCGCTGAAGCTGAAGCAGCACGGCAGAACTTCCACTCCGCTGTTGGTGGCCTGACGAAACAGCTCCCCGTAGCGCGGATCGGCGCTGTCACCGGGAGCAAAGGCAGTCACGTCCGGCCGGCTGAGGCAGGGCACCAGCACTGCACGCGCGTCCGGAAGGAGCCCCATCAGCTCAATCAGATGCTTCTGCCCCCGTTCGGTCACCGTGTCGGGGAACAGGGCCGTGCTGCCGTCGGTCCAGGTGGTGTTCTTCACCTCCAGGTAGATCGGTCGTTGATCAGGGTTCTGCGCGGATGGCGTCAGCAGGAGGTCGATCCGGCTGCGTTTGTTCGTGCCGTAGGCCACTTCAGCGCGGATCCCCTCAATGCCCCCGAGCTGGGCCGCCAGGCACCCCGCTTCGACCGTGGCACGAATCAGTCGGTTGGGCAGGGCCGTGTTGATGCCCACCCAGCAAGGTTGGCCATCGGCGCCTGGCACCTCGGCTTGCTCCCAGGTCCAGGCCAGCTTGCGTTTGGGGGAGGGGGCGTAGCGCAGACGCACCCGTTGGCCAGGGATCAAGACTCCTGTCATCGGGCCGGTGTTGGCGCAATGGGCGGTGACGGTCTCACCGCTGCTCAGCTCCACATCGGCCAGGAAGCGTTTGTAGCGCTTCAGCAGCACACCCTCCGTTAGGGGTTCAAAGCGCAGCAGGGCATCGCCCGGAGAGGGAAGGCCAGTCATGGCAGCAGCCGAGATTGGCCCATGGTCTCGTGTGGTGCCTCCACAATGCGCCCAATGCTGGGGGCCGAATGGCGCGTTCACTGAAGGGGATCGCACTGGTGGTGACCCTCGGCACCTTGCTGAGCAAGGTGGGTGGCCTGATTCGGCAGCTGGTGATCGCAGCGGCCTTCGGGGTGGGCGCGGCCTATGACGCCTACAACTACGCCTATGTACTGCCTGGATTTCTGCTGATTCTGCTCGGGGGGATCAATGGCCCCTTCCACAGCGCCATGGTGAGCGTGCTGAGCCGGCGCCCCCGGGCTGAAGGGGCGCACATCCTTGCGGCGCTCAACACCAGCGTCAGTGCTCTGTTGCTCCTGGTCACCATCGTTCTGGTGCTGGCGGCGGATCCTCTGATCACCCTTGTGGGCCCTGGCCTTGCCCCCGAGCTTCACGCCATCGCACGGGTCCAGCTGCAGGTGATGGCGCCGATGGCGCTGCTGGCGGGGCTGATCGGGCTCGGCTTCGGGTCCCTCAACGCCGCCTACGAATTCTGGATCCCTGCGATTTCACCGCTGATGTCCAGCGGGGCCTTGATCCTGGGGGTGGGACTGCTCTGGTGGCAGCTCGGCGCTGATATCGCCTTGCCGTCCGCCGCCATGACAGGTGGTGTGGTGCTGGCCTTGGCCACGTTGGTGGGGGCCTTGCTGCAGTGGTTGATCCAGCTGCCGGCGTTGATCCGGCAGGGGTTGGCCCGTTTCCAACTGGTCTGGGACTGGCGGCACCCGGGAGTGCGGGAGGTGTGGCGTGTGATGGCGCCGGCGACGTTGTCGTCCGGAATGCTTCAGATCAATGTGTTCACGGATCTGTTTTTCGCCTCCGGCATCGTCGGTGCGGCGGCGGGTCTGGGGTACGCCAATTTGCTGGTGCAAACCCCTCTGGGCCTGATCTCGAATGCACTGCTGGTGCCCTTGCTGCCCACTTTTTCCAGGCTCACGGCTCCTGAGGATCGTCCGCAGCTGATCGATCGGATCCGACAGGGGTTGATGTTGTCTGCGGCATCGATGATCCCCCTGGGGGGACTGTTCATTGCTTTGGGTGGCCCCATCGTCGCCTTGGTGTACGAGCGTGGTGCCTTCGATGCATCAGCCGCACAGCTGGTGACGGGCCTGTTGATGGCCTATGGCCTCGGCATGCCGGCTTACCTCGGCAGGGATGTGCTGGTGCGCGTCTTTTATGCCCTTGGCGATGGAACGACGCCTTTTCGGATCTCGCTGGCGGGGATCGGTCTGAACGTGGTTTTTGACTGGCTGCTGGTGGGTGGTCCGACCCCTTGGGGGAATCAGTCGCCGTTCAATTTCGGCGCGCCAGGGTTGGTGCTCGCCACGGTTGCCATCAACCTGCTCACCTGCCTCGCCCTGTTGGTGGGTCTGCAGCAACAGGTTGGAGGCCTGCCGCTGCGGCGCTGGGGGATGGACCTGATGCGGCTTGCCATCGCCGGAGTTCTGGTAGCGGGGGGTGCAGGAATCCTGGTGACCGTTGTGCCTTGGCCGGCAGGGTTGCTGGGCCTAGTGCTGCAGGTGTCTGCTCCTGGCCTGCTGGGTTTGGCCTTGTTTGCCTTAATCGGTGCACAACTCAAGGTGCCGGAGGTGCGTGAGGTCACGCAGTTGGTGGTGGGCCGGTTCAGGGCTCGCTGAGACGAACATCCAGCTCTTCACGCACCTGAATCGGAAGTTCCAGTTGCTCGCGACCCACGAGTTGCGGGCCCTGAACAGACACGATCCGTGCCTCGATCCCAAATTCTTTAAAGGCGGTTTCCAGTTCCTGGATCAGGGCTTTTTCAACCTGAGCCTCCGCGTCCACGACCCGACCAATCAGCCGTTCACCAAGGCGGCCGATGCGTTGGCGCACCAAATCTCTGGAGTTGGTGACTTCAATGATCAGCACACCAACCGCTGCGGATGGACTGCAACCTTATCTGCAGTACGGCTCGAGGATCTCTTCAAGATCTCTCAGCTGGGCGGGGGGAATCAGCTTGGAGAGCGGGAGCTGACTGGCGCCTCCTGCCAGGGGCACCTTGACCGCGTCAAGGGCCTGCCGGGCCGCTACTTCAGCACCTTGATTGACGCGGGCACTGCATTCAATCGCCAGGGCTGAGGCCAGGTCGGCATCGCCGAGGTAAAGATGCCAGCCGCTGATCTGCACGTAGAGGCGGTCAGCCAAAGCACTCTGAAGGTCCTGCAGGTCACTGGCGGAGAGGGACATCAGCCCGGAAGGATCGAGGAGTGGATTGCATCCATGCTGGCTTTATTCCTCCGGCTTGGGGCGCTGAAGAATCACCCAGATCAATTGGCCCAGCCACAGGCTTGCCCAGAGGCTGGTGACCCAGGTCAGGCTCCCTTCGGGAAAGGGGTGGCGCATCTCCTGCAGAAACCAGCCGCCGCTGTTCACCGCGGCGAACACGCCGCCATGCAGGCACAGGTTCACGATGCGTTCGAAATGCCGGTAGGTCGGATCCTCAGAGTTGGCGGGGCCATACCAGCGGATCGGCATTGCTCAGGCTCAGAAACACCTGAATCTTGACGCGGCCCGCACCCAGTTGACGAGCGGACCCTCGATGGGGTCTGATGGTTTGGCGCAAGCGCTTGTAGCTCAGCGGATTAGAGCATCTGACTACGGATCAGAGGGTCGGGAGTTCGAATCTCTCCAGGCGCGTTTCAACTGCCCCCGGCGGGCAGTTTTTTTTTGGTTGATCGCTCGGGCTGATCGCTGCGGTTTCTTACGATTGGTCAAAGCTTTACTGACATTTCATGGGCCAGATTTCTGGACGCGCCATCGACGCTGATCTGGCTCAGTCGGATCCGGATATCGCCGCTTTCATCAATCAAGAACGTCAGCGTCAGGAAACCCACCTGGAACTGATCGCATCGGAGAACTTTGCCTCCCGTGCGGTGATGCAGGCCCAGGGGTCTGTGCTCACCAACAAGTACGCCGAGGGGTTGCCCAGCAAGCGGTATTACGGCGGTTGTGAGCACGTTGATGCCATTGAGGAGCTGGCCATCGAGCGGGCCAAGCAGTTGTTTGGTGCCGCCTGGGCCAATGTCCAGCCCCACAGCGGTGCACAGGCCAACTTCGCTGTTTTCCTCGCCCTGCTGCAGCCCGGTGACACGATCATGGGGCTGGACCTGTCCCATGGTGGCCACCTCACCCATGGTTCCCCGGTCAACGTCAGCGGCAAGTGGTTCAACGTTGTTCAGTACGGAGTCGACAAGGAGACCCAACGCCTTGATATGGAGGCGATCCGCCAGCTGGCTTTGGAGCACAAGCCGAAGCTGATCGTTTGCGGCTATTCCGCTTATCCACGCACCATCGATTTCGCCGCATTCCGTGCCATCGCTGATGAAGTGGGTGCGTATCTGCTGGCCGACATGGCTCACATCGCTGGCCTCGTGGCCGCTGGTGTGCACCCCAGCCCGGTGCCCCATTGCGATGTGGTGACCACCACCACCCACAAGACCCTGCGCGGCCCCCGCGGCGGCCTGATCCTCTGCCGCGACGCCGAGTTCGCCAAAAAGTTCGATAAGGCTGTGTTCCCTGGCAGCCAGGGTGGCCCTCTGGAGCATGTGATCGCTGCCAAGGCTGTGGCCTTCGGGGAAGCGCTGCAGCCTTCGTTCAAGGCCTACAGCCAGCAGGTGGTTGCCAATGCGGCAGCCCTCGCTGAACAGCTGATCGCCCGCGGCATCGATGTCGTCAGCGGCGGTACCGACAACCATGTGGTGCTGCTGGATCTGCGTGGCATCGGCATGACTGGAAAGGTGGCTGATCTGTTGGTCAGTGATGTGCACATCACTGCGAATAAGAACACCGTTCCCTTCGACCCCGAATCGCCCTTCGTCACCAGCGGCCTGCGGCTGGGAACAGCTGCCCTCACCACCCGTGGTTTTGATGCGCAGGCCTTCCGGGAGGTCGCAGATGTAATTGCCGACCGTCTTCTCAATCCTGAGGATGATGCGATTCGCCAGCGTTGCCTCGATCGGGTGGCCGTCCTCTGTGAGCGCTTTCCCCTCTACGCCGACAGCAAGCAGCCGGTTCTGGCCTAAGGCTTGGCCTTGGCTCTCGAATGGGCCGAGGCACTGCCTGGTTGAACGGTTGCAAGCTCCCTAGGATTGGGGTGACTCCTTCTGACCGGGGATCGTCTCTTTCCTGGAGCCTGCGTGAACCTCTTGGCCAGCCCTATTGCGGTCGCCTCGGTCAGCTTTCTTCTGGCTGCGGTGACCACCATGGTGCTGGTGCCCCAAGTGCGCCGGCTGGGTTTGCGCTTTGGGTGGACTGATCAACCGGATGAGCGCAAGCAGCACATCACCCCCATGGTGAGGTTGGGGGGCATTGCCATGGTGCTGGGTTTTGCCCTGGCTTTGGCAACGGTCTGGTCCATGGGGGGCTTCGGCCTGCTCGCGCCAGCCAAGGATCAGCTGATCTGGGGCACCCTGGCCGGTTCGCTCTGTCTTTTTCTGATCGGCCTGGCCGACGACCTCTTCGCTCTCTCGCCTTGGCCGCGGCTGGCTGGACAGGTTGCCGTGGCTTGTGCGGTGTGGAGCCAGGGGGTTCGGATCGGGGCAATCGATCTCCCCTGGTTCACCGCTTCAGCCGGTCCGATTGCTCTGCCTGACAGCCTCAGCCTGCTGGCCACTGTGGTTTGGCTGGTAGGGATCACCAATGCCATCAACTGGCTGGATGGCCTTGATGGTCTTGCTGCGGGAGTGGCTGGCATTGCCGCTGTTGGGTTGGTTTCCGTCAGCTTTTCGCTGCATCAGGTGGCTGCCGGATTCCTTGCCGCAGCGCTGGCGGGCTGCTGCCTCGGCTTCCTACGCCACAACTTCAACCCCGCCCGCATCTTCATGGGGGATGGGGGCTCTTACTTCCTCGGTTTCACCCTCGCCGCCGTGAGCATCGTGGGACCCGCCAAGGGGCTCACGACGGTGAGCCTGCTGTTGCCGTTGCTGATTCTCTCGCTTCCTCTGGCCGACATGTCGGCCGTGATCATGGGCCGTCTGCGGGAAGGCCGTTCCCCCTTCTATCCCGACCGCCGTCACCTCCATCACCGCCTGTTACGCGCGGGGTTCAGTCATCGGCGCACGGTGCTGTTGATCTACGTCTTCACCCAGTGGCTTGCTGCCCTTGCCCTTGTGGTGGCCAATGCCGAGATGCGCTTCCTCTGGCTGGCTTTGGCCACGGCCATCCTCGTGGCCACGGTGGTGATCAGCCGTCGCCAGCTGCAGCATGAGCGAGCTCTGTTAAACACCAACCCCTGCTCCACCCCTGTTGATCCTGCGGCCCTCAGTGAACCGCGTGGCTGAATCGGGTGTTGAAATCCTGTGCGTGGGCACAGAGCTGTTGTTGGGGGACATCCTCAACGGCAATGCTCGATGGATTGCCGAACAGTTGGCCGGCCTGGGTCTGCCGCATTACCGCCAAACCGTAGTTGGCGACAACAAAGAGCGTTTGATCTCTGCCGTACGCGAAGCATCGCAGCGCTGCAGGGTTCTGGTGACGACAGGGGGTTTGGGCCCAACCCCCGATGACCTCACCACCGAGGCCCTGGCCGCTGCTTTCGAGACTCCCTTGGAGGAGCGGCCCGAGCTCTGGCGGGAGATCCAGCGGAAGTTATCGGCCGGTGGCCGGCCGGTTGCTCCCAGCAACCGCAGCCAGGCTTATCTGCCCCGTGGAGCGGAGGTTCTCCCCAATCCAAAGGGGTCGGCACCGGGAATGATTTGGTCTCCCCGGCCTGATTTCACGATCCTCACCTTCCCGGGTGTGCCTGCGGAGATGCGGGCGATGTGGGTGGAAACAGCCGCCCCCTGGCTACAAGCCAATGGTGGAACTTCCGGTGTGTTCGTGAGCCGTCAGCTCCGCTTCACCGGCATTGGTGAATCCGATCTGGCTGAGCGCGTTGCTGATTTGTTGGCGTCGACCAACCCAACAGTGGCTCCCTATGCCTCCCTCGGCGATGTGAAATTGCGGCTCACGGCCTGTGCCCCTAGTGCCGATACCGCCGCTCAGCTGTTGGTGCCGCTGGAAGCTGAGCTGCGCCGTCGCACGGGCAACCACTGCTACGGCGTCGATGCGGACAGCCTGGCGTCGGTGGTGATCGACCTGCTTAAGCAACGGCACCACACGCTGGCGGTGGCGGAGTCCTGCACCGGTGGTGGATTGGCGGCAGCCCTGACGGCTGTTCCAGGCTCTTCGTCGGTTTTTCAGGGTGGCGTAGTTGCCTACAGCAATGCCGTTAAACAGGCATTGCTGGGGGTGTCTCCGGATCTGCTCACTGCCCATGGCGCTGTTTCACAGCCCGTGGTCGAGGCGATGGCTCGGGCAGCCCGGGAGAACCTCAATTGCGATTGGGCGATTGCCGTCAGCGGCATCGCTGGACCTGGTGGTGGCAGTGCTGAGAAGCCGGTGGGTCTGGTGCACCTGGCCTTGGCTGGTCCCGATGGCTGTGAGGCCTGGGTCCAGCATTTCGGTGAGCGGCGAGGTCGGGAGGCCATTCAGAGGATGAGCGTGATCCGCGGCTTGGACCGTCTGCGCCTTCGCTTGCTCGCTCAGGTTTAGGGTCGACGGTTCTTGCGGCTGAACTGTTGAGTGCCGGCACCCTCTACGACAAGGTGTGGGACCTGCATCGGGTGGCGGAGCTCCCCGGCGGATCCACCCAACTGTTTGTCGGTCTGCATCTGATCCATGAGGTCACCAGTCCTCAGGCTTTCTCGGCGTTGAAGGACAAGGGGCTGACGGTGCGCTGTCCTGAGCGCACGGTGGCCACGGTGGACCACATCGTGCCGACCACGTCTCAGCAACGGCCGTTCGCCGATCCGTTGGCGGAGGAGATGCTCAGCACCTTGGAGCGGAACTGCCAGGAGCACGGCATCCCTCTCAACAACATCGGCAGTGGACGGCAGGGCATCGTTCATGTGATTGCCCCCGAGCTGGGCCTGACTCAGCCAGGCATGACGGTGGCCTGCGGTGATTCCCACACCTCCACGCACGGCGCCTTCGGGGCGATTGCCTTCGGGATCGGCACCAGTCAGGTGCGCGATGTGTTGGCCAGCCAGAGCCTGGCCATGAACAAGCTCAAGGTGCGCCGGATTCAGGTGAATGGCCGTCTCGCCGAGGGCGTGTCGGCGAAGGACCTGATCCTGCATGTGATTCGCCACCTGGGTGTGAAGGGCGGCGTTGGCTACGCCTATGAGTTCGCTGGCTCTGCCATCGAGGCGTTGTCGATGGAAGAGCGGATGACCCTCTGCAACATGGCGATCGAGGGGGGCGCCCGATGCGGTTACGTCAATCCCGATCAGGTCACCTTTGACTATCTGAAAGGTCGCCCCCATGCCCCCGAGGGTGAGGCCTGGAACCGTGCTGTCGCCTGGTGGAGCTCCCTGGCCACTGATGCCAACGCAACGGTCGACGACGAGGTGGTGTTTGATGCCGCTGCGATTCCACCCACGGTGACCTGGGGCATTACCCCGGGCCAGGGACTGGGGATCGATGAAACGGTGCCAAGCCTGGATCAGCTGGATCCAGGCGAGCGTCCGATTGCTGAGGAGGCCTACCGCTATATGGATCTCCAGCCGGGAACGGCGATTGCAGGGGTCCCTGTGGATGTCTGTTTCATCGGCAGCTGTACCAATGGTCGTCTTAGCGATCTGCGTGCCGCTGCCGATGTGGCCCGGGGGCGCCAGGTGGCTGAAGGCATCAAGGCGTTTGTGGTCCCCGGTTCAGAGCAGGTGGCGAAAGCTGCTGAAGCGGAAGGGCTGGATGCGGTGTTCCGTGCCGCGGGCTTTGAGTGGCGAGAGCCCGGCTGCTCGATGTGTCTGGCGATGAATCCGGATCGGCTGGAGGGGCGTCAGATCAGCGCCAGCTCCAGCAACCGCAATTTCAAGGGTCGGCAGGGATCGGCCAGTGGCCGGACGTTGTTGATGAGTCCAGCCATGGTGGCGGCCGCTGCTGTTCACGGTCGTGTAACCGATGTCCGTACTTTGATTTCTCCGTCCGAATCGTGATGGCTCTTTTCCCCACTGGTCCGATTCAACAGGTGAGTGGAACGGCTATCGCCGTCCCCGGTGAAGACATCGACACGGATCGGATCATTCCGGCACGGTTCCTCAAATGCGTGAGTTTCGAGGCGCTGGGTGACCAGGTGTTTGCCGACGATCGCCTTGAACTCTCCGGTGAGCATCCCTTTGATCAGGCCCGTTATCAGGGGGCCTCGATACTGGTGGTGAACGGCAATTTCGGCTGTGGTTCCAGCCGTGAACATGCACCTCAGGCGTTGATGCGCTGGGGAATTCGTGCGGTGGTTGGGGTGAGTTTTGCCGAAATCTTCTATGGAAACTGCCTCGCCCTTGGCATTCCCTGTGCAACGGCGGCCCCCGAGCAGATCAAAGCCATTCAGGCGCAGGTGGATGGCGATCCGGGACGCTCCTGGAGTCTCAATCTTCCCAGTTTGCAACTGACCTCAGCCGACACCAGTTGGCCTGTCTCGATCGATCCTGGTCCTCTGGACATGCTGCGCAGCGGTCGTTGGGATGCAACGTCCCAGCTCCTGGGCCATGGCCCTCAGGTTGCGGAATTGATGCAAACACTGCCCTACATCGACCAATTCGCCGCAAAGTAACAGCCAAGCGCGACTCCTGTGTCTATGAAAGAGATAGGAGGTTGCATTCGGAGGTTGGATCTCAATGGCCCATTTGCTTTCGCGGTTGTTGCTGCCGTTTGTGCCCCTGTTGGTCGTTGCCGGTGTGGCTCCCGTTGGTGGCGTTCCACTTCAGGTTGAGCCCCATGATCCGTTGGACCGCAGCTGTCCAGGCTGTGACCTCCGCGAGGTGGATTTCCGTCAGGCCCATCTGATCGGCGCTGATTTTCGGGGCAGTGATCTGCGCGGTGCTGATCTGCGGGACGCGAATCTGGAAGGGGCGGACCTGACCGGAGCGTTGCTCGAAGGTGCTGACCTGCGGGGAGCCAACCTCACCAATGCCGAGCTGTCAGGCGTGGATCTGCGCAATGCCGATCTACGGGAGGCGCAGGTGATAAACGCCTATGCCCCGAACGTGCGGACCTCCGGCATGCGCTATGCCGGAGCTTCACTGTTTGGTAGCGATCTGATCATCGGGGGCGGTGATTAATCAGAAGGGTCGATCCACGTTGGTGGTTTTCATCCAGTTCGTTGGGATGTAGGGCACAAACGGCACGCCAGTGCCCTTGAAGTCAAAGTCGTGGAGTCTGAATCGGAAACCGCCGATGCCTTCGTAGGGATTGACGTAGAACCCGACGTCATAGCTACGTCGTTGCCATCTAAGTTCGATGTTGGAATTAATGACATTGCCGTAGTACTCGGAAGCTGGATCCACATTGACTCCAATGCCGGCATCTAGGACTAAGGGACCAGCGATCTGCTGGGTGATGCCAATGCCAAGGGTGCCCAAGTCGATAGCCTGGTCGAAATCAAAGGGGCTTGAACCATTTTTGAGTGTGGCACTACCGCTGATCGTCAGTTTTGTGTAGTCCAGGAAGGCTTTGCTGAAGGTTCCCAGGGTGAGGGTTGGCCCCACGGACAAGCTGAGCGTGCTTTGACTGGTGCCATCGCCATAGGACGACAGGAGGGTGTTGATATTGGTGTTGAACCGTAGACCTGGAACTATGGCTACCGGTGAGTAGCGGTAGGCGTCTTCAGGGGTCAAAGCGGCTGATTCCCCGCGCCAGATCGGATAAGAGCTGTTGATAGAGCCGTAGAAGTTGGCACGAAGCTTTTCGGTGAGATTGGTGTTGGTATGACTGTCCGCCTGGTAGTTGCCCACTCCGATTCGCCAGATGTAGGAGTTACTCAGCTCGCCCAAGTCGAAGGATTTTCTCTGTTCGATGAATCCACCCAGCGCTGAGTAAACATTGGTTTCGCCCAGGGAGCCATTCCAAGATCTGTAGCGGTACGCGCCAAATAGTCGAGCGGTGACGTCGCCTAACCATGGCAGCTCAATATCATTTTCAATAGAGCCCCAGTAACGGCTGCCACTAGCAAAGTTCTGCGGTTTGAAACTGCTGATGTCGGCATTCAGGGTGATGTCCCAATCCCAGATCTGGCCCTTGAGTTCGGCTTTAAGGCCTAATAGATCTGCTGCTGTAGTGGGCTGGTCGACATCTTCACTATCGGCTGATTCACCCTCTGCCGGATAGCTACTGGTTTCGCCGTTGTTGGCGCGTTGCACCATCAAATGGGGTTCCAGTCTCAGGGTGAAATCGCGGGTCAGTTCAATTGGCTTGAGATTTCGACCAATGAAGAAGCCGTCACGATCCCTGTCGTCGAACCCAAGGATCCAACGGTTTTCCACATCTTCCTCTCCTTTTATAAGTTGTCGACGGGTTAATGGGATGGGCAATCGCTCTTCGAGGATTAGGCGGTTTCGCCGCGCAGAGATAATCATGTCGCCATCGGCTTGTTCCCGTGCGACCACGTCCTCTGCATCGATCCTTGTATGTGTCGGTGTGAAAGGGTCGTTGCTGAAGCCCATTCGGTCGGCCTCCCATCCATTGTTTTTGATTAAGACCTCTGATGCCTGAACTCTCCAGCGGCTAACTCTGCCACTGAGAAGTTGTGTTTTCTCTAGGTTTTTGAGTTGAGTAGGTCGAATTGCTCCGAAGCGATTTTCATTCCTGATCGAGGAATTCGAGCGTTGGGTCAGGCTTCCAACGCGTGGTTCGATGATGAAGCTGCCTTTTAAAGCGATTTGCGAGATGCGCTGATCGATGTTGGATATTGCGTTCGCCCGCATGGCTTGCTGCTGGCCTGGCGGAATTGTTTCTTCTGTAGGTTTGCCATAACCCGAGACATTGCCTTGCGGCTCACCTCCGTCTCCGAGGGCAATCGATTCGAGTCGTTCTGAAAGGGAGGAGGGCTTGACGTGCTTGTTGCGATCCGGTGCTTCACACTCCGGCAGTGGAGGCATCAAGGTGCGCTCTACCTGGTGTGTATCTTGCCCCCAGCGGTAGCGGAGCCCGAGCAAGTAGCCATTGCTCCCCCCTGAGACTCCGTCAAAGAGGCCAAAAGCTCCTGAGCGGTGGTGAATCCGACCAACGAGTGACAAGTCGGGAGATACAGCGGCTTCCACTTCGAAGCCGAGATAGTTCAGAAGCTGGCTGCTTTTCTCCCGGAAAGTTTTCTCATAGAGGCTGACATCGGTGTAAAAACTGATGCCCTCAACGACGCTGAAACTCAGCCAAGGCTGCACCCACAAGCGTGCTCCGATCCCCAAAATCCCTTCCCCAAAGCTTTGGGACGGGAGATCAGCATTGGGCTGGCTTTGGTTGTAAGCGCCACCTTGTTGTTGGTCCGCGATGTGGCTGAACAGGTCAGCCTCAAGTTCAATGGCAAGCGGGCCAGCTCGCTTGATTCGCTTCTGTAAGCCGACGCCCAGCAGGCCTTCGGGACGCATTCGACCGTCGAAAAGGAAAGTCGGGCCGAAGTCTGCATCAATCATCTGCCCGCCCCAGGCCGTTACTGCCCAGGGATGGGGATGCCAGTCGGGGACCGGAGGAAGCAGTGGTGGACAGGCCACGGTCGGCATGTCTTGACGGCCGGCTGATGTGGGTGACTCCGGTGGGTCTGATGTTGCTTGAGAGCTAGTTAATGGATTAGTGAGGGGCTCCTCGAGGTCGATGACCCCGTAAACATCATTGAGCAGTCCTTCCTGTTGAACGAGGTTGTAGCGGAAGCTTGACGCTTGAAAATATTGACTGCCGCGCCTGAAGCGGACAGCGCCGCGTGCGTAGAGCGTGCGGTAAGCCGCATCAAATTCGACCCGATCGGCGTGCAGTTCGGCGTTCCCGAGTTGAACTGAAACGTTGCCCTCGGCGACGTTGGCTTTCGACTTGGTGTCGGCGTATTGACGGTCAGCGCGAACGTTGAGGCTCGCCGCTGACGTTGCAACGTTCTCTGGCGTTGATTCAGCCGAACCGGCCGCTGCGGGCAATACGGATACCGACCCTGTGATCAGGGTTCCGGTCAATACAAAAAAAAGGCGGAGAGCCGCCAAGGCAATGATGCTGCGGCTCATGAGCTTGACAGCTCATTTCAGAAATCATGCTCCGATCAGACCAGTGTGTGGCGCGGTCTGATCGGGAGACGGCATCAATCTTCCAGGTCTTTGCGGCTAGGGGTGCGGCTTGGATCGCTCGCAAGGAACCCGAACACGAAGATGCCGAGGAAGAAGAAGACGACCGAGTAAACGGAGATCTTGAGGGCGAGCATGGAGACCGACCGGCGTCTGTGACAAGGGCATCATCCTATGGGGCATGACAGCGTCAGTAGGGGAATGGACCCTGATCAAGTCGGTCGATCGGAGTGGATTGAAACGTTTCGCAGTCGCTCGCGTTGTGATCTGCGTGCCGGGTGGCGCCGCTCAGGCTCCGCCCAGGCTGGGTTTTTTCTCGATGAAAGCTGGGGATCAACGCACCGGCCGGACTGGGCCAAGCGCGGTCTGCTGATCTGGCCCAGGGGACGCCAATGGTTGCGTCTTGAGCAGCGATTGAGTTGGCCTGATGGTTGGAGTAACCGTGATTCCTGCCGTGCCCGGCTGGTGCTGAGCTGGTGGGCTGAGCAGATGCGTCTCTGGGTGGATGGCGTGTTGGTGCATGAGGGTGATCTGTTCGATACCGCCTGTCGCTGGCCGCTGCCTGGGCGTTGTCGTCAGGGGGCTGCCCTGGATTTTGTTCTGGAGCTCTGCAGTCCCTTGCATGACGATGGAGCCCTGATCAGCAGTCATCTCGAGCTGGAGCCGCAGTCTGCAGGCTCCGACCCCGAGGGCTTGCTGTTGCCTGCGGCCCTGGAGCTGCATCTGGCGGCGGATGGAGACCTGCCCTCGCATTGGGCTGATCTGGATCCCAGCAGTGTTGAAGCGCAGGCTGCTGTTGCAACGCACCTGTATCAGGCAAAACCGCCGCGAGGGTCGTTGCATTGGCTGGGTCATGCCCATCTCGATCTGGCCTGGCTTTGGCCGGTCGCCGACACCTGGCAGGCCGCTGAACGCACTTTCCGATCAGCGCTGGCGTTGATGCGTCGCTGGCCCGAGCTGCGCTTTGCCCATTCCACGCCGGCGCTTTACGCCTGGGTGGAGCAACATCGGCCAGCTCTTTCTGCGGAGATCCAGGCGGCCAGTCGGGCCGGCCGCTGGGAACCGATCAATGGCCCCTGGGTGGAGACCGACTGTGTGTTGGTCAGCACGGCGTCGTTGTGGAATCAGTTCGCGCTCGGTCAGGACGACAGCCGCCGCCGCTTCCCGGAATGGACCCATGAACTGGCCTGGTTGCCGGACAGCTTTGGCTTCGCTGCTGGCCTGCCTGCCGTGGCGTCAGCCACCGGTGTGCGCTGGTTCTGCACCCACAAGCTGGCCTGGAATGCTGACAACCCTTTCCCCCACCGCTTGTTCCGCTGGCGCGCACGGGGACAGTCGGAACTACACAGCCTGATGCTGCCGCCGATCGGGCGCCGCGCCGATCCTTTGGAGATGCTGGACGAGCAGCGGGCCTGGCATCAGGCCACGGGGCTGGAGGCGGCGCTCTGGATTCCAGGCGTTGGTGATCACGGTGGTGGTCCTACCGAGGAGTTGCTGGAGCAGATCGAGCTCTGGGAAGGGCAAGCGGCCGCCGTGCCCACCCGTGCCGGCACGGTGAGGGAGTTCTTGACCGAGCTGGAGCAGGGCGATCAGGCCTTGCCGGTGTGGCGAGATGAACTCTTCCTGGAGTTGCACCGCGGTTGCGCCACCAGCCGTCCCGATCAGAAGCGCCACAACCGGACGCTCGAGCGGCTTTTGCGGGAGGCTGATGCAGTCTCAGCCCTGTTGGCGATCGCAGGTCGCGACAGCGGCAGCAGCGATTGGCGTCCGCTGTTGTTCCAGCAGTTTCACGACATCCTTCCGGGTACCTCGATCCCGGAGGTGTTTGACCAGGCGGAACCGGTCTGGCGCTCGGCCCGGCGCCAGGTCCGCCAGGAACGCGACCGGCGGCTGGCAAGGCTGCCGCGTCCGGAGGACACAGCAGCGGTGTGGAGTTGGTGGGGTCTGCAGCCCTTGGCGTCCTGGTCGCCTCTGGTTCGCCTTCCTGCGGGATCGTGGTCAGCGGACGCCGTTTCACTGCCGCAGCAAAACGCCGCTGCTGGTGGTACCTGGGTGCAGCTACCGCGTCAGCACGGGATTTGTTCGGTGCCGCTCCGGCGTGAACCAGGCTGGACGTCCTGCGCGGCTGAGCCCCGTCAGGCTGTGGTCATCACGCCGCTGGGGGCGGGAGCTTGGCGTGTGGGTAATGGTCTGATCGAGCTCGATGTCTCCTCGGCCGGACTGCTGGCTTTGCGGGATCGCGATGGACGGGATCAGTTGTCGTCTTCCCTGCAGTTGGAGCGCTATCGGGACCGGGACGAATTCTGGGATGCTTGGGATCTTGCGGCGGACTACCGATCTCAGCCCCTGGGTGTGCTTTGTACGGATTCCCTGGAGTGGCTCGATCAGGGCCCCCTGGTGGCGCATCTGGTGCTGCGGCGCCAGCTCGGTGCCAGTTGCATGCGTCTGGACCTGCGGCTGAAGGCTGATACGCCCTGGCTGGAGCTGATCTGCGGTATCGACTGGCGCCAGACCCATGAGTTGCTGCGTCTTGAGCTGCCGCTGGCGACCCCCGCCGTCCGCATCGCTGCCGACACCAGTGGAGGGGTGATCGAACGGCCGGCTGCACCGATGACGGCTCGGGAGCAAGCCCGTTGGGAAGTGCCTGTGATCTCCTGGTTCGCCTCGCAGTCGGCGGCTCCCGGAGGCGGGATGGCTGTGTTGCTGGACGGCCCCCAGGGTGTGGATTGGTCTTCAGACCGACTTGGCATTTCGCTGCTGCGGGGCCCGACCTGGCCAGATCCCAGCGCTGATCAGGGGTGGCATCGCCAGCGCTTGGCCCTCATGCCGTTCGCCGGCTCATGGAGCGATGCTGGTGTGTCTCAGGCGGCCATTGCCTTTCGTGAGCCCGGGTGGTGTGCGGACTTGCCGGCGGAGCAGCATCAATGGTTTCCATCGCTGCCGCTTCCACTCACGCCGGTGGGGTTGGAGCGCCATGCCGATGGTTGCGTGCTGAAGCTGCTCAATTCGGGATCAGCGCGCTGTCGCTGGACTCCCGGAGCGGGGTGGAGGGTCCGCAGGGAAGCCGACTCAATGGCCGCTTCTGCCGTGGTGATCACCCCAGGAGAACTCGTCTCCCTGGTGGTGGATCAGTCCTCGTGATCGTCGAACGGGTCGTCGAGTGCTTTTGATGGAGGGCCAAAGGCCTGATACACGCCAAATCCGGTGAGTCCGAACAAAACGGCGAGCACGCCAATGGCGACGGACAGAGCTGGGGACGACGTTTCCATCACATCTCTCGACAGGATCAACCCCGAACCGGAGTCGGCCCCTACAGTATCGAGACTTCTAACCACCCGAGACCCGGCGTCGCCATGGCACAACGCACCCGTCTGGGAGACCTTCTCCGCCCACTGAACTCCGAGTACGGCAAGGTGGTTCCCGGATGGGGCACCACTCCCGTGATGGGCATCTTCATGGTGCTGTTCCTGGTGTTTCTGCTGGTGATTCTTCAGCTGTACAACAAGTCCCTCATCCTCGAGGGCATCAACGTGAACTGGAACGGCCTCGGCTGATCTGCACCCATGAACATCTTCGGCGTCGGTCTCCCCGAAATGGCGGTTATCGGCGCCGTTGCCTTGCTGGTTTTCGGGCCGAAACGCCTGCCTGAGCTTGGTCGGACTCTTGGTAAAACCCTGAAGGGCTTCCAATCCGCGTCCAAGGAATTCGAACGCGAGATCAACAAAGCAATGGCTGAACCGGAAGTTTCCAGTGAGGCTGCGAAGCCGGTTGAAGAACTTCCCCCCAGCGACTGAGTCGTTCCAGCGGTATGACCACTGATCTCAAGCTGGTGGTGGGTCTGGGAAATCCGGGTGCGAAATACGCCGGCACCCGTCACAACATCGGCTTCATGGCCCTCGAGCTTTTGGGTGAGCGCTCTGGGTTCAGTTTTCGTCAGCAAGCCAAGTTGCACGGTCTTGCAGCCGATACAGGGGTTGGCGAGCAGCGGCTGCGCTTGCTGATGCCTCAGACCTACATGAATGACAGCGGTCGTGCCATTCGTGCGGCTCTCGATTGGTTCGGCCTGGAGCCTCACCAATTGCTGGTGCTGGTGGACGACATGGATCTTCCGCTGGGTCGTTTGCGGTTGCGGGCCCAGGGCAGTGCCGGCGGGCACAACGGTTTGCGCAGCACCATTCAGCACCTCGGGACCCAGGCGTTCCCCAGGCTGCGGATCGGCATTGGTGCGCCGGCTGAGAACCCTGCCGAACGCCGCGCCCGAACGGTGTCCCATGTTCTTGGTCCGTTCAGCAAAGCGGAGCAACCCTGTGTCGGCGCTGTTCTCGATGCTGTTCTGGATGGGATTCAACGTCTTCAGCACCAGAGCTTTGAGCGCGCTGGAACCTGGATCAACGGCTTCCGCTATGACCTGGAGTCGGTCGACTGATGCCGGCACTTCCGGCGACAACGGCCCATTTGCGAGTGCTCCGCCAGTGCTTTCAAGCCAAGTGCGTGGAGGGTGAAGTCTCTGCTGGAGGCTTTGAGTGGCAGTTTTCCTGGGCCTTTGATTGCGGTGAACTGGTGGTGGAGCCTTCCCTGGGACGTGCCCTTATCGAGGATGCCCTGCGGCGGTTTCTGGTGCGTTCTGATTACAGGCTGGAACCGGGGGGTGATTACACCTTCATGGTCCGGGCCAGGTTCTGAGCGAGAACCTCGGAGCAGGCTCAGGCCATCTCAGGCGGCATTGCAGGTGCTCCTCAAGCATCACCAAAGCTGCAACAGCATCCAGATCCACCGGTGGAATGCGCAGTCCTGCCGGCAGCATCCGTCGCCAACCTCGAGCCGGCCATAGCGCCCAGTAACGCTGTCTCGCCCTCAGGGTTGTTCCCTGCTCCGGAACCACGGTGAGATGGCCCAGCCGTTCCAGTCGCTGGATCCAGGCTCGGCTTCCCGTGCCATCGCCGATCAGGATGCGATCGAGAGCTTGGTCTTGACTCCAGTGCTCCAACCAGGGTTCGACGGCCTCCGGGGCCAGCACATGCCCTTCGCGCACGAGGCCGAGCTGAAGATCGGCCAGCACAAGACCACATTTGCAGCGGCCTGGATCGAGGACGGCCACCCGTTTCATGGGGAGGCCTGAATGGAGACGACGACGGGATCGGCACTGTCGCTGACCCCTGCGGAAATCACGTCCAAGACCACGCTTTGGCTCGGTCCTTCCATCAGGGTCTGGGCCAGTTGGGAGAGGGCTGATCCATCGAATTGAAGGCCCTCGGTCAGGGACCCCCGCCGCTGCACCTCGGCATAGGCCGAGGCCAAGAGAAGGTTCAGCCGTGTGCGAATGCCCTCTGGAGTGCGTTCATTCGGTTGGAGTGTGGTGGTGGCCAGCACATCTCCGCGTTGGGTCACCGGCCGGTTCGGACGCACTTCTGGGAAGGCATACACCGCTGTTTCACCCCGCAGCACATTGGTGGCTGAGCGCAGCGAGATCACCCAGGTCTCCGGTTTGCGGATGATGCTTTGCAGGCGTTCCACATCGCTGCGCGGAACGCGGATTAACTGGCGTTCTGGTGCTTCGCCAGGTCGCACTTTCCCGTAGGCGTTGAGATTGGCCTCCTGCAACAGCCTGTCGACAGCCTGTTTGGCCTGGTCCGGAGCATCGAGTCGAACCGTTGCTCTTGCCAAGGTCTGTCCGCTGCTGATCACCACCGATCCACGCCGCAAGGCGACCAGATTGCGTTCCAGTTCTTTGAGTTCCTGCTCACCGGCACGGATGCGGCTGCGAACGCTGTTGAGTTCGGCTTCCGTGCGCTGGATGTCCGCATCGCGGGAGGCGATGTCCTGGCTGAGACGTTCACGTTCGGTTTCGAGTTGGGCCAGCTCCTTCTGAAGAGGAGCCAGTTCGAGGCGCAGGGTGTTGGCCCGTTGCTGTGATTGCTCGAGCTCAATGGCGATCCGTTTGGTTTCCGTTTGGGTCTTGTCCCGTTCCCGCTCGGCTGCCTTCAGCTGCTGACGGCTGTCTTGGAGTTTCTCCTGCAGGGCATCCAGTTCAAACAGGCCCACCCGCAACTGCCGGCTCACCAGAAGCATCAGGCCAAGTGAGAGTGCGCTGATCAGGCTGCCGGTCAACACCGTGATCAAAACGGCGGTGCGCCGTGGGCGCATGCTGAACAAACTCAGTCGCGCTTTGCCGACGCGGCTGCCCAAGCGGTCGCCCAGGGTCGACAGCACGCCCCCGAGCACCAACAGAACCAGAATCAGTGCCCAGCCGCTCATCGCTGCACAAGTCGGGCGATGGCAGGCCTAGCTGAAGCGTTTGGCCAGCGCGATCGGATCCAGAACGGTGATTTTCTTGCGGTCAATCTGAACCAGACCGGATTGACGCAAGTCTCCCAGCAGACGCGTGATTGTGACGCGTGTTGAGCCAATTGCTTCAGCGATGGCCTGATGGGACAGGCGCAGGTCGATGGTGATGCCCAGCTGATCTGCCACGCCGAAGTCCCTGCAAAGCACCAGCAGGAAGCTCACCAGTCGGGATGACATGTCCCGATGGGTGAGGGTTTCAATCATCGTCTCGGTCTGCAGAATCCGGCTGGAGAGACCCTGAAGCAAGCGCAGGCCAACGCTGGTGTCTGCTTCGATGGCGGCCTTCACGGAGGTCGCTGGTGCCGTCACCATTTCGACCCGGGTGAAGGCCACAGCGTGATAGAAGCGGTCGGACCGTTGGCCTGTCAGCAGTGACAGCACCCCGAAGAGGCTGTTCTCGCGGAGCAGGGCCACGGTGATCTCTTCTCCCGATTCGTAGACGCGGGACAGACGAACGGCCCCCCGGCGGATCAGGTACACCCGTTCTGCGGGATCTCCAGGGAAAAAGATGGTCTTGTTGCGATCCACCAGTTCACTGCTGGCGCCATCGAGATCCCGGATGATCTCCAGCAGAGAACGGTTGGCGGGCTCTGCGCTGGGAGCTGGAGCCACCATCTGCGGGGCGTATCGGCTGAAACCTCGGCTACTGGTCATGACAACCCCCTGGTGTGGCGAAGTTACGGAGCCGGCGGTGGCCGCCATGTAGCGGTTATTACGTAACGCTGCTGTGCTCGTTGAAGGCCTGGCGTTGCGCCTGCATCAGGGATGTCAATCCCGGCTCTGCTAAATCCAGCAGCTCATTGAGTTGGCTGCGACTGAAGGGCGCACCCTCCGCAGTTCCCTGGATTTCCAGCAGACGGCCATCGCCGGACTGCACAACGTTCAGGTCCACCTCGGCTCGGCTGTCTTCACTGTAGTCCAGATCCAGCAAGGCCTGGCCATCAACCAAGCCAACGGATACAGCCGCCACCTGATCGATCAGGGGCGATTGCTCCAGCACTCCCTGGTCCACCAGGGATCGGCAGGCTTGGTCCAGGGCGAGCCAAGCCCCGGTGATCGAGGCCGTCCGGGTGCCGGCGTCCGCTTGGATCACGTCGCAGTCGATCAGCAAGGTGCGCTCCCCTAGACGCTCCATGTCGATTACGGCGCGCAGGCTTCGGCCGATCAGCCGCTGAATTTCCTGGGTGCGACCCGAGAGTTTCATCAGCTCCCGTGATTGCCGCTGTGGGGTGGATCCGGGCAGCAACCGGTATTCGGCGCTGAGCCATCCCAATCCTTCTCCCTTGCGCCAGCGGGGAACCTTGTCCTCCAAGCAAACGCTGCAGAGAACAGCGGTTCGGCCGGTGTGAACCACAAGGGAGCTCAAGGCAAACCCCATGGGATTCCAGGTCACCGAGAACGGTCGCAACTGCTGCGGGCGACGGCTATCAGTGCGTTGTTCAGGGGATTGGCTCATCGGTGGTGTGCAGTTTGTCAAGCCTCGCAGGCGGTTGGTTCTCGCCCTGTCCAAACACCATGGGTGGTGTCAATCCCCTTGTGGAATGTGATCTCGCCGCTACATTCAAGGTCTTGCCGGGGTCGCCCGGACAGATGCTTCCGTGATGACCACAAGCCTCGCCGACCCCCAATCCTTCCAAAATTCCCTGGATCGGGATCAGCAGGCCTTGCAACGGGCGGGCCTGAGGCCCTTGCCTGCCGTCTCTGATCCGCCACCCCTACATCTGGTGGCTCCCGAAGGGCAGCTGCAAGTGCATACGGCGCCTTATCGAGGCAGTTTCGCCAGTGTTCTCAGCCAGGCCATGCGAGCTGCCGGCTTGGGCAGTCGTGTTCTGATCAGTCAGTTCCTCAAAGGGGGCGTGCAGCAGGGACCGGCCGGCCGGGTGCAGCTCTGCGGAGGCCTCGTCTGGCTGCGGCCGGAAGTGCCCCTCTGCCTTTCCTCGCCGGGGCATCCCGGTGGTGCGGAGGCGGTGGCTGAGGTTTGGTCCATCTGCCGTCAGCATCTGATCCAGGGAGATCTCGACCAGCTGGTGTTGGATGAACTCGGCCTTGCCGTGGCCTTCGGATACCTGGATGAAGCGGACGTGATTGCAGCCCTTGAGCAGCGGCCCGCTTCGATGGATGTGATCATCACTGGACCTGCAATCCCCGCCGGTGTGGTGGAGATGGCAGATCAAGTCACGGAGTTGCGCCGAGGTTTCTGATGCTCAAGTGCGATCGCTGGATCACTGAACAGGCCGGGCAGGGAATGATCGAGCCATTCCAGAGCGGTTTGGTCCGTCACCTTGAGCCGGAGCAGAAGCTGCGGCCAGTGCTGAGTTTTGGTTGCTCCTCCTACGGCTACGACCTACGCCTTTCTCCCCAGGAATTTCTGATCTTCCGGCATGTTCCAGGCACGGTAATGAACCCCAAGCGGTTCAACCCGGCCAACCTCGAACCCACTCCCCTTCATGAGGATGAAGACGGGCGATATTTCATTCTCCCGGCCCATTCCTATGGCCTCGGTGTGGCCTTAGAGAAGTTGAGGGTTCCCCCCAACATCACCGTGATCTGTTTGGGCAAGAGCACCTATGCCCGCCTTGGAATCATCGTGAACACCACCCCGGCAGAAGCGAGCTGGGAGGGTCACCTCACCCTTGAATTCAGCAACAGTTCTGGTGCTGACTGCCGCATCTATGCCGATGAGGGCATCTGTCAGCTGCTGTTTTTTGAGGGTGATCCCTGCTCGACCACCTATAGCGATCGACAAGGCAAGTACCAGCACCAACCGGAACGGGTGACGCTGGCCAAGGTCTAGTTCTTTCTGATTAGGGGGCCAAACGCGCTCGGTGCAGCCTGCTCTTCTCGTACCAGGCTGCAAATTCAGGGGCCCACTCCACCATGTGGGGCCACATCAGATCACAGAGCTGGCGGATCTCCAGCTGGGCATCGAGCTTGGCACGCAGGTCCATGAAGTGCAGGAACGCCCGCAGGCTGAAGCTCACCACAAAATGCTGGCGGTAGTCGAAGGGAAGGATGCCGCGGGCGTGCTCCTCGGAGAAGCCCGCCCTGAGCAGATCCCTGTAGCGCTCGGCGGCGCTCCGGCAGAGATCAAGATCCTGTTGGCGTAGTGCTTCGGTGTAGGCGTATTTCTTGCCCTGCCGATCGCTGTACTCGCCGATGGGCCGCAGATAGAACACCTCTTCCAGGTCCAGGGCTCCATCCGCTGCACGGCAGATGCGTTCACCGGTGTAACGCATCGACTGCACATCGAAGCTCACCCCAACCCGGTGGGTGCGGGCCTGCTGCATCACCGAGTGCGGGAACCAGCCCACGTTCAGCACGATCTGAGCATGCTCCATCGGGCCGTAGTGGCCGCGCTCTCCAGACAGCAGGCGTTTCACACAGATCTCTCCAGCCCGCTGCTCATCGGGCCAGTTGGCACGATCTCCGGCCACGAATCCTTCGCTGTAGTCCTGATGCATGGCGGCGTACACGCATTGCTGCGGGTTCGGAGTAGCTGCGATCAGATCGACCCGAAAGCGGTCCATGGGAGCGTCAGAGTGACGAGTTGTGGTGATCATGGCGAGGCGTGTCAACCATGGCTGCGGGGCCCCGCGTTGGCTGGGCTCGAGGCCCCTGCCATCGCGTTGTTCGCAGAGGGGGGCGTCAGCAGCTGGCTGATGTTGCCGACGCCAGGCAAGGCCGGCAACGGCTGATTTTCAAGCAGTGCTGTGGTGAGCAGCTGGAGTTCCTCAGCGCTGCGCAAGCCTAGGGATCGCCCCTTGGCTTCCCCCTCAGCATTGAAGAGGTTCAACTGGGGAATGCCGTTGACGTCGTAGCGATCAACCAGATCTTGCCAACGGGGGTTGTCGACGTTGACCAGAACAACATCGAGTCGATCGCGCGATTGCTTCTCCAAAGCCAGCATCGAAGGTGCCATCTCTCTGCAGACCTGGCACCAATCGGCGTAGAACTCGATCAGCGTTGGGCGTCCGTTGGTTAACGCTGTTTGTGGGTCGAGGGATCGTCTCGCCAGCTGCTCCATCGGACTTTCGCTCTGAATGCCACCGCGTAGGACAACCAGGCCCATGGCCAGAGCTACCGCAATCAGCACCAGCACCCATCGCTGCGCTGTACCCAGGGGCGAAGACTCCGGGGTGCCTGTCATCGCACGTCAACCGCAGCGATCACTCTGGCAGCTCCTTCGAAAGGCCGCCGCTACCTTGACGCCATGCCAATTCTGCGACTGCTGAGCCTTCCGGTTCGGGCGCCGTTGCTGACGGTGCTGTTTCTCGTTGCGGTTGTGCTCGGCAACCATTGGCAGATTGTTCAGCCCTCCTTCACGTCTCTCTATGGCGTGAGTGCGGCCTGGTTCTGGTGTCTCGTGCTGCTGCAGACGCAGGTGGTTGTCGTCTTCTGCACCATGCCCGATCTGCTGTTGCGCCAGGTGTCGTTGCTGATGGCGTCGAGCCGGGTGATGACGTTGGTGGTCACGCTGCTGGTGGTGATCACCGGTGGCATCTATCTGCTGAAGCTCAATGTGCTCACCGACGTGTTGATCCTGGCCTCAGCCGTGCTGTTGGCCAGGCTCGATCTCATCCGCATCGGTGTTCTGCCCGTCGCCGGGATCTGCCTGCTTCTGATGAGTTCGGTCGTGATCGCTGGCATCGTCGCCGGCACGCTTCTGCCCCATCCCAGCGCCAGTCTCTTTGCAGAACGATTGATCGCCGCCTAGGTAGCCGAGCAGATTATCCAGCACTTTCTTGGTGTAGAAGCGTGTTTCCGGGTAGGGAATGCGTTCCACCCAGAGCGCATCGTCGTCTTGATCCGTGGGTTGCACCCAAGAGGCCACAGCACCAGGCCCGGCGTTGTAGCTGGCAATGCTGCGGAAGGGGTCGCTTTCCCATTGCTCCAGCAAGTGGTTGAGGTAGCGCGCGCCCAGTTCGAAGTTGTCGGCGGGATCCTTCAGCATCAGCGTGCTGGTTGGTGCGTCAGCCATCTCTGTGGCTGTGGAGGGCATCAATTGCATCACGCCTACGGCCCCAGCAGGGGAGACGACACCAGGAGCAAAGCGTGATTCCTGTTTGGCGATCGCTCGCAACAGATTGGCCTGAACGCCTGCTTGCTCTGCCGCTGTCTGTATCTCAGCTTCGAAGAGGCGAGGGAATTGACTGCGATGCAGGAGAGTCCGTTGATGACAGCTCGGGTCACGCCAGCGGAGGCTGAGCCACCAGAGCTGGTCCAATCCCATCCAGGTGTCCCCGACGGCAAGGCGCAGCCTGCCTTCGGCGAGACGTTCTTCCGGTGGCGGTGGGGCTGCGGGGTCTGCCTCGGTCTGCCAGGCCTCCCAGGCGGCGTGCACCTGGCCCAGTCGCCAAAGCTCGTTCACCAGGCGGTGATGGCTGTTGAGCGGTTGCCAGGCTGGCGGCTCCTGCTGCGGGTCTGGGGATCGCAACGCCAGGGGTTCGGCCACACCCAGGTGCTCCATGGCGAGCCAGCGGTAGTAGCCCCCGGGGAAGGCCCCGATCAGGCGGCGCCAGGTGCGTTCTGCCTTGGTCGTTTCGCCGAGATGCTTGTGGCTAAGCCCCAACCAGAACAGCCGCCGCGTATCCAACGGTGGAGGCAGGGGGTCATCCTCATCGGGGCGTTCCAGCAGGGCGCGGGCGCGATCCCAATCCTCAGCCAGAAACGCTTCGCGGGCGAGGTCCCATTGGAGTTGCCAGATGTCGGGGTCGTTGGGCCAGCGGTTCAGGGCGGCATCCGCCCCGTCGCCGCCGGCGAGTCGTACGCGAGCTGCGGCAACAGCGGCTGAGCGCTCCTGAAGGGCGGCCGGAAGGGCATCCAGAACCCCATGCTGGGCATCAAGCGGTTCGCTCAGGATCCGCGCTGCTTCAAGGCTGGCGGGGTGGCTTGGGTGGCTTTGGGCCAGCGTCAGCAGCTGGGATGTACCCGCACCTGGGTCGCCATGCAGAAGCAGGGAACGACCGATGGCCAGCTGGGTCTCTGGGGAGGCCTCAAGCTCCTGAAGACAGGTCAGTGCGGTGTCGGCATGGCCTTGTTTTGCGAGTGCTTGCGCCAAGGTTTGGCGTTGGTGGGGTTGAGGTGCCTGCGCCCCCGTGGCCTCGCAGGCGTCACGCATCAGCTCAAAGGCGCCGGCTCGGCGCGCATTCCAACGGGCCAGGTGCAGGGCGCCTTGATGGCTTGCCAGCGCTTCGGAGCCATCCCGAGCCGCCAAGGTCAGTGCTGCGGGGTGCGCGGGTTGCTGCTGGAGCAGCTGCTGATGAAGAACGGGGTTTTTGTCGCCAAGCGCCAATCGCGCCCATGCGGAGCCGGGTGCTTCGGGAAAGCGATCCAACAGGAGCTGCCAGATCTCAGCAGCGTCCGATGGCTTGCCCTGGGCGGCAGCGGTGAGGGCTGCCCGTTCGAGCACCACGGCCGCCATCGGATCGCGCCCCCAGCCTTGGCCATGGAGCAGTTGCGGTGAACCATCCCTGGCCAGCATCAACAGGGCGGCTTCTCGACGGGTCTGCGGATCGATGGCCCAGCGGTAGTCCTGCCAGAGCCTTGCCTGCGAGACCTCAGGCGTGAGGCGCTGATGCTGCTTGTTCAGCAGTTGCTGCCCGCCCCATGCAGCCAACCCACTGAAGCCAGCAACCGAAAGCAGTAGCAGCGTTCCGATTCGCGGCCCTGCCTGCACAACCAACTTGGAGCTCATCGCATTCTGATGGTTCAAAGACAGTTGGCGAGCCTTTGATCGCCTGCAGGTCGTGGAGGGCAGACCTGCACCTGTCACGTCCTTGGGAATCAGCCTCAGAGGTGGTTCCTATGGTGCTGTCCACGATTGAGACCCATGGTTCAAAAGGCGTGCTCCCCGATCGGCCCCGCTCTCGGTGACGCTGCGCCAGGGTTTGGAACCGATGGGATCCGTGGGCTCGCCGGCACGGTTCTCACCCCCGCCTTTTGTCTTCAGGTGGGCTATTGGGTCGGTCGGGTTCTGCAGGCGGAAGGTCCTGTTCTGATCGGGATGGACTCCCGGACCAGCGGCAGCATGGTAGTTGCTGCCCTGACGGCCGGTTTGACGGCGGCTGGTCGCGATGTGTGGACCCTTGGGCTCTGTCCGACGCCGGCGGTTCCGTTGTTGATTCGCCAGCTGGGGGCCGCCGGCGGCCTGATGGTCTCCGCGAGCCACAACCCCCCTGCAGACAACGGCATTAAGGTGTTTGGGGCCGATGGCGCCAAACTCAGCGCCTCCCGTCAAGCCCAGGTGGAAGCCGGTCTGCAGGGGCAGACGCCCATGGCTGAGCAAGCAACATTCCGCTGCGGTGTGGCGCGATCCAGCGCCGATCTCCTGGATGGCTACAGAGAGGTGTTGCAGCAATCGGTGGCTGAACGCCGACTGGATGGCGTTCCCATCGTTTTGGACCTCTGCTGGGGATCCGCGACGGCGTGCGGTGCCGATGCCTTCCGTGCTCTGGGGGCTGATCTCACCGTGCTCCATGGGGAACCCGATGGCTCCCGCATCAACGTGGCTTGCGGGTCAACCCATCTGGAACCGCTGCAACGGGCTGTGATCGAGCGCGGCGCGGCGATGGGTTTTGCCTTTGATGGTGATGCCGATCGGATGCTGGCGGTGGACGGCCGCGGCCGGATCATCGACGGCGACCACGTGCTGTTTCTCTGGGGATCCGTGCTGCAGGAGCAGCAGGCGCTCCCCGATCAGCGGTTGGTGGCCACTGTGATGTCGAACCTTGGCTTCGAGCGTGCCTGGCAGCAGCGGGGCGGCACCCTTGATCGCACGCCGGTGGGAGATCAGCACGTCCATGCCGCGATGGTGGCCAGTGGCGCGGGCCTCGGTGGAGAACAATCCGGCCACATCCTTTCCGCCTCCCATGGGCTGTGTGGCGATGGTGTTCTGACCGCCGTTCAGTTGGCCACCTTGTGCCATGCCCAGGGCATCAGCCTGAGCGATTGGTTGGACCGCAGTTTCCAGGCCTACCCGCAGAAATTGGTCAATGTGCGGGTGATCGACCGTTTGCGCCGTAAGAACTGGAGCGCTTGCACTGCTCTCACCGACGCCATTGCTTCAGCGGAGCAGTCGATGGGCGAGACCGGTCGCATTTTGGTGCGGGCTAGTGGTACGGAGCCCGTCTTGCGGGTGATGGTGGAAGCCGAGCAGTCGGACGCTGTGGAGCATTGGACGGGGCATCTGGCCGCCGTTGCCGAGGATCATCTCAACGCGGCCTGAGGCTTAAGGCCTCGGCAATCAAGAGGGCGCCATCACAGGCATCGCCCTTGGCCTTGCCCCATCGGGCTTCGGGAATCGACTGATGGATGGCCTGTTGCACGGCTGTGCGGAACCCCTGGAGATGGGTGACGGCTCCTCCATGGCAGATCACCAGGGGGGAGCGCAGGGAAAGCTGCTGGGCCACGGTGCTGATGCAGCGGGAGAGGGCTGCTGCAGATCCCTTAACGATCTCCTCTGCGCCAGGGCAGTTCTTGGCTGCGGCTTCCACCACCAGTGGAGCCAAGGCTGCAAAGTCAGCCGTGCCGAAGTCCTGCTGCACCACCCGGGCTTTCACTGCGGCGTGGCTGTCGCAGCCCAGCTGATTCCAGATCTGCAGGCGCAGCGGATGGTCGGGCAGGCGTCCATCGGCCATGCGCAGGGTCAGCTGCAATCCCTGGTGGCCCAGATCAAAGGCCGAGCCGGCTCCATCGAGCAGCCATCCCCAGCCGCCACAGCGGTGTTCATGGCCGTTCTCGTCTCGGCCCAGCACGATCATTCCGGTGCCGCTGATCGCCAGGATTCCTGCTCCTTCAGGGATCGCACCTCGCAAGGCGGTGCGTTCGTCTCCAGTAACCAGCACCTTGGTCAAGCCTGTGTAATCACCGATGGCCAGGGCTTGCTCCACCAAACGTTCAGCACGCTGTTGCAGCGCCGTTCCGTGTTCGATGCCGCTGGCTCCCACAACGGCCGCCAGGATCACACCATCGGGGTGATTTTTCAGGGCCTGCTGCGCACTGGTGCTGATCGCCTCGAGGAAACGACGCTCACCCTGGGGGGCATCAAGGTGGCTGACCCCGGGGCCCTCGCCTTCTCCAACAGGCTGGTGCACGCCGTTCTGAACCACGCTGAGGCGGCAGCGGGTGTGCGTCTGTCCGGCATCGAAGCCAGCGAGCAGTCTCATGATTCCCTGGGTCGACTCACCAGGCTGGCCAGAGCAAACCAGCCGATCAGCTGCACTTCGGGGCGGAAGAAAATTGTGTCGGTGCTGCCCTGCATCAGCAGGCCAGCGATGGCAGCGAGGCTGGCGATGGATGCCAAGGCGCTTGGAGCATCGGCATTGAGCTGCTTGAGGCCCTGCCTCAGGCTGCTGGCCAGCAATCCCAGGCAGGCCAGCAGCCCAGGAATGCCGGTTTCCACCAGGATTTCCAATGGAACGGAGTAGGCACTGAGGGCGTTGAACTTCGGTTGCTGATACAGGGGATAGATGCTGTTGAAGGCCGTATTGCCAGGGCCGATGCCCAGCCAGGGACGGTCTTGCACCATCTGGATGGCCGCCATCCAGACGTTGATGCGGAAGTTGTTGGAACTATCCCCCCGTCCCGCCAGCAGGCTGGTGATGCGCGTGCGGATCGGATCGATCTGGGTGGCCGCCACCACAAGGCAAGCGGCTCCAACCAGCAGCATGGCCAGAGGCACAAGACGTCTCCAGAGCGGAGGCCAGTGGCGTGTCCAGCGCAGCAGCAGCAACACCAGCAGCACGGCACCGGCAGCAACCATTCCCAGCCAGCCGCCGCGGCTGTAGGTGAACAGCGTGGCTGTTGCTGCCAACACCAATGTGGTTCCGGCAAACAGCTGGGCTCCCACCCCACGCCAGCGCACCAGTGCGATCGCTGCGAAGGGAATCAGCGGCAGCAGGTAACCCGCCAGGAGGTTGGGGTTTCCCAGGGGGCCATAGATCCGAACGGTGCCGGCACTGATGGAATTCGGATCGGCCCAGCCCGCCAGTGCCTCGCTGGAGGCATACAGCTGTCGCAAAGCCAGAACACTGCTGAAGAGGCCGCCACTCAGCAGTCCGGCGATCAGCCGGTTCCACCATCGGCTGTTGCTCAGCAGCAGCTTGCAGAGCAAGGCATAAACGCCCAGGTAGCTGAGCAGTTTGATCAGGCCTTTGCTGGCGGCGATTGGAACTGGAGAACACCCCGTGGCCACAATCGCGATGGCCAGAAAAAGCATCAGCCAGCCCGAGATGGTTCCGATGCGCTGAGGTGGCGGACTGCAGAGGCACCAGAGCAGCCAAAGAACGCCGCAGGCTGCAATCACCAGGGCCAGGCCTGTGCGTGTGAAGAAAGGAAGACCCGTGAACAAGGCCAGCAGCAGGAATCCCGCCAGCCCTTCAAGGCGTTTCAGCACCGCCTGATCCGGAGTGATCACCCCCTGCCAGCGCACCAATAGGGCCCCACTGCTTGCCGTCTGGGTTGCATCCGCAGATGCCATCGTGGGGCTTCAGGTGGAGAGTGCTTCCGCCGGATTATCGATCTCCTGCCAGCGCTGTTCCAGATCTGACACGGAAGGAAGTGTATTTTGGTTCCGGCGATAGAGCACCCGGTAGATGGGGAGGTTTTGCTCAAGCACGTAGCGCTCCCGTTCCGTGGGAACTGAAAGCGGGTTGCTGGCGCGCCAGGGACGTTGGTCCTCGGCGGGGCGGTCGAAACAGTCGCTGAGTTCGGTGAGGGCCACCATCGGCTCAATCACGTCCAGAACATCGCTCTGCAGAAACAGCTCACGGCCGGGCTGCAGGGCTGTTGCGATGGCGAGCACAAGCGCCGGCTGCAGGACCCGGCGCTTGTGGTGCCTGCGTTTGAACCAGGGATCGGGGAATTGGATCGAGACCCGTTGCAGTCGGTCTTGCTTCAGGGCCTTCATCCAGCCTTCCAGGCTGATGTTGGCGTTGCAGAACAGGATCCGAACATTGCCGTGCTCCGAGGCGAGCGCGTCTTGATCGGCAGACGTCACCAGCGGTCGGCGGATTTCAACGCCGAGATGGTTCCAGTGGGGATCACGCTCGGCCAAGCCCAGCAGGCAGCGTCCACGGGCGCAGCCGATATCAAGGTGGATCGGCTGAGCAGGAACGCGAAACAGCTGCTCGGGTGGTGGTAATTCCAGCGGCAACTGGAAGAAGCTGCTGAGGGGATTGACGTGCTGACGCAAGGTTCTGAAGCGGTGCGATCCGGTTCAATCGAGATTGTCAGAGCCACTGCCGGAGGAGCTATCGGGGTCCTGGCGCAGCAAGCCCCAACAGGCGGTGTAGCCATGCAGATGTGTTGTCCCGCCGACGGGTCCGATCTCACCGTTGCAGAACGCTCCCGCCACAGGCAGGTCTGGCATCAGTTGACGCGCCAGGCTGATGTCGCCATCGGCTCGACCAAACAGCCCCTGGCCCCGTCCCAGGCAGGCCATGAGCAGTCCGAAGTGGACCGTGTCGCTTGAATCAGTTGTCGCTGCTTTGAGCAGGGCAACGGCTTCGTCCTGGGAGGCCGTTGCTTCGCGCAGGTGAAATTGCACGTTTTGGCCGGCGCGCACCCGCTCTGCAACGGCCACGGCACCATTGTTGGGATCGACTCCGATCAGGTTGCGGATCAGGAAGGCACTCGCTTCCGAGGCTGCTCCGTTGGTGTTCAGCCGCAGGCTGCTGCGTTCCACACCGAGGAACAACGAGTGACGCACCAGTTCGCGCTCCCGTTCGCTGAGGTCCGCCAGAACCCGTTGCAGGCAATTGATGGGGCTGGCCTTGGTGCTGCCATCACTGAGTTCCAGCAACACGTTGCGCTGCACCTGCTCGATTGAGAAGACCGGGCCGATGGGGCGGCATCCCTGGGCCACAACGGTTTCGAGCCGCCAGCTTCCCCCGATGGAACACACCACTGCGCCGGTGACGACCTGGTCATCCAGCAGCAACGATCCGTGCGGGCTGTTGTGGGGTGCGGCGATGCCGCCAATCTTTTCGGCACCCGGATAGGCGTAGTCCAGCCCGCTGATCAGGTCATTGATTCCACTGCTGGTGGGGTCGATCAGCAGGATCTGGCTGCGGGCAGCCTCGGGGGTGATGCCAACCCAGTCTTGCCATTGCTGGGCGGCTCCATCCAGATCAGGCAGCTCCTCGATGCTCAGGTGTTGAGTGGCGATCGATGCCCCCGGCAGGGAGAGCAGCGTCACGCTCAAAGCAGGTGTCTGCTCCAGTTCCGCGGCGCTGCCGTCGCCGCGGGTGCCCACCACGCCGCCACCGGTGCATCCGATCCAATGCTTCGCGCTGATCTGGGCGCGAAGCATCGGCAGCAGCCGCGGCAGGTCGGTGGCGTAACCCGTGGAGGTGAAGACGAGGGCGAGATCGGCTTCGCCCTTGGATCGGCCCAGTTGCTCGACCAGATCCCTTACGGCTTCATCCAGGGACGCTTTGCCAGACAATCCTGTCCGGCAACTGGCTTCAGCGCCCCCGGAGCGAAACCAGCTGAACGGTGCGAACGGTGCCATGAAGCGGACCCTATCAACCCTGGAGCACAGCTCGGGACGTTGATAATGGCGGCACTGTGACAGTCCCCAGTGAACGAGCTCACGTACCGCGCACTGGTGTGGCTGACCTATCGCCTGGCCGCCTCCTTCGCCGTTGGCGTGCCTCTGGTCCTGTTGATCTGGTCGTCCTGGCGTCGCGAGCCGTTGGTGCTTCGGCTGCTCGGGATCTATTGGAAAGTGGCCAGCCTGATGGCGATCAGCCTCTTGCTGCTGACGGATCAGCGGCCCTTGGGCTACGCCATGGCGGTTGTCGCACCGGTGTTGATGGTGATCAGCCTGTGGTTCTGGGTCGACATCAATGAGGAGCTGGCCGACCAGCCGCCCTGGCGTCCGCTGCTCCTTGCCGTGAAGGTGTGGCGTTGGGCATTCAGTGGGTTTGCTCTCATCAGCCTGGGCATGAGCGTGACGGGTTTGGGCTGCATGCAACAGCTGGAGTCCTCGGCATGCCTCACCTGGCTGGAAGCTCCTCAGGGCATCCATGGTCTTGCGGCCACGGTGTTCAATTTTCTGTTCGGTGGTTTGTGGACCGAGGCCGTTGCTGCCTTTGTGGGGTATGTCGCCCTGGTGGCTTACCTGGCTGGTTTGCTGCAGTGGCTGTTGGTGCGTTTGCCCCGTTACGGCCGCGTGGCGGGGGATTTCTGATGACTGACCAGGCGCTGGTTCAGGCCCTGGAAGAGCGAACGCGTGTTCAGCCCCAGCGGGTTGTCCGCCTACGGGGTCAGGTCGTGGATGAGCCGTTTGAGTTGCTGATCTTCCGTGGGTTCAGCAGCAGCACCACCCATCCAACCGCCTTTGACCCTGATGCCTCCGTTCTCCCTGAGGGAACCAGCCTCGATCATGCTGAGCTGCTGCAGGGACCCTTGTCGCCAGGTCAAGAGGTTGTCCTGGCTGGACCGATGCCGCCGAACGATCTCCTGGCTCAGGCCAACTGGTGAGTCCGGCGTTCCAGAACCCCAACACAGCGCCCACAGATGTGGGGATGTTCCTGGTGCTGACCCACATCCCCCTCGTAGTGCCAGCAGCGCTCGCATTTGGTTCCCCGCGCTCGGCTCACCTCGATCGATGCGAGCTCGTCGTCCTGGCTGGCCAGCACTTCGGCCCAGGGCTCGCCGCCAATCTGCAGTTTTGAGACCAGCAGCCAGTCCCGCAGACCGTCCACCTCGGGATCCCCCGTCTCACTTAGCCAGGAGAGAGCGGCCTGGAGTTCCGGACGGCGGGCGTCAATCCGCACGGCTGCCTCAAGCGATGCGCCAAGTTCCTGACGGCCGCGGCAATCTTCAAGCACTTTGTTGACAGCGGCGCGGAGCTCCCGCAGCTCTTGAACCGGAGCGCTGAGAGCAGCATCACGCCACTCGACTGGAACCGTCGGCCAGCCCCGGTGGAAGACCGATGTCTCCTCCACGGGGTAAGGCAGGTTCTGCCAGATGTCCTCGGCCATGTGACACAAGACAGGAGCGATCAGTCCGGCCAGGCGTTCGATGATCAGGGCCATCACGGTCTGGCAGCTGCGCCGGCGCTGGTCAGCGGGGGCACTCACGTAGAGCCTGTCCTTGGCGATGTCGAGGTAGAAGTTCGACAGATCGGTGACACAGAAGTTCTGCAGCAGCTGGAAGAAGCGGAAGAACTCGAAGCTTTCGAACGCTTCTGTGATGTCGTCCATCACCTCGGCCGTGCGCTGCAGCATCCAGCGGTCCAGCAACGGCAGTTCCGCAATCGGGATCGTGTCGGTTGCCGGATTGAAGTCGTGCAGGTTGCCCAGCAGATAGCGGCTGGTGTTGCGCACCTTGCGATATACATCGGCCAGCTGGCGCAGAATCCCGGCTCCGATCGGCACATCGGCGGAGTAATCCACCGAGCTCACCCAGAGCCGCAGCACATCGGCGCCGTAGGGCGGTTCCTGTTTCTGGTTTTTGCCCCCCTCGATGATCACCATCGGGTCGACCACGTTGCCGAGGGATTTGCTCATCTTGCGGCCCTTCTCATCCAAGGCGAAGCCATGGGTGAGCACCCGCTTGTAAGGAGCGTGGCCATTCACGGCAACAGAGGTAAGCAGTGAACTCTGGAACCAGCCGCGGTGCTGGTCGGACCCTTCCAAGTACAGGTCGGCGGGATAGCTCAGGTTGTCCCGCTGGCTGGCGACGGCAGCCCAGCTTGAGCCGGAGTCGAACCATACGTCCATGGTGTCGGTGCCCTTGCGCCACTGATCGGCCTGGTCGGCGTAGGCGGGCGGCAGCAGATCCGCTTCGTCTTTCTCCCACCAGACGTCGGCACCGTGCTCGGCGATCAACGCCTGGATGTGCTCCAGGGTGTCGGCGTTCAGCAGCACCTCGCCATTGCTGCGGTGATAAAAGACGGGAATCGGCACCCCCCAGGTGCGCTGACGGGAGATGCACCAGTCGCCCCGCTCCTTGACCATCGATTCGATTCGGTTGCGACCGGAAGCAGGGGTCCACTCCACGGCGGCGATCGCATCCAGGGCCTGTTGACGGAACCCTTCCACGGAGGCAAACCACTGTTCTGTGGCCCGGAAGATGGTGGGTTTCTTGGTGCGCCAGTCGTAGGGGTAGCGGTGGCCATAGGCCTCCTGCTTGAGCAGGGCCCCGGCGGACTCCAGCGCCTCAATGATCTTGGGGTTGGCATCCTTGAGCACATTCAGGCCCGCGAACGGCCCGGCCTCGTCCGTGAGGTTGCCGGCTTCGTCCACAGGGCAGAGCACCGGCAGGCCGTTCTTCTGGCCGGTGTGGAAGTCGTCGACGCCGTGACCAGGTGCGGTGTGCACGAGGCCTGTACCTGATTCGGTGGTGATGTAATCGCCCCCGATCACCACCGGACTGCTGCGATCCAGCAGCGGGTGGCGGTAGGTCAGCCCAGCGAGCAGAGCACCTTTGACGGTGGCGCGCCGGCTCAGTGGGCGCGCCAGGGTGCCGCTCAGCGTCTCGATCAGATCGGCAGCCACCAGCAGCAGTCGGCCTTCACCGTCGTCGGCCAGGGCGTATTCGAGCCTTTCATTCACCGACACCGCCAGGTTGGCCGGCAGCGTCCAGGGGGTGGTGGTCCAGATCGCCACCTGCAGGGCCTTCCCAAGGGCGTCCGTCTCCGTGGGCAGATCCAGGCCCTCGGCCTTGAGTGCATCCCGCAGCGCCGCTGGAAGCTCCACGGCTGGGAAGGCGGCGTAGACGCTGGGACTGGTGTGGCCGTCGGGGTACTCCAGTTCCGCTTCGGCCAAAGCGGTGCGTGAACTCGGGCTCCAGTGCACCGGTTTCAGACCCCGGTAGATGTGCCCCTTGAGCACCATCTCGCCAAACACCCGAATCTGAGCCGATTCGTACTCCTTGTGCAGAGTCAGATACGGCTGCTCCCAGTTCGCCCAGATGCCCCAGCGCTGGAAGCCTTTCATCTGGCCATCCACCTGTTTGCGGGCGTAGGCGGCAGCCTTTTTGCGCAGCTTGATCGCTGTCAGCGCCTTGCGCTGCTCCTGATCCATCGACTGCAGCACCTTGAGCTCGATCGGCAGACCGTGGCAGTCCCAGCCCGGTACGTAGCGCACTCGCCGCCCGTTCAACACCTGATATTTGTTGATGACGTCCTTCAACACCTTGTTGAGGGCATGCCCCATGTGCAGCGCACCGTTGGCGTAGGGCGGGCCGTCATGGAGGGTGAAGGTTGGGCCGCTGTTGTTCAGGCCCAGATCGCCGTCGATGCCGTGGTCTTTCCAGAAGCCCTGCAGTTCAGGTTCGCGTTGGACGGCATTGGCGCGCATGCCGAATCCCGTCTGCAGCAGGTTGAGGGTGTGTTTGTAGGAGGGGCGTTCCTCAGCGGCGGTGTCGCGCGTCTCCTTGCTCACGGGGTCCCTGCTCTGGCCTCGGGATTATCAGTCTTCGCCCTCTGGAGATGTGACCTTGGCGGCTTCGGCTGATTCGGTGTCGCTTGCGTCAGTGGTTTCGGGGGACTCGGGACGCACCCATTTTTTGCCCGTAACTCCTGATTTCCCGACCGGTTTGAGTTGTTTGGCAATGCCGCTGATGCCTTCGCCCACTCGGCCCGTGGTGATCAACAGTTGTTGAAGGCTGGTGCGCCAATGATCGAGCGAGGTAAACCGCTGCTGCTCGGTTTCGCTGAGGCTGTTCCAGCGGGCCTGTCCGACCTCGGATCCCAAGCGTGCGATCAACAGGCCGGCGCAGAGAACCGCCAGCATCGGTGCTCCCCGCAGACGGTCCGTGCTGGTGACCAGAACGAGACCCAGCAGCAAGACCACCGCGCCCCAAACACCATCGCGGGGACGACTGAGTTCAACGGCCAGAAGGGGAAGCAACAGGAGTGCCAGGCCGAGCAGGAGGCAGAGATCGCCGCTGAGGGTCGCAAGCATCCGAGGTGTGGCGGTCTGCTCCCATTCTGGTGCGATCTCTAAAGTCGGGGCGTTGCCCACCTGGCGGAATTGGTAGACGCGCTGGTTTTAGGTACCAGTGACTTTGGTCGTGGGGGTTCAAGTCCCCCGGTGGGCATTCCTTTCCCTACCGTGGTTCGGGATCGTTACAGACCTGTTGCCTGACCTCCGGATGCATCAGAGCACTGCTCAACAACAGCAGCCTCGTCCGGTCGGAGTGGGCTATCGCTCGGTTCCGCGCGAATTCGTTGACCCGCCGGCCTTCTGGAACCCCACCGTCGGGCTTTTCCTAGGCGGTTATGCCCTGGCGGCTCTGACCATCTGGGGCTGGTTTGTGGCGGCCTTGCCCCTGCCGGTGCTGCTTTGCACGGGCTTTCTGGCGCTGCATCTGGAAGGGACGGTGATCCATGACGCCTGCCACAACGCAGCCCATCCCAATCGATGGATCAACCAGGCCATGGGCCATGGCTCGGCGCTGTTGCTCGGGTTCAGCTTTCCCGTGTTCACGCGGGTGCATCTTGAGCATCACGCCCATGTGAATGACCCGAAGAACGACCCGGACCACATTGTCAGCACGTTCGGGCCGCTCTGGCTGATCGCCCCGAGATTTTTCTATCACGAGTGGTTTTTCTTTCGACGTTGCCTCTGGCGCCGATGGGAGTTGATGCAGTGGGGGCTGGAGCGCAGCATTTTTGTGGTGATTGTGCTGGCGGCGGCACGCTTTGACTTCCTGCCGTTCATCTTCAACTGTTGGTTTGCCCCTGCCCTGATGGTGGGCGTGACGCTGGGTTTGTTCTTCGACTACCTCCCGCATCGGCCGTTCACCTCCCGTAACCGCTGGACGAACGCCCGTATCTATCCAGGCAGGCTGATGAACTGGCTGATCATGGGGCAGAACTATCACCTGGTTCATCACCTCTGGCCATCCATTCCCTGGTTCGAATACAAACCGGCCTATGAGGCCACCAAGCCTCTCCTCGACGCCAAGGGATCGCCTCAGCGGTTGGGCATTTTTGAGACCCGCCGGGATGGGTACAACTTTCTGTACGACATCCTTGTGGGCGTGCGCAGCCACAAGCGCCGCAGCGGAAAGATGAGGCGCGCAGCCCGTTTCATGCCCGGTCGGGGGCTGCGTCGCCACTGGCTCGGTTTTGTTGACAGCATCGCGATCAAAACCGAGCCCAAGCGTTGGGTGTCCCGCTGAGTCGATCAGTCGGCCAGGATTTTCGGAACCCGGAAGAAGTCACCCTCTCTCTGGGGTGCCTGGTTGAGAATGTCGTCCCGAACGGGGGTCGGCTGCACGCCATCGGCCCGGGTGACGTTGGTCACCTCCACGGCTCGCGTGGTTTCCGGAACGCCTTCGGTGTCCACCTGCTGGAGCTGACCCACGTACTCGAGGATCGACTCGAGCTGACCGGTGTAGGTCGCAATCTTGTCCTCGGGCAGATCAAGGCGGGCGAGCTGGGCCACTTTGCGGACGTCGTCGCTGGAAATCTGGCTCATGACTCGCCGAGGAACGTGCGCAGATCCTCGCTCAACGCGGTGGCGGCTGTCTCGAGCAAGGCCTCACCGTGCTGGGCGGTGGCCAAGGAGGGATGGGACCCCATGCGTCCATCGGGGTGACGGCGCCGGAAGTCGTCCGGTCCATGGATGGGGCCTGCTGGCGCGGGGTCGGGCAGCGGTCGTTGCTTGCTCAGCAGGCTCGGCTCCATGGCGAGGGTGATAGCGATTTCGCTGGGCGTGGCGTGATGGCCTTCTTTGTCGCCATACAGATCGCGCGCCTGGCGCATCACGGGGCCGGCCATGAACCAGTTGGCCAGCCGACAACGCAGCTGAGGGGCAACGGGGAGATTGCGGGTGGCGGCGGTGCCGTGGGCCTGGGCAAAGGCGGCTTTGGCCGTTGCAATGTTGCCGCCATGGCCATTGATCACGAACACCCGTTCGAAGCCATGCCTGCCCAGGGACAACACCAGGTCGTGCAGAACGGCCAGAAGCGTTGCTGGCTGCAGGCTCATCGTTCCCGCGAAACCAAGGTGGTGTTCCGCCATGCCAAAGGCTTGAGCTGGGGTGACCAAAACGCCTGTGCGACGACCCACCTCAAGGGCCACCGCTTCAGCGGTGAGGGCGTCTGTGCCGATGGCGCCAGTGGGACCGTGCTGCTCGGTGGATCCCAGGGGGATGATCACCCCGTTGCAGCCTTGGAGGTAGCTCTCCACTTCAGGCCAACTGCGCAGGGCGAGGCGAATGGCGTCCGTGCTGTCGACAGGACCGGGAGTTGCAGCGGTCATTCAGGCTGAACCAGTGACCCGATGATCGCTCAACTCCCGCCGATCAGTGGGCGGTGCCGTTGCCGTCGTACTGATCGGTGTTGTAGTAGCCGCCGCGCGTTCCGAAGAACAGGCAGGCCAAGGGGAACAGCACGATGCTGGCGAGAAGCACAGTGGCGAGGTTGAAGCTGGAGGTGGCTGCGTCCATCACCTGGCCTGAACTCATCTCATTTTGGAGTGGATGCGCCCTTCATGCATCGATGACGGGGCTTCTGTTGTGAGTTCGCCTTCCTCTTCAGGAATGTCCAGCCACTCCCGCAGCCATCCCGTGAGCCAGATGAAGGGAAGCGTGTCGGTCAACGCCGCCAGCACTTTGAACAGGTACCCGCTGCAAATAAAACTGATCAGCTGGGGCAGCACGGACCGTTCCGGCTGCACAGGCAGCACATGGGCGCCGTAATGGCTGATCAGCACCACTGCACTGGTGTCCACCAACTGGCTCACCAGGGTGGAGCCGTTGTTGCGCAGCCAGAGCGCCTTGCCTTTGGTGAGCTGTTTCCAGAAATGGAACAGCCGCACGTCCACGAACTGCGCCGTGAGGTAAGCCACCATCGAGGCGCCAACCGAACCGAAACTGAGCTGCTGAATGGTGCGAAAGGTGGTGTCATCGCTGCCGCTCATGCCCGGCAGCACGCCCCCCAGCCAGAGGATCAGCAGCACCCAGCCGTTGAGCAGCAGCCCGACCCACACCACTTGATTGGCTTTCTGTTCTCCCCAGAGTTCGCTGATCAGATCAGTGCAGAGGAACGTGATCGGGTAAGGCAGTGCGCCAACGGCCACCACGATCGGCCAGCCGCCGATGCTGCCCAGTTGCAGGAAGCGCGTCAGGCCCAGGATGTTGAGCATGCCGAGGGTTCCGAGGAACAAACCCGCCAGCACCAGAAACACCCCATCACGCCGTGCCTGGAGGTTGCTGTCCACAGCCTGCAACGTTCAAGCTGAAACAAGCGTGGCCGCCAGCCGGCAGCCTGTCATCGATTTCGTTTCGCTTCCGCTCAATTTTTTTGCCCGTCCGGCTCAGATCGTGGGCCCCGATCTGGTGGGCTGCAGGTTGGTGAAACGCCAAGCGGATGGAGGTTTGCTGTGGGGCGTGATTGTGGAAACAGAGGCCTATTCCCAGGACGATCCCGCCTGTCATGGCTACCGCCGCCGTTCACCGCAAAACGAAACCCTGTTCGGTGAGCCAGGGCGGTTCTATGTGTATGTCAGCTATGGCATCCACCACTGCGTGAACGTGGTCACCGATCGGGCCGATTGGGCCAACGGCGTGTTGCTGCGTGCCGTGGCACTTCCCGATGAACCGGAGCGGATTGCTGCAGGGCCCGGCCTGCTGGCACGACGTTTCGGGCTTGATCGCTGTGATGACAGCCGTCCGGTGACGGGCGAACATGACGTGTGGATGGCCCCAAGGTCAGACACATTTGCCAGCCAGGATCTTGTGACAACCACCCGGATCGGCATTTCCCAGGGCGCTGCAACCCCATGGCGCTGGTACCTGCGCAGCAGTCGCAGTGTCAGCAGACGAGCTCGGGGCGATCGCATGCCAGCCAAGGCACAGTGCTGGGCGCCATCGCTGGAGTCGTCGTCATGAGTGGCTGGCCGCATCGACACGTGCTGGATCTCGCCTCGTTTTCGCGGGAAGACTTTGCAGCTGTGCTTGAGCTGGCCCAGCGGTTTCGTTCACTGCCCGTCACTGGTGCCCGCAAACTGCCCGCCTTGCAGGGCCGTCTGGTGGCAACGCTGTTCTTCGAGCCCAGCACCCGAACTCGCAGCAGTTTTGAGTTGGCGGCCAAGCGTCTGTCGGCAGACGTGATGAGCTTTTCACCCTCCAGCAGCTCACTCAGCAAAGGGGAAAGCGTTCTCGACACAGCGCGCACCTACGTGGCCATGGGCGCCGACGTTTTGGTGGTGCGCCACCGTTCCACCGGTGTTCCGCAGCAACTGGCGCTGGATCTGCAGCAGATGGGTGAGCGCACCGTGGTGCTCAATGGGGGCGATGGACTTCACAGTCATCCCAGTCAGGGACTGCTGGATCTGCTCACTCTTGCTCGGCATTTCTCGCCCCAGTACCCCATGCCGGAAGCGCTGCAAGGTCGCCGGATTGTGATTGTCGGAGACATCCTTCACTCGCGGGTGGCCCGTTCCAATCTCTGGGCTTTGACGGCCTGTGGCGCGGATGTGGTGTTGTGCGGTCCTCCCAGCCTTGTTCCCGAGGATTTTTTGGCCTTCGTGGATGCTCCGCCCCCGGGTCTGCTGAAGGATCCGGTGCCGCAACGGGGCAAGGTCAGCGTGGTGCGGCGCCTGGAGCATGCGCTGCCGGGCGCCGATGCCGTGATGACCCTGCGGCTTCAGAAGGAACGGATGGGCCAGCAGTTGCTCACCAGCTTGGAGCGCTATCACCGGGACTTCGGGCTGAGCCATGAGCGCATGCAGCTCTGCGGAGAGAACGTTCCCGTACTGCACCCCGGCCCGGTCAATCGCGGCGTCGAATTGAGTGGCTCGCTTCTGGATGACCCGCGCGTCAGCCTTGTGGAAGAGCAGGTCAGGAATGGCGTGCCCACCCGGATGGCCTTGCTCTATTTGATGGCAGCTTCCGAATCCGCAACTGAGGCCTCCTTGGTGTCGAGCAGCTCCTGAGTTTGGGGGAGGCCACTGAGCTGATGGGCGTAGTAATCCATCGCTGCCTTGAGGGCGGCATCGGGTTCTGCGATGGAGGGACCTTTGCCGCTGGCCATCGGGAAGTGGGCATCCTCAGCATCAAGCGCCAGATGCTGGCTGGGCATTCCGGTTAGCAGAATCGAGGCCCGTTGCCGGGTCGCCAGGGCGTACAGCCATTTGATGCTCAAGGTGATTCGGTTCTCTCGGTTGGGGATCAAGGCCAGGTGAACGATGGCCCACAGCAGCAGGCCCAGGCGTCCGGAAAATTTGAAGCCATGCAGGTCGGCCACTGCACTGGCGTGCACCACAGCCATGCTGCCGAAATCGACGTAGCGGAAGGTGGGGCGTGAACCTCCGGAGACGATTGCAGCGATGTCTTTGCCGATGAATGTGCCGGCCTGTTTGGCGGGAGCCGCCATGCCCGGCAGCGGCCTGCCATTCACGGTGTGGCTGTAGCTGCAGAGATCACCAGCGATGCGGATCTCGGGATGGCTGGGAATCGAGAAATCGGGGTTGACGATGACCCTTCCACCGCGATCGACGTCGCAACCGGTGGCTTCCGTGAGCTTCTGTCCCAGATGGGATGGCTTCACACCAGCGGTCCAGATCACCGTTGCCGCCTGGACCCGGACATCACCATCGGGGCTTTTGATCACCACCTCTCCGGGCCGCATTGTTTGGACGCGGCCTTGGGGCAAAAACTCGATCCCGTCGCGTTCGAGAGCCGCAAGGGCCGCTTCGGAGAGCTCCTCTGGCATCGCTCTCAGCACTCTGTCGCCGGGGTCCACCAACACGATCCGTGTTTTCTGGGGATCCAGCTGTTTGAAGGCATTGTTCAGGGCCCAACGCATCAGCTCAGAAACGTCACCAGCCATCTCGCAGCCGCTGGGGCCGGCACCAACGATCACCACCGTCTGCAGAAACTGGCGTGCCTCGGGGTTCGGTGTCTGCTCCGCCTGCTCCATCGCCATCAGCAGACGGCGGCGTATTTCCTCGGCGTGTTCGAGGATTTTCATTGGGGGCGCAAAGGTACGCCAGTCTTCGTGGCCGAAATAAGTGCTGCCTGATCCTGTGGCCAGGATCAGATGGTCATAGCTGTAGGCCTTGCCGTTGAAAACGATCTTTTTGCCTTCGGGGTTCACGGTGGTGACCTCCCCCAGCAGCACCTGCACGTTGTCTTGCTTGCCCACCAGTTCGCGCAGAGGTGTGGCCACATCACTTCTTGAGACCAAACCTGTGGCCACTTGATAGAGCAGTGGCTGGAACAGGTTGAAGTTGCGCTTGTCAATCAGGGTGATGCGCACATCGGCCTTGGCCAGGGCCTTGCAGGCGTGCACCCCTGCAAAGCCTCCGCCGACGATGACCACATGCGGTGCATGACGTAACCGCTCCGCTGGCGGTTCAAGCTCCAGGAAGTAATGGTTGCTCGCCATTTGCATCCCATCGGATTCTTTCCGAAGGGTATGAATCGCAATCTTGGTTGGCCTTTTGAACGGTTCTGCTTCAGATCAGCTTGAACCCTTCGAGAAAGAGGCCGTAGAGAAAGCCAATACGACCAAGGTCCAGGAGCTGTTGGGGCAGCTTCAGTGATGGTTCGGAGCTGCGTCGGCGCCGGATCGTGAGTTCAGTGCCAAGAACCACCACAAGCGCAGCCACGGGGTCCATCTGCCCGAGAACGCCTGCCACTGATGTGATGGCGCTACCGATCAAAAACCCGATGAGTCCGGCAAGGGCCAGCAAGGAAAATCGCCTCCAAGGATTGCGCGCCCATTGATCAAGCCTTTGAAATGCTGCTCCAACGTTGGTTTGCAGCCGGGTGGATTGAAGCCGTCGCACGGCACTGGTTTCAGGGGAAGAGGCAGGGTCGAAACCAGTGATCCCCATCACCCGGCCATGCCCCTGCCAGCCCCTGTTTACACCACCCCTAGGCAACCTGCAGGCATCAGACACTACGGATAGGAGATTTCAATAAAAAAACCCGGGGCAAGCCCGGGCCAGGTGATGGGGATTGGCGCAGCAAAGCCAGAGCTGAGGGCTTTGACAACGGCTTGCGTTGAAAGTTATTTGGACTCAGCCTTCGCTTTTCTGGAGGCTTTGCCTTCGAGAAGCTCCAGCAGAGCTTCCATTTGTGCCATCACACCCCGAACTTCGCCCGCTTCGGGAAGAAGGCCGTCTTCCATGACTCCTTGGTGCATCTCGCGCAGCTCTTGGCGGATGTAGCGCAGGTGGCTCACGACCTGCTCGCGCTTCGATTGCGACATCGGCTACGGGGGAGTTCAACACCCCTTTTACCTCATGGGGGGTCAGGTGCGGCGTGATGGGGCGCGACTTATCGCACCGGCTGCAGCCAGGAGTGTGAAGGTGAGCAGGGCTGAAGGTCGTGCCACGGTGCTGAACACCACCAGGAGAAACAGGCCAATGTGTGGCAGGCGACGCTGCAAAAGCGCAGTGGAGAATAGGGGATTCGAACCCCTGACCTCTGCGGTGCGATCGCAGCGCTCTACCAACTGAGCTAATTCCCCGTTCAGCCAACGCTAGCCGGTACGGCCTGCGTCAAACTGCCATGAATGGGGTCTGAGGACGGCTCGATGCTTACGCAGGAACGGCTCGAAGCTTTTGACGAGGCCTCGACGGCCGAACTCGCCCGCCGGCTTGAAGAGGACGATTACCCCTCTCCTTTCGACAGCCTTTCGGATTGGCACCTGCTTCGGGCGCTGGCCATTCACCGGCCCGAGCTGATCCTTCCGTACCACCATTTGGTGGACCAAGAGCCTTTTGATGAAGACTGAGCAGGCGTCGCCACTGTGCGGGCGGCGTGTTCTGGTGGCCGTCAGCGGCAGCATCGCTGCTGTTAAGACGCCCTTGCTCGTCAGCGCGCTGATTAAGGCCGGCGCTGAGGTGCGCTGTCTTGTGACCACCAGTGGTGCTGCCTTGGTGAGTCCCGTGGCGCTCGCCAGCCTCAGTCGCCATCGCTGCTACCTCGAGGCCGACCAGTGGGACTCCGCCTCATCCAGGCCATTGCACATCGAGTTGGCGGAGTGGGCGGAGTTGGCCATCGTTGCGCCCCTTAGTGCCAGCAGCCTGTCCCGCTGGAGCCAGGGTTCAGCCGACGGTCTGCTCGCCAGTGTTCTGCTGGCCATGGAAGCTCCTGTCATCGCGGCTCCGGCGATGAACACGGCCATGTGGCGTCACCCTGCGGTGCAACGCAACTGGCAGCAGGTTCAATCCTTCCCTGGGGTGATCCCCCTCGTGCCGGCGTCCGGTCTCTTGGCCTGTGATCGCGTCGGCGATGGGCGCATGGCCGATCCGCTGTTGATTGAGTTGGCGGCTGCGTCTGTGTTCAGCCGCGGTTCGGGAATTCCTGACGTGACCCTTGATTGCTCGGGGATGACTGTTCTTGTTTCGGCTGGACCGACGCAAGAGTCGATTGATCCGGCCCGTTTCCTGAGCAACCGCAGCAGCGGCCGCATGGGTGTGTTGCTGGCGCAGGCGGCACGCTTCCGGGGTGCCACCGTTCATCTGGTGCATGGTCCATTGGATCTCCCCGACGCCTGGCTTGAAGGCCTGCAGTGCACTGCGGTGGAGAGTGCCGCCGAACTCGGTTCAGCTCTGCAGTTGGCTCAGCCCGGATCCGATGTGCTCGTCATGGCTGCTGCCGTCGCTGACCTGCGGCGCGATGCCACTCCCTCAAGCAAACTGGCCAAGCAGGATCTTCAGCAGGCACTTGTTTCCGGTTGGGCCGAAGTGCCTGATTTGCTGTCGAATCTGACCCGCCAACGCCGTCCCGGACAGTTGGTTCTCGGTTTCTCAGCGCTCACAGGCAGCGATGCCCATTTGCTGGAGCGGGCTGAAAGCAAGCGGCAGGCGAAGGGCTGCGATCTGATGATGGTGAATCCCGTGGACCGCGATGGTCAGGGTTTCGGGGACCAACCCAATGGAGGCTGGTTGCTTGGAGATGGCTGGAGACGAGAGCTGCCTGTGACAGCAAAGCTCTCTCTGGCCCATCAATTGCTAGATGCTCTGGTTGAGGCTCGGGATCAGGCCGCGGCGTCGATGGAGTCCTGACCGAGCAGGTCGATGAAGGTGCGCAGCTGAAGACGAGGGATGTAGGGCCAGCCTCCGTTTTTCTCCATTCCCTGCAGAAGTGTGAACAATTTCTGGCGGTTTTCTGGAAGGCTTTGACGAAACGGCCCGTCCTGAACGTCGCGATGCAGGGCCTCCAGCTCACGCAGCAGGGTGAGCAGTGCTTCGGGATTTCCCCTCAACTCCTCTGCCAGCTCGCCTAGGGCGGCCAGTGCCGGAGCCATCCGTGTCTGGGTCGAATCGGGATCGTTGGATGTCACGCGCTTTCGACAAGTTGTTGAGAGCTGCAAAAGGCTAGCCCTGACGTCATTTTTCGCCCTGTAAGATCCAGATCTGACGGCATTCCGTCCCCATTAGCGTTCAGCCGATCGGCTCCTTCCATGCGCATTCGTCCTCTGCTGGCCGTCGTGCTGGCGCTCTGCCTCGCGTTCTTCACCACGGCCTGCAGTGGCGACAGTGATGCAGTCCAGCGTGGTGGATCCAACGTCACCTACGACGACATCCACAACACCGGCAAAGCCAACGATTGCCCCACGATCGGGGATTCAGCCCGGGGCTCGATTCCTCTGACGGCCGGTGGCAGCTACGAGCTGCGTGAGATCTGCATGCACCCCGTGCAGGTCTATGCCAAGGAGGAGCCCAAGAACATTCGTCAGCAAGCCGAGTTTGTTGAGGGCAAGATCCTCACCCGTTACACCTCCAGCCTCGACTCCGTTTTTGGCGATCTCAAGGTGACGGAATCAGGCCTGCAATTCCAGGAGAAAGGTGGCATCGACTTCCAGCCGATCACCGTTCTGGTGCCCGGTGGCGAAGAGTTCCCCTTCACGTTCTCCAGCAAGTCCCTCAATGCCACTGCTGATGGCTCGGCTCTGACCACCAGCACTGACTTTGAAGGCACCTATCGCACCCCCAGCTACCGCACCAGCAACTTCATTGATCCCAAGGGTCGGGCTCTGACGACTGGTGTTCAGTACGCCCAGGGTCTTGTGGCACTTGGTGGTGATGACGAGCAGCTCGAGAAGGACAACAACAAGCGCTACATCGATGGTGTGGGAACCATGAGCCTCTCCATCACCAAGGTTGATCCTGAAACCGGAGAATTCGCTGGTGTGTTCAGCGCCATCCAGCCCTCCGACTCCGACATGGGTGGTCGTGAAGTGGTCGACATCAAGATCACTGGCGATCTCTACGGCCGTCTTGAAGAGGCCTGATTCAAGTCATCACAACAGGTTGCAAGGGGGCTTAGGCCCCCTTTTTTGTGGCCCATTACAATCCTCCGGCGATCTGGGAGAATCGCCCGATCTTTCCATGCAGCCATGACCGCCAGTGCTTCAGCTCCTGCCCAGCGATCCGGTGTGATTGCTCCCTACGGCGGAACGCTGGTTGATCTGATGGTGGCCGAGGCGGATCGTGCCGCTGTGAAAGCCAAGGCGACCAAAACGATCGAGTGTTCTGATCGCAACGCCTGTGATGTGGAGCTGCTGTGTGTTGGTGGTTTCTCTCCCCTGCGTGGCTTCATGCACCAAGAGGACTACGACGCCGTGGTCAGTGGCCATCGTTTGGCTGCTGGCCAGCTGTTCGGCCTGCCGATCGTGATGGACACCGACCGCGAGGACGTGGTAGTGGGCGACAAGCTGCTGCTCACCTACAAGGGTCAGGACCTGGCCGTCCTCGAGGTGGAGGACAAGTGGGAACCCAACAAAGTGGCTGAAGCCAAGGGCTGCTACGGCACCACCTCCATTGAGCACCCTGCGGTTCGGATGATCACGATGGAGCGCAAGCGCTTCTATCTGGGTGGAAGCCTCCAGGGTCTTGCTCTGCCCGAGCGGGTGTTCCCCTGCAAGACCCCTGCTGAGGTGCGTGCAGGCCTGCCCGAAGGTGAGGACGTGGTGGCGTTCCAGTGCCGTAACCCCATTCACCGCGCGCACTACGAACTGTTCACCCGTGCCCTGCATGCACAGAACGTCAGTGACAACGCTGTGGTGCTCGTTCATCCCACCTGCGGTCCCACTCAGCAGGACGACATCCCTGGTGCCGTTCGCTTCCAGACCTATGAACGTCTGGCGGCCGAAGTGAACAACGACAGCATTCGCTGGGCCTACTTGCCCTACGCCATGCACATGGCCGGTCCGCGTGAAGCGCTGCAGCACATGATCATCCGCCGCAACTACGGATGCACCCACTTCATCATTGGCCGGGATATGGCCGGCTGCAAATCGTCTCTCACCGGTGACGATTTCTATGGCCCTTACGACGCTCAGAACTTCGCGAAGGAGTGTGCCCCCGAGCTCACGATGGAAACCGTTCCCTCCCTGAACCTCGTTTACACCCAGGAAGAGGGTTATGTTACGGCCGAGCATGCTGAAGCGCGTGGCCTGCACGTGAAGAAGCTGAGCGGCACCCAGTTCCGCAAGATGCTGCGCGGTGGTGAGGAGATTCCCGAGTGGTTCGCCTTCAAGAGCGTGGTTGAGGTGCTCCGCGCCGCCTGAAGACTGAGAACCCGTTTAACATTCCTTCATCTACGAGACGACCTGTGAACAAGCGTTGGCGAAATATCGGTCTCGGGGCCCTCTTGGTTCTGGCGATCGTTGTGATTGCACCAGCGTTCTTTGGTGGCGGCGGTGGCAGCCAGCCCCAGGTGAACACCATCCGCTACAGCGAGTTCGTTGAGGCGGTGAAGGATGACCAAATCAGCCGTGTGCTGATTTCTCCTGATCAAGGCACCGCCCAGGTGGTTGAAAACGACGGCCGTCGTGCCCAGGTCAACCTGGCCCCCGATCGTGAGCTGCTCGGTTTGCTGACCGAACACAGCGTCGATATCGCCGTGCAGCCCTCCCGTCAGACCCCTGGCTGGCAGCAGGCTGCTGGAAGTCTGATCTTCCCTCTGCTGCTGCTTGGTGGTCTGTTCTTCCTCTTCCGGCGCGCCCAGGGTGGAGGTGGCGGCAACCCAGCCATGCAGTTCGGCAAGAGCAAAGCGCGGGTTCAGATGGAGCCCTCCACCCAGGTGACCTTCACCGATGTGGCCGGCATTGAAGGGGCGAAGCTTGAGCTGACCGAGGTGGTCGACTTCCTCAAGAACCCCGATCGCTTCACGGCCGTCGGCGCCAAGATCCCCAAGGGTGTTCTGCTTGTGGGGCCTCCTGGCACCGGTAAGACCCTTCTAGCCAAGGCTGTTGCTGGTGAAGCAGGTGTTCCCTTCTTCTCGATCTCTGGTTCTGAGTTCGTTGAGATGTTTGTTGGCGTTGGTGCCAGCCGCGTTCGCGACCTCTTCGAGCAAGCCAAGAAAAACGCTCCCTGCATCGTCTTCATCGACGAGATCGATGCCGTTGGCCGTCAGCGGGGCGCAGGCCTCGGCGGTGGTAACGACGAGCGTGAGCAAACGCTGAACCAGCTCCTGACGGAGATGGATGGTTTCGAGGGCAACACCGGGATCATCATCGTGGCGGCCACCAACCGCCCGGACGTGCTCGATGCCGCTCTGATGCGCCCCGGACGTTTCGATCGTCAGGTCACCGTTGATCGGCCTGACTATTCCGGACGTCTACAAATTCTTGGCGTTCACGCTCGCGGCAAGACCCTCGCCAAGGACGTCGATCTCGACAAGGTTGCACGCCGGACACCTGGTTACACCGGTGCCGATCTCGCCAACCTTCTCAACGAAGCCGCCATCCTTGCGGCCCGTCGCGAGCTCACCGAAGTGAGCAACGACGAGATCAGCGATGCCATTGAACGGGTGATGGCGGGCCCGGAGAAGAAGGACCGTGTGATGAGCGAGCGCCGCGCTCGCTTGGTGGCTTATCACGAGGCTGGTCATGCACTTGTGGGCGCTCTGATGCCGGACTATGACCCGGTTCAGAAGATCTCGATCATTCCCCGCGGTAATGCTGGCGGTCTGACCTTCTTCACCCCCAGTGAAGAGCGAATGGAATCAGGTCTCTACTCCCGGGCCTACCTCCAGAACCAGATGGCTGTTGCCCTTGGCGGTCGGGTGGCTGAAGAGATTGTCTACGGCGAAGATGAGGTCACCACTGGTGCATCCAACGACCTCCAGCAGGTTGCGTCCACCGCGCGTCAGATGATCACCCGCTTCGGCATGAGCGATGAGCTGGGTCCTGTTGCCTTGGGGCGCGCGCAGGGTGGCATGTTCCTTGGCCGCGACATCGCTGCGGAGCGTGACTTCTCTGAGGAAACCGCCGCCATGATCGATAAAGAGGTCTCTGAGCTGGTTGATGTGGCCTACAAGCGCGCCACCAAGGTTCTGGTTGACAATCGAGCCGTTCTGGATGAATTGGCTGAGATGCTCGTTGAGCAGGAGACTGTTGATGCTGAAGAGCTTCAGGAGCTGCTGATTAAACGTGACGTCCGGGTCGCCGAATACGTCTGATTTCGATTCGTCTTCCAACCCTTGGCTGGTGCGGCAGGAGCTCTTGGTGGCATCCCTGCAGCATCAGCCTCTTTTGTTGGTGATTCGGCCTGAGCCCGACGACCTCGCGGCTTCAGGCTCTGGTTTGTTGGACCAGGTGAAGCAGCTTCACGCCGCAGGACTTCGACATCTCGAAGTGGCCTGGGTTGACCAGCCAGGCTGGATGGGGTTCATGCAACGGGTGCAAGACCATTGCCCTGGTCTGAATCTTGGGGCTGCTTCGGTGACGGTCTCCAAGGCGCTCAACGATCTATCGCGGCTTGATCTCAGCTACGCCATGGCACCGTGCTGGTGCCCTGAGCTCGTGGAGCAGGCCAGAGAGCTTGGTGTCTTGCTGGTGCCTGGGGTCTTCAGCCCCACGGAGGTTCACCAGGCCATGCGGTTCGGCTGTCGTGTCGTCAAGCTGTTTCCCGCTGCCAATCTGGGGCCTGGTTACTGGAGCCGCTTGCAGGCGCCCCTTGGCCCCCTGCCCTTCGTGATTGCCGCTGGTGGTCTCGAGGTAAGCGACCTCCCCGTATGGCTGGAGGCTGGGCATGGTGCTGTGGCTCTGGGCCGCAGGGTGGTGGGATCGCCGCCTGCCTTCCAGGCACTTCTCGACTGGTTGCGTCAATCGACAAGCCAGCGTTGACGCCAACGACTGGTCGACATGCGTCCAAAATGCTACAGATGAGATAGCTATCCAACTGCGTCATGTCGCAGCTCACGATCAAGCTCAGCGACAAGGCCGATGCCCTGATCGCTCAGCTTCAGAAGGAGATTTTCAATCGTCGGCGCAAGAAGGTTTCGGCTGCTGGAGTCGTGGAGACCCTGGTGGAGAGCGGAGCAAAATCGCAGTCTGACAAGCGTTTTGCCACGTCCTGGACGAACCTGATCAAGGACATTGAAAAGGCGGCCAAGCTCTCCTACGCCCATGGCAGCAAGCCATCCACCCTCAGTGATGAGGAGTGGGCCCTGGTGTTGAGTCATCGCAGCCGTGGGAGCACCGATCGTGCACGCCGGACGGTGAAGAAAACGTTGGCTGCCAAGAAACCAGCTTCAGCCAAGGCTCAGGCCAGCAAAAAGCCCGCCCGCCGCACCCGGACCCGCAGCGTGGCAAAGACGAAAACGGCCGCAGCGGCGGTGAGCTCTAGCTCAGCGGTGAGTTCCGTCTGAACTGATTAAAGGGTGGTGCTCACCAAAGGCTGCATTGCCCCTGCTGCCTCAGCAGGTGATCAGCCAGAACGAGTGCCACCATCGCTTCCACCATCGGTACGGCCCGCGGCAGAACGCAGGGGTCGTGCCGTCCTTTCCCAGCGAGTGTGGTGGCCTTGCCATCGGAATCGATGGTCTGCTGCTCTTTGCGGATCGTGGCCGTTGGCTTGAAGGCCACTCGGATCACAATCGGCTCACCATTGCTGATTCCTCCCTGGATGCCCCCGGAGTTGTTGGTGGCGGTCTTCAGCCGTCCATCGTCGGTTGGCACAAAGGCGTCGTTGTGCTCGCTGCCTTTCAACAGCGTTCCATCGAAACCAGACCCAATTTCAAATCCTTTGGTGGCCGGCAACGACATCACAGCTTTGGCGAGGTCGGCTTCGAGTTTGTCGAACACTGGCATGCCCAGACCAATGGCGGGATGACGCACCACGCATTCGATCACCCCGCCGCAGGAATCACCCTCGCGGCCAATGGCTTCGATGCGCTCAATCATCCGCTCGGCGATCGCTGGCTCGGGGCACCGAACAATGTTGGCCTCCACATCACTCAGCTGAACCTGCTGTGGGTCGATGCCGGAGGCTTCGATGGTGTGGATCCGCTTCACCCAGGCCAGGATTTCAGTTCCGGCTGCTTGTTTCAACAGTTGTTTGGCGATCGCACCTGCAGCGACACGGCCGATGGTTTCCCGCGCTGATGCACGTCCACCACCGCTGCGGGCCTGGATTCCATACTTCGCCTGGTAGGTGGCATCGGCATGGGAGGGCCGAAAGGCGACCGCCATGTCCTTGTAATCCCCGGGCCGTTGGTCCTTGTTCCGCACGACCATGGCAATCGGGGTGCCAAGGGTGGTTTCGCCATCCAGCAGCCCACTGAGAATTTCCACCTGGTCCGCTTCCTTGCGCGGTGTGGTGATGTGGCTTTGGCCTGGCTTGCGTCGGTCCAGTTCGGCCTGAATCGACTCGACGCTGAGGTTGAGCCGTGGTGGACAGCCCTCAACGATGACACCCACCCCTCCGCCGTGGGATTCACCGAAGGTGCTGATCCGGAAGAGGTCGCCGAAGCTGCTGCCCATGGCCATTGATCGATGCGGTGAGGCTACGAAGCCATCGGTTCAGATCAACTCCGGATGGGGCAATTTCGGACGTTCTGTCGCGGGATGCTGCCGGGCCATCTCGAAATCGCAGAAGTCAAACCCCGGCCCCACACAACAGCTCATCAATGAGTAGTCACCAAGACTCCGCGCCGCCTGCCAGGTGTTGGCGGGAACCACCTGGATGGGGTTGGACGCATGCAAAGCATCACGTTTCAGCCCTGTGCCATCGCCCTGGCATTGAAAGAGCTCCAGCGTTGCCCCATCAATGTGCGTCCAGATTTCGTCTCCACCGATCACCCGATGCCAGCAACTGACGGCACCGGCGGGCAGCAAAAACAGAATGGCCGTCAAGGCAGATCGCTCGGCACCGTCCTGTCGTTGAACTTGGTCTGGACTGCGATGCAGCTCTCGGTACCAGCCCCCTTCTGGATGGGGCTTTAAGCCGAGCTGCTGGATCAGGGTTTGCGTCTGATTCATTGCAGTCCTGCACGCCCGCGCATGTTCTGCACTTGCTGCCAGATATGAGCCACCCAAAGAAAGATCCAGCTCATGCCGATCAGCCAAAACGGTTGGTCTTTGCGAAAGACGTCGAACAGCAACACCACCCTTGGTTGGTTGGAGCGATTGATGGCGGAGTGCAGGAAGGTGTCATCCCACAGAAATCCCTCACCTTCCTGCAGGTAATACCTCCATACCGCTTTGAACGGACCTTTGTGGGGCCGTAGAACCTTCCCAGGGGGGAACAGACTCACGAACAGACTCACGGCAGCTGAAACAACGTCAGGGTGATGCTTGAGAAAGCTCCGCAAGGACGGGATCAGCGCCTGATTGGCGGGGTAGTTGTAGCCATAGCCCCGTAAGGGCAGCATCCCCCAGATCTTGCGGTCGAATTCATACAGCGTGCGCTGTTGCTGCATGATGTCGTGGTTGGCGGGCAAGCGCCCCGAGAGGGCCACTTCCAGCGTTTCCTGACGGATCTGCTGGTACGACTCCAACAGCTGCCGGTGGGCGGGGAAGCCGTCGTCCGCTGGAACGACCGCAGGGTTGTGCAGCGATTGCTCGTAGCACCAGCGTGCGATCTCACGCCAGAAGCGGTAATGCCATGGCCCCTAGCGGATCACGCGTTGGATGGGGGTGCGTTGTTTCCGCTTCGCCTTTGGGCTGCTCACGCTAATAGGGCTCTTTTGACCGAGGAGCTTTGCATGCTGATTCCCTACTGGGATTGTTTCGTTCTGAGCAGGCCAGTTGGCTGATGAAGCCGTGGATCGTTTGCGACCACGACCTCTCGGTTTCCAAACCTCAGTTGGTGATGGGTGGTTGCTTCTGCTGCTTCCGTCACGGCAATTGCCGATGCAGAACTGACCGTCTCCTCAGTTGAAAGATCCGAACGACAGGAGCTTCAGCCACAACAAAAAGCCCCCTCCGAGGAGGGGGCTTTCCGATTCAGTTGATCTGAATCGT